>JBCBDL010000101.1:0-12706 GCA_038529695.1 Pseudomonadota bacterium | reverse complement strand
GTCCGCGTTTCAACCTGCACAATCACAGCCGTTTCATAATTCGCGCGGGCATAATAATCGCTGATCCGGCCAAAGCGGCTGCCACGCATGGACCCGGCCACACCGCGTATACCGTCTGGGGGATAGCGGGTCGCGGCAACCGCCGCCTGCGCCTCTTCGACCGATTGCACCATGGGAAACAGAATACCCTGTGCCCCGATATCGAGCAGCCGTTTGACCATCACCGTATCATTCCACGGCGTGCGCACAATCGCCGTGCCGGGATAGGGTGCAATCGCCTGCAACTGGCTGAGCGTCGTCTGCATGTCACCGGGGCTGTGTTCCATATCGACGACCAGCCAGTCATAGCCCGCACCTGCGGTGACTTCAGCAGCATAATTGCTGGCAAGACTGACCCAAAGACCAATCTGTTTTTGCCCATCGCGCAAAGCTGCGAGGAATGCGTTCCTTGGCATCTTCATATGACGGCCTTCTCTAGGAATTTTTGCCCCTGCGCGATCCGATCAAAATGGAACGGCGTCAGGTCAAGCGTACGATATTGACCATAGGTGATCCACTCCGCCGTGCCGCGCCCCATCGCCGGGGATTGCTGAAACCCATGGCCGGAAAACCCGTTGACGAAGATGAAGTTTTCCACCTGCACATGCGGCCCCAGAATCGCATTCTGGTCAAAGGTATTGTAGGCATAATGGCCGACCCAGGAATTGCGCAGCCTGATTGCTTCAAACTGCGGGATGCGGTGGGCAAGTACAGGCCAGACCTTGTTCTCCCAAAGCCCATGATCTGCGACGAAATCATCGTAATCAACTGCCGGGTCGTCGTCCGGCGGGCAACCCGCCAGGTAATAGGTGCCATCAGTCCGCATGTGCACGCCAGAGGGGTCAATGGTCAGCGGAAGGTCGCGATCAAGCGGTTCTTCTGCCTCAAAAATATAGGTATAGCGTTTGCGCGGCTCTACGGGGATCTCAATCCCGGCCATGCGCGATGTCAGCACCGCCCGCGGACCAGAGGCGTTGACGACCGTGCCGCAAGTCACCACCTCACCCGATTTCAGGATCACGCTCTCGACACGGCTGCCTGCCGCATTCCGGTTCATGGCGATCACCTCGTTCGTTAGGTATTCCACACCCCGTTCTTTCGCGGAGCGCTTCCACCAGTCAAAGAGCGTGGCACCATCAAAATACCCTTCATCGACAAGATTATGGTTGCCGGCGACAATGTCATCCAAGTTGTAGAACGGATAATCGCGCGCAATCTCATCCCGCGTCATGTGCCTGGTGCCGGCCCCACAAGCAGCCTGCAATTTCTGGCTTTCCTTCAGCGCCGCTGCAAAACCTTCGCTATCGGCCAGATACATATATCCATAGCTTTGCAGGCGGGGATGCGGCACACGGGGATCGCCGCCCATATAGGCGCGGAAGTTCTTGACGAAATCGGCTGCAAACTGCGACACGCGCACATTGATTGCTGCACTGAATTGCTGACGCATGCAGGAATTCGTGTGTGAGGTGGACGCGAATTCATATGTCGGATCCTTCTCAACCACCAAGATGGTGCCATCAAAATCGGGATTGTCGGTCAGAAACCAAGCGACCGATGATCCGAACATCGCGCCGCCGACGATGACCACGTCATAGCTTGATTTCGACGGTGCGGCACTCATGTGCTTTCCCCTTTTGCCACCATGGCGCGGACGGCAGCAACATCGTCAGCGCTGAGCCCATAATCCCGCATGGCAGCTTCTGCCGAAATATAGCCGCGCGCAAGATCGCGCCTGATCAATGCAGGGTCCCTTTGCGACGCGGGGCCGTAACCTGCGCCTCCGGGAAAGGCGAGCATGATGCGGGCACCTTCCGGCACGAACTGCTTGCCCTTGCCACGCATGGCAATGCCGTCACTGCGCGCGATGGTCGTTGGTGCGCCATCCGCACCGCCCTGACGGCCACGCGCTGGGTGATCGACCCGGTCAAACATGGCGGAAAAATCACATTCATGCCCGGCGCTGGCGCTCACTTCCATCAACTGCCCAAGACCACCGCGAAACTGTCCTGCGCCACCGCTGTCGGGCCGCAATTCCTTGCGCCAGATGATCACGGGTCCGGTATGTTCGGTCGCTTCGATGGGCATCGTCATCACACCCGATGGGAACGCCGTGGCATTCAACCCATCCAAGCTGGGGCGCGCACCCGCGCCGCCTGAATTAAAGGTCAGCACCTCGGCACGTCGGCCCTGCCCGCCCGGCGCAGGGCGCAGGCTGACCTGAAAGTTGCACAGACACCCTGCCCCCTCAGCTGGCACCGTGGCAGGCAGTATCTTATCAAGCGCATCATAGACCGTATCGGGGATCATATGCCCGATGATGTGGCGCAATGCGACGGGGGCTGGATGGACGGCGTTGACGATCGCATCAACCGGCGCCGTCACGCTGAAAGGCGCCAAGGATGCCGCGTTATTGGGAATTTCAGGCGCGATCGCGCATTTCAGCGCATAGCACGCATAGGCCTTTGTATAGACCAAAGGCACGTTGATACCCTTTTTGTCCAGACCGGACGTGCCTGTGAAGTCGCAAGAGATCCCGCTCTCGGCGATGGTCAGCGTGACCTTCAGATCAATGGGCTTATCAAACCCGTCAATGCGCATGCCACCCGTCGCGGTGTCGCGCGGCAGGGCCGCGATCCGCTCTAAGGCTGCGCGCCGCGAATTGCCCAAAATGAAATCGCCGATCCCTTCGAGATCAGTCAATGCAAATTCGTGCATCATTTCCGCCAACCGGCGCTGCCCGATCTCGTTACAGGCCGCCAGCGCATAGATGTCACCGACCACCTGATCCGGTTCACGGACATTGCCCCGCACCATGCGGACCAGCGTTTCGTCAACGTCGCCCCGGTCCACGAACTTCATGATCGGGATGTAAAGCCCTTCCTCATAAACGCTCGCCGCATCCGCCCCGAAGCCGCGCCCGCCGATATCGACCACATGCGCCGTGCAGGCGAAAAACCCGACATGATTGCCATCGTGAAAACACGGTGTGACGACAGTAATGTCATGCAGATGGCCCGTGCCTTCCCACGGGTCGTTGGTGATGTAGACGTCGCCTTCGTGAATGTTTTCCGCCCCTATGCGTCGAATGAAGTGGGCCACCGCATCCGCCATGGCATTGACGTGGCCAGGTGTGCCAGTGACGGCCTGCGCCAGCATCAGGCCTTGGGCGTTGTAGACACCGGCAGACAGATCCCCTGCCTCTCGCACCGACGTCGAAAACGCGGTGCGCACGAGCGCCTGCGCCTGTTCCTCAACAACGGAGATGAGGCGGTTCCACATGACCTGATAAGCGACATTGCTCATGCGCTGACCTCCGTGATGTCGATGGTGCCATCGGACCGCGCGATGGCGCTGCGGCTTGCGGGGATGACTATCGTGGTCTCATCCTCGGCAATCAGGGCGGGACCGCGCACGGTCTGGCCGGGCTGCATGTCATCGCGCAGAACAGCTGCCGCTTGGATGGTTTTGCCCAGGGCGGGGTCAAACAGCGCCCGCGTAGCAGAGCTGTCGGCAAGTGTTGCAGCGGGGGTGTCGCCCGGCTTCAAGGGGGCGGCCGCATCTGTTGTGCTGTTGACGGCCCAGACCGTGATTTCAATATCCATGCCCGCAACAACACGCCCAAAGAGGGTTTCATAATCAGCCTCAAAAAGCGCCTGAAACGTTGCAGCGTCAGGGTTTGCGGCCTGCTGCGCGGTCAGGTGCACAGGGATTTCCCAGCCTTGCCCGCTATAGCGCATATAAACCGTGTATTCGGCATGAATAGCCGCCCGCGTATCGCAACTGCGCACAAAACCGGTGGCTTCCGCCTCCAATTCCCGCAACAGGGTCTTCACCTCGTCTGGCGCGAAATCCGACAGTTTCATGTAGACGCTGCGCGTCGCCTCAAAACTGAAAGGCGCACGCAGAAACCCAATGGCCGACCCGACACCGGCGCCTGTCGGAACAAGCAGCCGCTTGACACCCAGCTTTTCGCATAGTCGTCCCGCATGCAAAGGGGCTGCACCGCCAAAGGCGATCATCGTGTATTCGGCAAGATCCTCGCCATTTTCCACTGCATGGACCCGTGCCGCGTTCGCCATATTTTCGTCTACAACCTCGGCCAGACCATAGGCCGCTGTCAGCGCATCCATATCAATCGGTGCACCCAAAGCATCGAGCGTCGCGGCGGCAGCATCGGCATGCAGCTTGATCGACCCACCGGCAAAGTTGTCGGGGTCGAGTTTCCCCAATATCAGATCCGCATCCGTCACCGCCGGCCTGTCACCGCCGCGCCCGTAGCAAGCGGGCCCCGGTTCCGACCCCGCGCTTTCGGGGCCGACGCGGATCTGACGCATTGCATCCACATGAGCAAGGCTGCCGCCCCCTGCCCCGATCTCGACCATATCGATCACGGGGATCGAAATCGGCATACCGGATCCCTTTTTGAACCGGTAGGTGCGGGCAACCTCAAACACACGTGCGGTTTTGGGTGTTTGATCCTTGATCAGGCAAATCTTGGCCGTGGTCCCGCCCATGTCAAAGCTAAGCACCTTATCCAGCCCAAAGCGCGCGGCGATATCAGCGGCAAAGACCGCGCCACCGGCCGGACCAGATTCAACCAATCGCACCGGAAAATCTGCCGCACTGTCAAGGCCGATGATCCCCCCACCCGAATGCATCAGAAAGATCGGACAATCCGCGCCCTCATGGGCCAAGCGCCCTTTGAGCCGCCCCAGATAGGATTTCATCAGCGGTTTGATGTAAGCGTTAGCGACGGTGGTGTTAAAGCGCTCATATTCCCGCATCTGCGGTGAAACTTCGGAGGACAGCGACACCATTACGCCGGGCAGCTTGTCTGCCAGAACATCACGGATCATGCGTTCGTGACTATCGTTGAGATAGGCATGGATCAGGCCAACTGCGATGCTTTCGAACGCGTAGGATTTCATCTGATCTGCAAGGTTCTCGACCTCTTCACGCGCCAGCGGGACAAGAACCTTGCCATGGGCATCGACACGTTCCGAAAGGGTGAACCGGTGCTGCCGCGGCAGCAATGGTTCTGGCAGCGTCAGGTTCAGGTCATATTGCTCAAACCGACTTTCGGTACGCATTTCAATCACATCACGGAAACCTGCGGTGGTGATCAGCGCTGTTCTTGCCCCGCGGCGTTCGATCAGCGCGTTTGTGGCCAACGTTGTGCCGTGAATGATCTGGTCAATGGTGGCGGGGGCTACCCCTGCCTTGTCGCAGACCTGATGCATGCCTTCAATGATTGCATTTTCCGGGGCGGCGTAGGTCGTCAGCACTTTGGTCGAGACCTGTGTGCCCGCGCCTTCAAGAACAACATCGGTAAAGGTCCCCCCGATATCGACACCCAGTCTCAATTCGCCCGGCATACATGCTCCTTACCCATCGTTTGCTTAGGTTAGGCAGCAAATTTGCCGAAAGCCAATGCCTGCCAAGCATCCAGCGCCGATCCTTCCAAGCACGCCCAGCTTGCATATGGTTCGATATCGTACTATATAGTCCCATATCGCACTATATGGAGTTGAAATGATGCAAAGACGGAAGTTTCTGGCCCTCGCAGGCGGCGGTGTCATTCTGGCGGCGACCGCGACCGTAGGCACTATTGCCACACGCAGCCCTACGCGCGCCGTGGCCCCTTGGGAGGCAGCGGGCTTGGGCTATACCGACCCGCGCATGCGCGCACTGTCCTATGCCATCCTGGCGCCTAATCCCCATAACCTGCAGCCATGGTTCGTTGATCTGTCGACGTCCGATCAAGTTGTGCTGTCAGTGGACAGGGAAAGGTTGCTGCCGCATACCGACCCACTGAACAGGCAGATCACGATCGGGCTGGGCTGCTTTCTGGAACTGATGGTGATCGCGGCGGCACAGGACGGCTATGCCGTTGATCTGGAGGTGTTCCCCGAAGGCTCCGACCTGACCGCGCTCGACCAGCGCCCTGTCGCTGTGGCGACATTCCGGGCCGATCCATCTGTCACACCGGACCCCCTCTTTGCCCACGTCATGGAACGGCGGTCGAATAAGGAACCGTTCGATACCACCCGCCCCGTCGCGCCCGAAAGTGTTGCCAGCATAGCGCGCGCCGCCATCCATGGCAGCCGCGTTGATGGCGATGTGTCAGAGGCCAGCATCGCGGCTTTGCGCGCGCTCACAACGGAGGCGCTGATCGTGGAAATCGAAACGCCCCACACGTTCAAGGAAAGCGTTGATCTGTTCCGCATTGGCAAGGCGGAAATAGAGGCGAACCCCGACGGGATCGATTTTTCCGGACCGATGTTTGAAACGCTGGGCGCGTTCGGGCTGATGACCCGCGAAGGCACGCTGGACCCGACATCAACCATGTTCGCGCAAGGCAAGGCTGCGGTGCTGGAGAACACCCAGACCGCGATGGGCCACCTTTGGCAGACCACGCCGGGCAATACCCGCAGCGACCAGATCATTGCAGGTCGCGATTGGCTGCGGCTGAACCTTGCAGCGACCACAGCGGGGGTGGACATGCAACCGCTCAGCCAGGCTTTGCAGGAATATCCCGAAATGGCAGCGCATTACGCCCAAGTCCATCAGATGCTTGCGCGCGAAGGTGAGACCGTGCAAATGCTCTGTCGTCTGGGCTATGGTCCGCAGGTGGGCAAAAGCCCACGCTGGCCGCTGGAGGCCAAGATGATTTGAGGGATGCATGAACGACCAGAACAAGGCGCTGTTCCAGTTTTTTAACGAGGTTGCGATTATCAACCAACTCAGCAGCGCAATGTTCCAGGCCCGGCTGCCAGATGGGCTGCACGTATCGCATTTTTCCGTGCTCAATCATCTGGTCAGGCTTGGCGATGGCACGACACCGCTGGCCATCGCCAATGCGTTTCAGGTGCCAAAGACGACAATGACCCATACGCTCTCGGTTCTGGAAAAACGCGGCCTGATCCGCATGGCTCCTCATGCTACAGATGGCCGCAGCAAGGTGGTCTTTCTGACCGATGCGGGGCGCCACACGCAAGCTGGTGCAATTGCCAGCATGGATGGTCCCCTTGCCCGGATCGCGCTGGATTTAGGCACCGACACCCTAACCGATCTGCTGCCCGCATTGGAGCAGATCAGGTCGTATCTGGACGATAACCGCGACATCTGAAACGGACACTGGGATCATACGTTGCATGCAATGCTGCGCTGCGGCAAAGTGCAGATATACACCCCGCGACAACGCTCTCAGGCCCTGAACCATGTCGATCCTATTCACGCTACTTCTGCCCCTGGGCCTGTTGATCTGGTCTGTCTATCGCGGCTGGCCCGTTTTGCTGGCCGCACCTGCAATGGCGCTGTTCGCCGCAGGGCTGGCAGCCGATCCCATCCTGGCCACGCTGACCCAGCGTTTCATGCCTGCTGCAGGCGGTTTTGTCGTGGCTTTCCTGCCGCTCTTTTTGCTTGGCGCGGTCTTTGGCAAGGTCATGGAGGACTCAGGGGCCGCGATGGCACTCGCGCGGTTCATCATCGCGCGGTTGGGGGCCACGCAGGCCCTGCCCGCGGTTGTTTTGTCCTGCGCGGTGCTGACCTATGGTGGTGTGTCGCTGTTTGTTGTGGCCTTTGCGGTCTACCCGCTCGCTGTCGCTCTCTTCCGTGAAGGGCAGATTGCGTTGCGCCTGATCCCTGCGGCCATCGCGCTCGGCGCTTTTACTTTCACGATGAGCGCTTTGCCAGGATCACCGGCGATCCAGAACGCAATCCCGATGCCCTATTTCGGCACCAATGCCTTTGCCGCGCCGGGTTTGGGTGTGATCGCGGGGCTGATCATGGCACTGGGTGGGCTGGCTTACCTGCAATATATGGCGCGAGTTGAGGGGCCAGTCTCACCCGCACTTTCCGATACTGGCGCTGACGCGCGCAGCCACGACCTGCCGCCGCTTTGGTGTGCAATCTTGCCCATCCTAACCGTTTTTGGTGCCAATTGGGTGCTGGCAGAGATCATCCTGCCGCGTCTTGATCTGTCTTATCTGGCGGATGCGTCTTGGGGGACTGTCGCGGCATCGGATGTGATCGGGGTCTGGGCGTTGATCGCGGCGATTACGCTGGCGATCCTGCTGTTGCTGATGCTGACCTGGACACGACTTGGCGACCGGCGCGCCACGTTGAGCGCGGGATCGCAGGCGGCGTTGCTGCCGTTGTTCAACACCGCAGCGCTGGTGGGATTTGGCGCAGTGGTCGCGGGCCTGCCGGCCTTTGCAGCCGTCAATGCATTGACCGATCAGATACCAGGTGGCGCGCTGACCGGCCTGGCTGCATCGGCGAGTTTATTGGCCGGACTGACGGGATCGGCTTCAGGGGGCATGTCGATCGCGCTCGACACACTTGGCCCGCGTTATCTGGAGGCCGCATTGACCGAAGGGATCGACCCTGCCGCCTTACACCGGATCGTCGCATTAGCCACAGGCGGACTGGATGCGCTGCCCCATAACGGCGCTGTGGTAACATTGCTGGGGATCGCGGGGCTGACCCATCGGCAGGCCTATGGGCCGATCTTTGTCGTCGCGGTGGTTATCCCGGTGGTGGCGCTCTTGGTGACGCTGATGCTGGCGACGTGGTTTGGGGCGTTTTGAGCAACCTTCCCCACGCGGAAAACGTACGGTGGGTTAACCGTCAGGTAATGTTCGCATATGGAGCTTTGAGCTGAGGGCAGCCCCGACCCTGGGTGGGGGTGAAGCCCCCTCCTGTCATGCCGTTTGAAGGACGGTGCACCTATGGTGCGACGGGCGGGTCGGGGGCTGCCCGGTGGTAACCACCGGGCGGAAGATTTGCGACATGATCGCCGAATATACGAGACAGCCGCCTAATGAAAATCCCGCGACTTCGGGATCACCCGCACATCGCGCGGATGGCGCATGCGGTGATCGACATCGATATTGCGTTTGACCTCGTCAGCATGGGCCAGGGGCGGCTCCATCACATCGTTTGACAGCCGCGCTAGCGCGTCGCTACGGTCCGTCAGGTGGTGCGCGACCACATGGATCACATCATCGCTTTTCTGAATGATGCCACGCACATCGATGACGCGGGCCTGCATGATCACCTTGCGATAAGCCTCCATGACCTTGGGCCAGACAACCAGATTGGCGACGCCCTTTTCATCCTCGACGGTAATGAAGCAGACCCCTTTCGCACTGCCCGGGCGCTGGCGGATCAGAACGATCCCGGCGAGTTTCAGCGATTGGCCATTGCGCATGGTTTCCAGCTCATCGGTACGCGTATAGCCCTGTTTGGCCATACTTTTGCGCAGGAATGACAGCGGATGCGCCTTCAGCGACAGGCGCGTCGTCTGGTAATCGGCCACCACATGTTCACAGACCGGCATCTGCGGCAGATCAAAGCGGATTTCCTCGCCCTCATCCTTTTTCTCTGCGAAAAGCGGTAGGTCCGGCGCATCCCGCAGCGCCCGCGCATCCCAGAGCGCCTGCCGCCGGTCGAGCGTCATGGACCGGAACGCATCCGCCGCCGCGAGCTTGCGCATCGTGCCCGCATCAACCCGCGCGCGCTTTTTCAAATCAGCAAGGTCGGCAAAGGGCGTGTGGCGTTCAGCCATCATCCGGTGCGCCGCATCCTCGCGCACACCATCGATCTGGCGCAGACCCAGCCGGACGGCAAAGGTGTCAGGGCCAACCGGCTCTAACGTGTTGTCCCAGTTGGAATAATTGACATCCGCCGCCCGCACGATGACCCCATGTTCGCGCGCATCGCGGACGATTTGCGCGGGCGCATAGAACCCCATGGGCTGGGAATTGAGCAGGGCGACGCAGAATACATCCGGATAATGGCATTTGATCCAGCTGGACACATAGACCAGATGCGCAAAGCTAGCCGCGTGACTTTCAGGGAACCCGTAATCACCGAAGCCCTTGATCTGGTTGAAACAGCGGGCGGCGAATTCCGGTTCATAGCCGCGTTTGATCATGCGGCTGACCATTTTCTCCTCAAGTTCCCCAATTGTCCCCTTGGATCGAAAAGTGGCCATTGCCTTGCGCAATTGGTTCGCCTCATCCGGGCTGAACTCAGCAGCGACCATGGCGAGCTTCATTGCCTGTTCCTGAAAAATCGGCACACCCTTGGTGCGCGACAAAACCTGGCGCAGTTCATCGGGGTCATGTGGTGGTGCGGGGGATGGATATTCCTCGGCCTCCAGCCCGTTGCGGCGGCGCAAATAGGGGTGGACCATGTCGCCTTGAATTGGGCCGGGACGCACGATGGCGACCTGGATAACAAGGTCGTAGAATTTGCGCGGTTTCAGGCGCGGCAGCATGTTCATTTGGGCGCGACTCTCGACCTGGAACACGCCCAAGCTGTCGCCCTTGCAAAGCATATCGTAGACCGCCGCATCCTCTTGCGGGATGCTCGCGAGGGTCCAGCGCTTGCCATAATGCGCCTCAATCAGATCAAACGCCTTGCGGATGCAGGTGAGCATTCCGAGTGCCAGTACATCAACCTTGAGAATACGCAATTCGTCGATATCGTCCTTGTCCCATTCGATGAATGTACGGTCTGGCATCGCCCCGTTGCCGACAGGCACGGTCTCGATCAGTTTTTTCTCGGTCAGGATGAACCCGCCCACATGCTGACCCAGATGGCGGGGCATGCCGATCATCTGATCGGCGAGCCTGATCGTGCGCGCCATCAGCGGGTCTTTCAGGTCGATCCCTGCTTCTGCTGCCTCTTTCGCGCCCACCTCACGCCCCCAGGACCCCCAGATGGTTTTGGCGAGGGCCGTGGTGATATCCTCGGACAGCCCCATGACCTTGCCCACCTCGCGCACGGCCATGCGCGGGCGGTAATGGATGACTGTGGCACAGAGCGCCGCCCGGTCGCGTCCGTATTTGTCGTAAATGTGCTGGATCACCTCCTCGCGCCGTTCATGTTCGAAATCGACGTCGATATCGGGGGGTTCCTTGCGTTCTTCGCTGATGAACCGCTCAAACAGCAGATCATTCTTGTCCGGGTCCACGGCGGTGATGCCGAGGACATAGCAGACGGCAGAGTTCGCAGCCGACCCCCTGCCCTGACAGAGGATCGGCGGTTTGCAGTCATAGCGGGCGTAGTTCACAACCTGTTGGATTGTCAGGAAATATTGGGCGATATCCAGTTTCTGGATCAGGATGAGTTCCTTGCGCAGCGTCTCTTTCAGCGATGCAGGCACGCCATCCGGATAGCGCTGCGCGGCCCCTTCCCATGTCAGTTCCTCAAGATATTCCTGCGGCGTCCGCCCTTCTGGCACCGTCTCCTTGGGGTATTCATAGGCCAGTTCGCGCAGGTCGAAATGGCAGGCATCGGCCACATCCCGTGTGGCCCGGATCGCATGGGGCCATTCGGCGAAAAGCTGCACCATCTGGGCAGGGGATTTCAGGTAGCGTTCGGCATTTGCGTCCAGCAAGAAACCTGCCTTGTGGATCGTGGTTTTGTGCAGGATGCAGGTCATGGCATCCTGTAGTGGCCGCCGATCAGGCGCGTGGTAGCGGACATCATTCGTGGCCAGGATCGACAGGCCATGCGCCTTGGCGAGGCTATCCAGCCGGTTGATCCGCGCCCGGTCATCGCCTTGGTAGAGGTAGCTGGCCGCGATATGTTTCAGCGTTGGCAAGTTACGTTTGAGGCGGCGAAACCCGGCTTCGAAATGGTCGAGTTGCGGGTCAGGGATCGCGATGAGTTGGACGCCGTCGCTATACTGCGCAAGATCATCAAGCGAGATGTCGCAGACGCCCTTGGCCTGCCATTCGCCATTGGTGTCGTGCATCTTCCCTTTGGACAGCAGCATGCAGAGCCGCCCATACGCCGCCCGGTCACGCGGATAGGCGAGGAATTCCTCGCCGGTGACCAGTTGCAGACGGCAGCCGATGACGGGGGTGATCTGCGCTTTGAGCGCTTCGGCGTGGAGGCGGACAACACCGGCCATGGTATTGAGGTCCGCGCAGCCCAGCTTGTCATACCCCAAGGCGTTGGCGGTGGTTGCAAGGTCTACCGCATCCGACGCCCCGCGCAGAAAGGAAAAGCAGGTGGTCAGGCCAAGCTCGACATAAGCCGCTTTGGGGTTTGGTCGGAAACCATCATCTTCGATTGTGCGCCGCGGGCGCTGGTTGTCCATTTCAGGCATGATGGTGACCCCGCACCTGCTTTATCATCTTGCCAAAAATACTCCCGCCGGAGGCATCCCAAAATATCCCCGAACACCACTGCCAGATCATCACGCAAAACATCCATGCACAAACCAGCGCGGTTCACCCCCGCGCCCATCCTCATGCAGGCCTTCGCGGTAGAGCCAAATCCGCTGCCCCGCCTGATCCTCAACCTTAAAATAATCCCGCAGCCGTGTTCCGGGTCGGTCCTTCCACCATTCCGGCGCGATCCGTTCTGGCCCGGCATAGCGCGCCACCCGATGCGTCTGCCGCCGCCAGACGAATTGCGCGGGCGGTCCTTCGGGAACCGCATAAAGCACACGGACCTCTTCGGGGTGATCGAACAGGCGCATGGGGCGCTCTTTCTTCACCGCCTCGCCCGTCTCAGCCAAGGCCGCCAAAGCGGCCACCTGCCCTTCGGCCCGCTCGGGGATATGGCTTTCCCGCAGCACGGGCCGGGTCACCGCACGGCCCCCGAATTTCGCGCACAAGCGGTCCACCAGCCGGGTCAGGTG
>JBCBDL010000100.1:0-12754 GCA_038529695.1 Pseudomonadota bacterium | reverse complement strand
GCCCGACACCGCGCTTTGGCTGATGATCCGGCGGGATCGGTGTTTTGTCTTTCCCAGGGGATAGCGCCCCTATTCCCAAAGCAATAATTGCGCTACCGCCTAATCATGTTGCCGATAGTCGAGGCCAGACCGGCAAAAAAGCCCTTTGGCTTAATGAGAGATTGAATGTCAGCCTCATTTTGCCGTCTGACTTTTTCGAAATTCTTTTCGAATTCTACTTCGGCCTTAGGCTTAATCCCGGCGAGAGCATCCGAAGCGACGGGGTTATCAACTGCGGCGCGCATTTCGTCTGCGGTCTTATCCAAGACGAACGAGTCTGTCCTTACTTCAGCGGCCCAATCGCGACTATCACGGGTCAAATCGCTGCCTATCGTGCCAGTGCTGAACCTTGCATATGATGCAGGGTCTTCGACCATAGTGTCGGGGTCAGTCACCATCAGCAGGTTTGTGTTAAACCGGATAGTTTCGCCAGTCCCGGCATGTCCAGACCCTTTTTGTAGGGCGATGTCATTTCTCGCAGGCAGCGGGGGCGGGGTGGTTCCGCGCATGGCTGCGCCCAGATCGGTAGGTTTCATTGGAAGCGGTGGCGGCTCTTTCAGCCCGGTCGGTTTTGCAGTTGTCAGGGCCGATTCACGGTCTTGCATAACAGTCTTCGGCGGCGGGGGTGGTGGCGCTTTGTCAAAACCGCGAAAGCCGCTCGATTTCGCATCGCTTCCAATGCTGCCCCTGCCGTCATTATCATTTTGGGTTGCGGTCGTATTGCGCATCTGCGCGGACGCAAACGCATTGCCGACGCCGCTTGCACCTCCGATATCTGCCATGATCTTTCCTTTCGCCTACTGTTATGATGATCATAGACGCGCGGCAGCGCTGCTCCTGTGTTCTATGATACAGGCGAAAAAATCAGCCAATCAGGCATGCTGCCCAGTTGTGTGAAGCGTAAAAGCGGTTCTGGCAGCCCGGCGGTAACGGCATCAAGCCCGCATTTCGTGCGACAGCGCTGTAGCGTTGCGTACTTTACGTGAGCCTCCCCTTACGCCCGCCGCGCCGCTGCGTGATTTGGCCCGCGCGCGACGGCAACTCCGCCATTACCTCGGCCCGTGCCGCAGGTGTCATCTGTGACCAGGCCCCAATCTCTTCAATTGACCGCAGGCAGCCTGTGCAGAGCCTGCTTTTCGGCTCAATCACACAAATCTTTACGCAAGGGCTTTCGATCTCGGCGCGGGCCCAGATATGGTCAGTGTTTTCCGGCTTGCTCACGCGTCGTTCCTCAGATGCAGTAGTCGATCCAAAAGTCCCTGCAAGATATAGCCTGCCGCGACGTGGTCAATGACCTCTGCGCGACGTTTTCGTGACGTATCCGCCGCCAAGAGCGCCCGTTCGGCGGCGACGGTCGACAAACGCTCATCCCAGAAGGTAATCGGCAGGGGCGTCAATCGCTCCAGGTTGCGCGCAAAGGCACGGGTCGCCTGACAGCGCGGCCCTTCGGACCCATCCATATTCATTGGCAGCCCCAGCACAAAGCCTGTGACCAGTCGCGAGCCCGAGATTTCTAACAGTCGGGCCGCATCAACGCCAAATTTCTTGCGCCGGATCGTTTCAAGCGGGGTTGCCACAGACCGCATCACATCCGAGATCGCCAAGCCAATCGTGGCTGTCCCCAGATCCAGCCCCATGATCGCGCCGGTGTCCGGCAACGTGTCGCGAAACGCCTCTGGTGTGTTGAGAATCATTGCTCCAGCACACCCGCATCACGGGCGGCATTGGTCAAAATCTCCATGCCGCGCATCGAACTGACAAACACCTGCTGCGCCTCATCCCAGACGGTGCGCGCCGCATCCAGATCACCCAGCACGCCATAAGCCCGGATCAGACGGGCCCAGTCCTGCGCAGGCCCACCTTCTGTCGCCAGGCGGTTGGCAAGGCCCGCAACCATGCTACCGATCATCTGTTGTTGGTCTTCCGGCGACAGGTCGGACGCAGCATCCATCTGTTCAAAGGATGGCCCACGCGTTTCGGGCAACGCATATTCGACACCGGCGCGGAACGCTGCATCGCTGATCTGTGCGCGCGCGCTCGCGATATGAAAATTGTTCGGATCACCCGTTTCCACCAGATCGCGCCATAGGCGCAGCGCCAGATCGGGGCGATCGGTCTGGTTATAAAGCGTGCCGAGGTAATAGCGCGCGGCGATGTTGCCGTCATCCGCGGCCAGGATTGTATTGATCACTCCCTCCGCCTCGGGTGAGACAAATCCACCAGCAGCCACGACCATCAGATCCAGCAAGCGCTGCCGGTCGATCAAGTCTACCGCGTCGCCCTTGATCGCAATCACCTGCGCTTGCGCTGCTGCAGCGCCTGGGTAGTTGCGCAACTCGACCTCGTGAAAAGCCAAGCGCGACCAGGCTTCCAGATCATCGGGACGCGTTGGCGCAATGACGCGCAATTGGTCAATCGCCTCGCGGTATTCATCGGGGACCTCAACGGCGGGCGGGGCGGGGGCGGCTGCCTCTAACGCAGCCTGGCTGGGGCGATTTTGGCGCATCTCAGCGCTTGCGGCCAGTCGTGCCTGCAATGGCATATCGGGATAGCCCGGCGCGCCGAGCGCCCAATATGTGTAAAAGCTGACCGCAACAACGGCAAGGCTAAGCACCGCGGGCACGATCAGGCCGCCACCTGTCGTGTTCGGCTTTGTTTTCGCCTTGTTGGCGGCGAGCAGGCGACGCGCCACTTCCGTGCGCGCATTTTCAGCCTCATCCGCGTCCAGAACGCCGCGTTCCAGATCGCGTGCGATCTCGTCCAGCTGTGCGCGATAGACAACGACATCAGGGTTTTCTTCGGGAGTTGCTGCAGGACGTCGCAAAGGTGCCATGACAATGGCGGCGACGACCAACGTCATCACGATGCAAACCAGCCAAAACGTCATGGATCCTCACACATTCTTTGTGGTGTCACATAACCGCCCGCCACGATGCTGAAAAGGGGTTGCGACATTGTCGCAATTCACGAGCCTGTTGGCATGTCGTAAAAGGCAAATCAGACGCCGCTGGCAGTATCCTGTTTGGGCAGCGATGGGTTCAGAAATGGTGCAAGGCGCTGATTGCGTCAGTCAGGGATTTTGCGAACCGATGAAACGTTACTCCGCCTTTGCCATTGCCCGCGAAGCGATGCGTCAGCATACCGGCTGGGACCGCGCCTGGGCAAAGCGTGAGCCCAAGAAGAAATACGATGTGATAATCGTGGGAGCCGGCGGCCATGGTCTGGCGACGGCATATTACCTGGGCAAGAATTTCGGTGTAACAAATGTTGCAGTCCTGGAAAAAGGGTGGCTGGGTGGCGGGAATACGGGTCGGAATACCACCATCATTCGTTCAAATTACCTGCAGGACGCGTCTGCCGCGATCTATGAAAAGGCGCGCAGCTTGTATGAGACGATGAGCCAGGATCTGAACTACAACGTCATGTTCAGCCCACGCGGCGTTATCATGCTGGCCCAGACACAGCACGAAATTCGCGGCTACCAACGCACCGCGCATGCCAATGCCTTGCAAGGTGTCGCAACCGAATGGATCGGGCCAGCGCGGGTCAAGGAACTGTGCCCGATTATCAATCTCGACGGTCCCCGCTATCCCGTCTTGGGCGGGCTGTGGCAGGCGCGGGGTGGGACGGCGCGCCATGATGCCGTTGCTTGGGGTTATGCTCGGGCCTGTTCGGACATGGGGATGGATATCATCCAGAAATGCGAGGTCACGGGGGTCCGGCAAGAAGCTGGCAAGGTTGTCGGCGTCGACACCACGAAAGGTCCGATTGATTGCGCCAAGCTCGGCATCGTGGTTGCGGGGCATTCGGGGGTTCTGGCCCAGATGGCCGGATTCCGGCTGCCGATTGAAAGCGTGGCGCTGCAGGCGCTGGTGTCAGAGCCGATCAAGCCATGCATGGATGTCGTCGTGATGGCAAACACGGTGCATGGTTACATGTCGCAATCGGATAAAGGCGAGATGGTAATCGGCGGCGGGGCTGACGGCTACAACAACTACACCCAGCGCGGGTCGTTCCATCATATCGAGGAAACCGTGCGTGCGCTTGTTGAAACGTTTCCGATGATTTCCAGGCTTAAAATGCTGCGCCAATGGGGTGGCATCGTGGACATGACGGGTGACCGTTCTCCGATCCTGTCAAAAACGCCGGTCGGGGGCATCTTCGTCAATTGCGGTTGGGGCACTGGCGGGTTCAAGGCCATTCCTGGATCAGGCTGGGCCATGGCTGAATTGATGGCGCGTGGGCAATCCCCGCTCACTGACGAATTCAGCATGTACCGCTTTCGCGAAGGCAAATTTATCGATGAAAGCGTCGCGGCGGGGGTGGCCCATTGATGCAGATTTCCATATCCGACACCACGTGTTTAGTCCCGTCGTTTCCGTTCAGGAAACTTTTCGTGGAAATCCCCCGGCACGATCGCATCATCGTCCTCGGAAAATTCGCCGCGCAAACGGTCGATCACCATAAAGATGATCGCGGTGGTCAGCGTGCCACCAATGATGATCAAAAACAACTCCATGGGTCCAACGTAGTTACTCGCGCCGCACAAACAAAGGCGACGATTGCCCCCCCGGCAACGCTTAGCCGACGCAAAGCGCCATATTTGGCTAAGCATTGCTCATATATGCCGGGGATTCCCGCCCATGTTCCCCTTTCAGCACATTCTGTTTTGATGCGGCTGTCTGAAAAGGAGGACGCACTATGGATGACTATACCCAATCACGGACCAGCAGCGGCAGCGGCATCGGCTTCCTCGTGGCGGCTGTTATCGTCGTGCTGGTCTTACTCTATGCGCTGTTTGCAGGCGGTTCGGTCGACCCGACCGCAGACCCCGCAGCTGTTGGCGCAACAGACGGCACCGCACCTGCGGTTGAAGAAACAGCGCCTGCGGCACCTGCTGTGCCTGTTACGGAATAAGGCCACTCACCTTACGGTAAAAGGCGGGCGCAGCGATGCGTCCGCCTTTTGTGTGCGCGGGGCATATCGCCTTACAGCTGTACGTACAGCTTCTGTACGCGATCTGTACGCAAAACATACATCAGATTTCAAAGGTGCCCCATGCTGATCCTGCACTGCCCTTATTGTGGCATGGATGTTGATGAAACCGACCTGCATGCCGGCGGACAGGCGCATCTGAAACGCGAAGGCCCCGGATCATCTGATGAGGATTTTGAAGATTACCTGTTCCTCCGCGAAAACCCCAAAGGTGTCCATTTAGAACGCTGGCGTCATGTCTATGGGTGCGGAAAATGGTTCCATGCAGCGCGCTGCACTCATACGCTTGAGGTTTTCGGCACTTATCCAGCCCAAACCCTCGAACCGCCGCAAGAGATCAAGGAGAAGATTTCGGCCAGGCGCCCTGGTTGGTCATGGGGGCGTCGCTCATGAGTACACGTCTGGCCAATCAAGGTCGTTTGATCAATAAAAACAAGGCCGTATCCTTTATATTTAACGGAAAGCATCTGAAGGGCTTCGAAGGTGATACGCTCGCCTCGGCCCTATTGGCGAATGACCAGATGCTGGTGGGCCGGTCCTTCAAATATCACCGCCCACGCGGTGTCGTGGCATCGGGTGCGGAGGAACCCAACGGCCTCGTCAATCTTGGCAAGGGTAGCCGGTTTGAACCTAATCAACGGGTGACCACAACCGAGCTGTTCGACGGCCTGACCGCTACATCGCAAAATCACTGGCCCAGCCTGGAATTTGATGTAGGTGCGATCAACAGCAAGCTGGCGCGCTTTCTACCGGCCGGGTTTTACTACAAGATGTTCATGTTCCCGCGCCCTTTCTGGAAGCACGTCTACGAGCCATTCATCCGCAAATCCGCGGGCCTGGGCAATGCGCCCAAAGATCGCGACACGGACACGTATGAGCATTTCCACACCCATGTAGACGTGTTGATCGTCGGCGGTGGGATCGCAGGGCTGGCTGCGGCGCAGGCTGCCGGTGAACGGGGCGCACATGTGCTGCTGGTTGAACAGACCGCGCTTTGGGGCGGGCGGGCCACCGTGGATATGCCCGAAATTGATGGCCAACCTGCGCAGGAATGGATTGATAACACCGTCCAGGCCCTTGAAAAGATGCCAAATGTTGACATGCGGCTGCGCTGCATGGGGGCGGGCGTGTACGATCACGGTTACGCGCTGGCCTATGAGCGCCTAACGGATCATGCGCCGGACAATGAAGGCCCACGTCAGCGCCTGTGGCGTATCAGGGCGCAGCAGATCATCACCGCAACGGGCGCCATTGAACGGCCATTGTCCTTTGCGGCCAATGATCTGCCGGGTGTTCTGTTGGCCTCGGCTGTCCGCGATTACGTGGTCAATTACGGCGTATCGCTGGGTGATCGCACGGTGGTTGTCACCAACAATGACGACGCTTACCGCACGGCGATCATCCTCAAGCAGGTGGGTCTGGAAGTGCCCGCAATCATTGATGCAAGGGCCGACGTGGCTGGTGACCTGATCGATCAGGCCCGCGACCTCGGTATTCGTATTGAAACGGGCAAAGGGATTGCGGCGGTCAAAGGCACAAAGCGCGTCACGGGTGTCGCCCTTTGTGCGCAGGCGGGCGAGGGCGCGGTGCTGGAAGAGATTGACTGCGACTGCGTCGCCATGTCCGGTGGCTGGTCCCCGGTCGTGCATCTGTGGTCCCATTGCGGGGGTAAGCTCAATTGGGACGCTGATCAGGCCATGTTCCGTCCTGACGCCGAACGCCCGCCGACCAGCCACGATGGTGCGGCGTTTGTCGCCGCAGCGGGCATCGCAAACGGGCATCTCTTCACTGCAGAAGTGCTGGGTGATGGCTGGGCCGCCGGCCGTGCGGCGGCCAAGGCTGCGGGCCATATGCAAAAGGGCGGGCAGGCGCCGTTGGGCCAGGACGCAGCGGAAGGGCCGATGTCACCGGTCTGGCTGATGCCGCAGGGGGCCTCTCATCGCTTACGGTCAAAGGCGTGGCTGGATTTTCAGAACGACGTAAAGGTTTCCGACGTGCAACTGGCTGCGCAGGAAGGCTTTGAAAGCGTCGAACACGCCAAACGGTACACAACGCTGGGCATGGCGACAGATCAGGGAAAGCTCAGCAATATCAACGGTCTTGCGGTGCTTTCTCAATCGCTGAACGATGATATTCCGAATGTTGGTACAACGACGTTCCGTCCGCCCTACACCCCGATTTCCATGGCATCGATTGCGGGTGTGGCTAAGGATGATCTGTTCCAGCCGATCCGCAAAACCCCGATCTCGGACTGGGCAAATGACAATGGCGCGGATAACGAGCCGGTGGGCCAGTGGCGCAGGCCCTACGCCTATCTACGCCCCGGCGAAAGCGTAGAGGATGCGGTCAACCGCGAGGTGAAGAACACGCGCGAAAACCTCGGCCTGCTTGATGCCTCGACCTTGGGCAAGCTGATCGTGAAGGGGCCGGATGCGGGAAAATTCCTGGACATGATGTATACCAACATGATGTCGACCCTGCCTGTCGGTAAATGCCGCTATGGGCTGATGTGTTCTGAAAACGGGTTTCTGATGGATGACGGGGTGGTGGTGCGGATGGCCGAGGATACCTGGCTCTGTCACACGACCACCGGCGGGGCGGAGCATATCCACGCGCACATGGAAGACTGGCTGCAATGCGAATGGTGGGACTGGAAGGTCTATGTCGCCAACGTGACCGAGCAATATGCCCAGATTGCCGTGGTTGGACCGAATGCGCGCAGGGTGCTGCGCAAGCTGGGCGGGATGGATGTATCGGCGGATGCCTTGCCGTTCATGCAGTGGGCAGAAGGCAAGATCGGCGAATTCGACGCGCGGGTCTTCCGCATCTCATTCTCCGGTGAACTCTCTTACGAAATCGCGGTGCCAGCGGGGCAGGGCCGCGCGTTCTGGGACGCATTGATGGAAGCGGGCGAAGAATTTGGAGTCATGCCCTACGGAACCGAGGCGCTGCATATCATGCGCGCCGAAAAGGGCTTCATCATGATCGGGGATGAGACGGACGGCACAGTCATCCCGCAAGACCTGAACCTGCATTGGGCGCTTTCGAAGAAAAAGGATGATTACCTGGGCAAACGCGCACATGTGCGCAGCCATATGGCCGACCCCAACCGCTGGAAGCTGGTCGGGCTGCAGACAGAGGATGGATCGGTCCTGCCGGACGGCGCCTATGCGGTTGCGACGGGCACGAATGAGAATGGGCAGCGAAATACGCAAGGCCGCGTAACTTCGACCTATTACTCCCCGACGCTTAAGAGGGGGATCGCGATGGGGCTGGTCCACAAGGGGCCTGACCGCATGGGTGAGGTGATCGAGTTCAACAAGGTGGACGGCACGACCGTGCGTGCCAAGATCGTTGATCCCGTTTTCTATGACAAATCAGGGGACAAGCAGAATGTTTAATGCTGTCAGTGCCTTGCAAGGCCGCGTTGCCCCGGGCGAAGTCACAATTCGCGAGGCGGGATTACGTGGCATGATCACCCTGCGCGGTGATCTGGATGACAAACACGTGCGGAATGTGTGTCGCGACATAACGGGCCAGGCATTTCCTGAAAAAGGTAAAGCCAATTGCGAAGGCGATAAAGGCATTTGCTGGATGTCACCTGACGAGGTTCTTGTGCTGGTGCCTTATCACGATGTCACGGACCATTTGGCTGGCATCGCTGCAGCGCTTGAGGGCAAGCATTATCTGGCCGAAAATGTCTCAGACGCGCGGGCCTTACTGATCGTTGAGGGGGAGTTTTGCCGCGAAGTGATTGCGAAACTGGCGCCGGTGGATTTGCACCCGGACGCTTTCCACATTGGCGACATGCGCCGCACACGCCTGGGGCAAGTCGCGGCGGCTTTCTGGATGCGGGACGAGGATACGTTTGAGGTGATCTGTTTTCGCTCCGTCGCGGAATATGCCTTTGATCTGCTGGCAGCGAGTGCGAAGGCAGGACGGGTTGTGCATTTCTAAGGGCAATTCGTTGTAGCCAGTTGAAAGAAAAGTGATTTCCACACCTGGCCTACATATCTTAGAGCTTGCTATGATGCGTATCTTGATCTGTTTTGTCGGCCTTTTCGTCACGTGGACATCGCTCGGCTTTGCTTGCGAGGGGCAAGAGGCTTGCCCGTTAGGCGACCGGTCATATCACCTGCGGGTGCCGGATAATTGGGATGGTCAAAGCGCGTTGCCTGTGCTGCTGCATTTTCATGGTTGGGCAAGGCAAGGTGACTTGATCGTCCGGCATGACCGCATTGCAACCAAGATCGTTGCAGATGATGTATTGCTGCTGGCACCTAACGGCCTCGACAAAACATGGTCCTTTCGGGTGGCAGGGTCGCCTGATACGGCCTTTGCCCGTGCCGTTCTAGAGGATGCCGCAAAACGTTATCCCATCGATCGAGAGAAGATTTTCGTATCCGGCTATTCCTGGGGTGCGCGGATGGCATGGCGGTTTGTGTGCGAAGACGGCGATGGCATCGCAGCCCTGTTGGCGGTTGCTGGTACGCTGCCGCAGGACATTCATTGTCCGACTCAACCGGCCGCGGTGCGTCAGGTCTTTGGTCTGGACGATCAGGTTTTGCCCTTTCCAACGGGACCTGATGGGGATCAAACCTATCCCGTAGCGCTTTGGCGCGAGAAGTTCGGTTGTGCGGATGGCCAGGATGACGGGCCATGGGCCGCCCGGTCTTTCCTCACATTTCAGCGGACGTCCTGGGGCTGCACGGGTGGCGACGTCGTGCTGGACGTGCATCCGGGCGGGCATTTCATCCCGCATGATTGGATCCCGATACAAGTGGCCGAGATTTTAAGCGCGCAATGAGCGCCACCATTGCTGGGCATTAGTCTGCTTCGATGACCGTCACCCATTGCGCACGCCATGCTGGCGCTGGGTAGTCATCGGGCCAGTATTCCCGTTGATGCGTGATCAGACCATCTTGGATCGTATGAAATGTGATTGCGCGGGCCCGTACCAGGCCGTCGGTGATCGCGACATCGGTGACGACCGTATCGCCGTCGGCCACGATAGACTTTATGTCAAAGTGCCAGCGACCGTTGGCGGGATAGGCGGTGTTCACCGCTGCGAAGTTGGCGCGACCTGAAATCAACTCGTTTGATTGGGGCCAGAACCCGGTGAAATCTATGGACAGCCATTGGCTTGCCGCTGCAAAATCATTCGTCGCCATCGCATTCCAAAATGCGTTTACGACCTCCTTTGGTGTCATCCTCTTGGCTCCTTGACGGTCTTGACGTTGGGTCCTGATGTGACATGTATCATCCTATCCGGTCCTCAATTCAGAAAGATATCCGAGATGGCTTTTGAACTCCCCGATCTTCCTTACGCTCATGATGCACTTGCCGATAAAGGCATGTCGAAAGAGACGCTCGAATACCACCACGATCTGCACCACAACGCCTATGTCACCAATGGCAATAAGGCGATTGAAGGTACCGAATGGGCGGGCAAGTCGATGGAAGAGATCATTGTCGGCACCTATGACAAATCCGCCGTCGCCCAGAACGGTATTTTCAATAATATCAGCCAGTTGTGGAACCATAACCAATTTTGGGAAATGATGGGTCCCGGTGACAGCAAGATGCCGGGTGAGCTGGAAAAGGCGCTGACTGACAGCTTTGGCTCCGTTGACGAATTCAAATCGCAGTTCAGTGCAGCGGGTGCCGGGCAGTTCGGTTCCGGTTGGTGCTGGCTGGTGAAGAACGCGGATGGCTCGCTGGCTGTCACCAAGACGGAAAATGGTGTGAACCCGCTGTGCTTTGGGCAAACGGCACTGCTGGGTTGCGATGTGTGGGAACATTCCTATTACATCGATTTCCGCAACAAGCGGCCTGCTTACCTGACAAACTTCCTTGATAATCTGGTCAACTGGGAAAACGTCGCCTCGCGGATGTAAGCTGCCTTGCATGGACAATGTCAAAGGCCCGTGGGACATCTTCCTGCGGGCTTTTTCGTGGGGAGAAATATGGTTGGACCGGATCTGGATGCGATTGCGCAAGCGGCCAAGGGGCTTGCCGATGCGATTATCAAGACGCCGGTTTTGCTGCTGCAATCTGCGCGCTGGGACGGGGTGTTGCCGGATTGCGCGTCTGTTACGCTGAAGTTGGAGCTCTTTCAGCAGACCGGATCGTTCAAGGCGCGCGGCGCATTGCTGGGTCTGCGCGGTCTGGACGCGGATCAGCGCCGCGCCGGTGTTGTGGCCGCAAGCGGTGGCAATCACGCCATGGCAGTGGCCTGGGCCGCGCAAGAGGCGGGCGTCGACGCGTTGATCACGATGCCACGCGCGGTCGATCCGGGCCGGATTGCCGGATGCAAAGCGTTAGGTGCGACAGTTGATTTGCATGACGACATGGCAGCGGCATTTGCCGCGATGTCAGCGGCGGCAGAGGCAGGACGGACCATTATGCATCCGTTTGAGGCCGATCACATGATCCTTGGTGCGGCGACCTGTGGGTATGAATACCATCATCAGGCGCCCGACATTGATACATTTGTTGTTCCCATCGGGGGCGGTGGGCTGAGCGGCGGGATGGCCTGCGCGATAAAGCAGTTGAACCCAAAGGCGCGGGTGATCGGGGTCGAACCCTATGGCGCGGACACCATGTATCGCAGCTTGCAAACGGGCAGCCCGCAAAAGATCGATCAGGTGCAAACCATCGCAGACAGTCTTGGTGCACCTTTTGCGCTGCCGCAGAGCTTTGCCATTGCACGGGAATATGTGGACGAGGTTGTGCGGATTGAAGACCACGACATGCTGCACGCCATGGCGCAATATCAGGACATCCTGCGCATCACCGCGGAACCGGCCTGTGCGGCGTCGCTTGCAGCGCTGACAGGGCCATTGCAGGGCCGGGTTACGGGTGAAAATATCGGGTTGATCGCATGCGGTTCAAACATCTCGCTGGCCCGCTATGAGGCGCTGATGCAAGCGCTATAGCGCCGTTTGCAGCATGACCTCTAAGATCGGTACATCCTCGGCGACGCTTGTGAATTCCAGAATGTTGTTGCCTGCGAAGCCGCTATCGACCACATGCTGCAACAGATCGCAAAGCGGGTCCCAGAACCCGTCTATATTCAACAGGATGATCGGTTTGTCATGCAGGCCCAGCTGGCGCCAGGTCAGCGCCTCAAAGAATTCGTCAAGTGATCCGGCCCCGCCCGGCAATACGACCACGGCGTCGGCATTCATGAACATCACCTTTTTGCGTTCATGCATGGTTTCGGTGATGACGAAACTGTCCAGGTCACGTTTGCCGACTTCCCAGTCCATCAGATGGGTGGGGATCACCCCGAAGGTTGCACCACCAGCTGACTGTACAGCATTTGCCACCTTGCCCATCAGACCGACATCGCCTGCGCCATAGACCAGCCGCCACCGGTTCGCGGCCAGCATCTTGCCGGTTGCGATCGCGGCCTGTGCATAGGCAGGGTCGATCCCATCGCGCGAGCCGCAATAGACGCAGACTGATTTTCCAAACACCGTCATCACGGACCTTTCACGCAGCTTCGCTTTGACCGGTCATAGCGGCGTTGGTAAGGTGCCTCAACCAAATGCGGTCGGGGCGCCGCTGTTTGGACCTGCAAAGGGGTGGCAGAGTGGCAGAAGAAACCAAATCGCGCATATTGCCGATGATGTTTGGCGCAGGTGCCGCTGTTTTGATCGGCGTGGGTCTGGTTGCAGTCTTGCCGCAACCGGAGCCTGCTGTCAGCGTGGCTGCG
>JBCBDL010000099.1:0-12764 GCA_038529695.1 Pseudomonadota bacterium | reverse complement strand
GTCGTGCTGTTCAAGGGGCCTGATACGGTGATTGCCGATCCGTCTGGGCGCTGCAGCATCAATGCCTCTGTCTACGAACGCGCCGCCCCTTGGCTCGCCACCGCAGGCTCGGGCGATGTCTTGGCCGGGTTCATCACTGGCCTCCTCGCGCGCGGCTTTCACCCAATGCAGGCCGCCGAAACCGGGGCCTGGCTGCATACCGAATGCGCGCTCAGTTTCGGGCCCGGTCTGATTGCCGAGGACCTGCCCGAAGAACTCCCCAACGTCTTTCGTAAACTGGGGCTTTGACCCCTCATTTTCTGCTCGCATCCCTGAATGACCTTTGCTAGAAGGCGCGCAACATCGGGGCAGGCGCAGGCTTGCCCCTTTTAGATCATGCGGGTGTGGCGAAATTGGTAGACGCACCAGATTTAGGTTCTGGCGCCGCAAGGCGTGGGGGTTCAAGTCCCTCCACCCGCACCAAAATAACGAAGGACGGATAGAGAGATGCAGGTCACCGAGACCCTGAACGAAGGCCTCAAGCGCGGTTACGCGATCACGGTCACTGCGGCAGAGCTTGACGCGAAGGTCGAAGAAAAGCTGAAAGAGGCCCAGCCGACGGTTGAGATGAAGGGTTTCCGCAAAGGCAAAGTGCCGATGGCACTGTTGCGCAAGCAGTTCGGCCAACGTCTGATGGGTGAATCGATGCAGGAAAGCATCGATGGCGCTGTGACCAAGCATCTTGAAGACAGCGGCGATCGCCCTGCGGCGCAGCCCGAAATGAAGATGACCAATGAAGACTGGAAAGAAGGCGACGACGTGAATGTCGAAGTCTCTTACGAAAAACTGCCCGATATCGAAGAGGTCGATTTTTCCAAGATCAAGTTGGAGCGGTTGGTCGTGAAAGCGGATGATGCGTCTGTGAAAGAAGCGCTCGACAACCTCGCCGAAAGCCCCCAGGCCGTGACCTATGAGGCCAAGAAAACCCAAGCGAAGAAAGACGATCAGGTCGTTCTGGATTTCGTCGGTAAGGTTGACGGTGAACCGTTTGAAGGCGGTGCGGCCGAAGATTATCCGCTGGTTCTTGGCTCAAACTCTTTCATCCCCGGTTTCGAAGACGGGCTGTTGAAGGTGAAGGCGGGCGACGAAAAAGACGTCGAAGTCACTTTCCCCGAAGATTATCAGGCGGAAAATCTGGCCGGGAAAAAGGCCGTTTTCTCTTGCACGATCAAAGAGGTGAAGGGTCCAAAGAAGCCGAAGATCGATGATGATCTGGCAAAGAAATTCGGCGCTGAGGATCTGGACGCGCTAAAGACACAGATCACGGAGCGGTTGGAGTCTGAATACACTGGAGCGTCGCGCGCGGTGGCCAAGCGTGCGTTGCTGGATGCGCTGGATAAGAAAGTGAAGTTTGATCTGCCACAGTCACTGGTTGATGCGGAGGCCGGGCAGATCGCGCATCAGCTTTGGCATGAAGAAAACCCTGATGTGGAAGGCCACGATCACCCAGAGATCAAACCCACCAAGGAACATATCAAATTGGCAGAACGTCGGGTGAAGCTCGGCCTCTTGCTGGCAGATATCGGGCAGAAAGCTGAGGTGAAGGTCACCGATCAGGAAATGACCCAAGCCATTATGACACAGGCGCGTCAGTACCCTGGCCAGGAGCGGCAGTTCTTCGAATTCGTGCAGCAGAATGCACAATTCCGCCAACAGCTGCAGGCGCCGCTTTTTGAAGACAAGGTTGTAGATCATATTTTTGATCTGGCTGCGGTGAAAGACAAAGAAGTCAGCAAGGAAGACTTGCAGAAGGCCGTCGAAAAGCTGGAAGAAGAATAGCATTCCCGGCCACGCCGTAACGACGGGGCGCCTGGTTAGGCGCCCTTTTTTGTTGTTTTGTCATTGGTATGCCAAAGATGCGTTCGCCTTAGAACAGTTAGGCCCGCCAGAATAATGGCGGGCCGTTGTCACTGTAAAAAAATGAACTTGTCTGCGTGTCCCCCAATATTGAGGCGCCAAATACTAACAATGGTGAGATATTAACGTATTGGTAAGCTTTGGACTGTGCGGATTCTCACAAAGACCGAAATACTTGGCCCAGACAGCTGCATTTCTTTCCTATTCATCGTAAAGCCGGTTTTGGTCATTGTGGCGCAACCGTTGTTCAATCTCTTCAAGCGTGAGATCGGGACTGGCCTGATCGGCAATCGCCTCGGCATATGTCGGCAGCCCATCGGTTGATGCTGCCTGATCCGGTGCCCAAAGGCGCGACCGGATGATGGCCTTACCGCAATGATAAAAAGCCTCTTCGACGTCGACGACAATTGCGAAGTCGGGTACGCGCCCATTGATCGCCATGATGCCACGCAGATCGGCATCGCGTACGATTTGGGCTTTGCCATTTACGCGCACCACCTCATTGCGGTTCGGAACCATAAAGATCAGGCCGATGCGGCCGGTCTGAAGGATGTTGCGAAAACTGTCGAAACGGTGGTTTCCGGGCCTGTCGGGGATGGCGAGGGTATCATCATCGAGGACTTTAACGAAGCCTGCCGGATCGCCCTTGGGTGATGCGTCAAGTCGGCCTGCCTGATCGACAGTCGACATGACCAGAAATGAGGAACGTTCAATCCAAGCGCGGCAATGCCGGTCTAGGTGATCGCGCACCTTGGTTTTCTGGGCGTCATGTACGCCGTCGATGATGGCGCGAATTTCGGCCTCTGTTTTCAGAATATCAGTCGGTTGATAGGCCATTTGCGGCTCCGTTGAGGTGGCGCATCCAGTTTAGGTGCGATTACTGGCCATCGGGAAGTCCCAAAGAAAAAGGCCGCCCCGGATGGAGCGGCCTGATGAATCTGCCATGCGGCAAAGACTTAGCCGTCTTTTTCTTCAGTATCTTCTTCCGGTGCTGTTTCGACACCAGCGGCTTCAGCCAGTTCTTCATCGTCAGATGCGGCAGCGCCAATGTCGTCGAAGAGTTCCTGAATTTCAAATTCAGCAGCAGCTTCTTCTTCCGCAGCGAGTTCCGCGATGGATTTGCCAGCTTCCTGAAGTTCAGCCTCTTCAACAGAGCGTGCGACGTTCAGCGTGATTGTCGCCTCGACCTCGGGGTGCAGATTGATCGTGACGTCATGCAGGCCCAATTCCTTGATCGGGCCGGTCAGGACGACTTGTTTCTTATCGACCGAGAAACCGGCTTCTGTCGCAGCCTCGGCCGCGTCACGTGTGGTGACGGAGCCGTAAAGCGAACCGGCGTCGGATGCCGAACGAATCACGATGAACTTTTGACCGTCGAGTTTGGCGGCCAGCGCGTCGGCCTCTTTCTTGGTCTCAAGATTGCGGGCTTCCATCTGGGCCTTTTCAGCCTCGAACCGCGCCATGTTGGCGGCGTTCACGCGCAGCGCTTTGCCCTGTGGCAAAAGGTAGTTGCGTGCGTAGCCTTCCTTGACCGACACAACTTCGCCCATCTGGCCCAGCTTGGCGACACGTTCCAGTAGAATGATATCCATGGGATGTTCCTTACTTTACGGCGTAGGGCAACAGGGCGAGAAACCGGGCACGCTTGATCGCCTGGGCGAGCTTGCGCTGGTTCTTGGCACCAACTGCGGTGATACGGGCAGGGACGATCTTGCCGCGCTCAGAGATATAGCGCTGCAGCAGTTTCGTGTCCTTGTAGTCGATCTTAGGGGCGTTATCGCCCTCAAATGGATCGGACTTACGACGGCGGAAAAATGGTTTTGTTGCCATGGTTTATAATCCTTTCCTGATCTAACTTACCGACGCTCGCGACGGCTGTCGCGTTCTTCGCGTTTCTGCATTTGCACCGATGGGCCTTCCTCGTGGGCGTCGACCTTGATGGTGAGCACGCGCATCACGTCTTCATGCAGACGCATCAAGCGTTCCATTTCCTGCACTGCAGGGGCGGGTGCATCGGTGCGCAGGAAGGCATAGTGCCCTTTGCGGTTTTTGTTGATCTTGTAGGCCATGGTCTTCACGCCCCAATATTCGTTCTCCAGCATCTTGCCGCCATTGTCAGCAAGAACGGTTCCGAAATGTTCGATGAGGCTTTCTGCTTGCGTGTTGGACAGGTCCTGTCGCGCAATCATGACATGCTCGTATAGCGGCATGCGATCTCCAGTTCATATATCGGCGCATTTCAAAGGATGGGCGGTTGACCCCGGACGTCCCATCCACGAGAGGCTGCGCAGTTCATCACGTTTGCCCGGGAATGCGGCCTTATACAGAGCCTGCCTGTTGATGCAAGCCTTGCTGTTATGGGGATTGAGTCCGTTTGGCAACAATCCGAGATTTCTTAACGATGCCTTGAGCTTGCCCATATATTGCCCGGTTTAATGTGCAACAAAACGACATCGAGCAAGGAGAATGCACATGTCGGACATGCAGGCATCGGTCGTCGGACTTCAAGACCAACTGGCCAAACCATCGAGTTTTGCGGTCGAGGAGATTTATTGGGGTTACATCATTCGCGCCGGTCATGGTCCGTCTTTGGGTGTGGCCATCGCACAGGCGGTTTGTTTTTTCTTTGGTGTCTGTCTTCTAACTGCAGCGGCCGGTCTTTTGGTTTTGCCCGCGCTGTTCTTTGATGGCGGGATCGGCACCATGCGCCTTGGCGCGGCTGCATTGTTTGGCGGTTTTGCAACTTATCTTTTGTGGTTTGCAAGCCGCGGAACCCAGGCAGAAGTACATGTAGACACCAGTATCGGCGAAGTACGTGAAGTGATTTGTAACCGTGCAGGCAAGCCCACAACTGTCGGCGCCTTTGGATTTGATACAATCGGCGGCATCTATCTGAACACTGATGAGAGCACAGATAGGGCTATTCTTTCGCTGCAATACCGTAACACCTCGCAAACAGTTATGGTTGCAGAAGGGACCGAAGCGCAGCTGGTCAGCTTGCGTGATCGTCTGGCAAGCGATCTGATGGTCACACCAACAACATCTGCGCGTGCCGCGTAAGGCAGCAATGTTCAGATTATCGGCTGACCTTGGCTGATGAACAGAATTTGTTCGAAATTGTAGAGTTGCTCAAAACGATCTCGCGCTATCTTTGTGTGACATGACCGCACATCACACAAAGGAGTTTCCAATGAAAACCGCTCTCACCGCTGCCGTATTGGCAGCGTCAACGGCAGTCGCGTCCCCCGCCTTTGCCACGGCGGAGCAGTATGTTCTGGACGCCAGCCACAGCCAGATTTTGTTCACCTACGACCATCTTGGCTATTCGACCACATACAATATGTTTTCCGGTTTCGAAGGCGAGATTTCGTTCAATCAGGACGATCCTGCAGCCTCTTCCGTGACAGTATCGTTCCCCGTACGCAGCATGTTCACTGGCTGGGAGGCCCGGTTCGAACACTTCATGGGTGATGATTTCTTTGGTGCCGGTGAAGACGAGATGGTGACATTTGCGTCAACCTCCATTGAGGTCACAGGCGATGACACGGCTCTGATCACAGGTGATCTGACGCTGAACGGTGTGACTAAGCCCGTTGTGCTCGATGCGAAGCTAAACCAGGTGGGGATGCATCCAATGGCAGAAAAGCCATGGGCGGGCTTTGATGCGACGACAACTTTGCTGCGCTCTGACTTTGAGGTTGGTGCATTCGCGCCGTTTGTAAGCGACGAAGTTGAGGTGTTGATCTCGATCGAGGCAATGAAGGCCGAGTAAGGCATTCGCGATTGTTTGCTATGGCGGTCCTGATGCAGGGCCGCCTTTTCTTATTCCGCGCTGCGTGTTGCCGTCAGACTGACGCTGATACCTACGCTAAATCCCAGGTTTGATTCGTCATCAATGCTGTTGCCGATCTGAAATGCGCGTCGGTCGAGTGCGACAATCCCGGACATCACGGCATCGTCGCCATCCAGTTCGAGCGTGAATGGCAGCGTGAGCGGAACAGCAATGTCCTTGATCGTAAGCGTCCCAGTCGCAATATAGCCGGTTTCGCCCTCTGTTATATCTGCGGCGAAAGTCGCTGTGGGAAATGCTTCGACATTGAAGAAGTCTGCGCCCATCGCCTGACCGGTGACCGAGCCAAGCTCAAGCGATCCGATTGCGATGGTTGTCATAACATCGCCCAGGACGCCATCACCTTCTGGATCAAACGTAATGGCCGAGGTCCAGTCTTCAAATGCGCCGGTCACTGGGCTGCCGAATTGGGTCACTGTGATTTCCAAGCTGCCTTCTGTCACGGTCCAGTCAGATGACACCTCTTCCAACGCGACGGCGGCATCAAGTGTTTCGTGTGTATAAAGCCCGGCCATGGCCCCGCCACCGGTCGCCAACGCATAAATGGCAACCGCCGCCACCGGCGCGGTCAGATTGCCAGCATGTGCCGAGACCGCCGGGCTGTCGGTTTTGCCAAACCACATGCGCCGCAGCGTCGCATCTTTGTCGATGATCTGATGTTTGAGCGCACCCGCAATGTGCAGCAGGATAGACCCGATCATAATCTTGCTCCAAAGCCAGTGAAGGCCCGCGAACAATTCTGATACGCTTTCATCCTTGGGGACCAAGGGCAAATCTTGTCCGATGGGCAAGAGGATCGGCGCAAAGCCGGCAGAGGCCGCGTGGTGAATCCATCCGGTCAACGGCACAGCGACCAGCGAAATGTAGAGCAACCAGTGGACCAGCTCTGCCAGTTTTGTTTCCAGCGTGCGTTCGGGATGCAGTGGCCCAGGCTTGGGTTGTGTCAAAGCCCAGATGATCCGCGCCAGTGCCACCGCAAAAACGATCACGCCAAGGGTTTTATGAAACGAGAACATCTGCGCCTTAAAGGCCAGTTGATCATTCGTCTCATAAGGCAACCGGTTGGCGATACCGCCAAGCGCGACCGCTGTGATGATCAATAGGGCGGTGAGCCAGTGAAAGGTCTTGGTGACCGTGCCATAGCTGGTGGTGCTGTTCGATGCTGCCATTTTCTGCTCCGTCATGTGGGTGCAAGGCTAGCCTGTGTCTGGCGCTAAGCAAGCCTTTGCTTTGTGCATGTCCGGGCAGATCATGTGCGGGCATGAAATCACGCTTGGTTGCTTGTAGGATGGCGTAGGCCGGGTTAAGCGGGATGAAAGACGCAAAAAACGACGGCGGAGGGGTCAGATGCGGGCATTCGTATTCCCAGGACAGGGTGCGCAAACAATCGGTATGGGCAAGGCGCTGGCGGATGCCTATCCGGCTGCCAAGGCTGTTTTTGACGAAGTTGATGATGCGCTGGAAGAGAGCCTGTCTGCGTTGATCTGGGAAGGGGATATTGCTGATCTGACCCTGACGGCAAATGCGCAGCCTGCGTTGATGGCGACATCGCTGGCGGTGATGCGCGCCCTGGATGCAGAGGGCGTGGATGTGACAGCGGCGACATTTGTGGCTGGGCATTCGCTGGGAGAGTATTCGGCGCTGGCCGCCGCGGGAACGTTCAGTGTGGCGGATGCGGCGCGCTTGCTGCGTGCGCGGGGGCAGGCCATGCAAGAGGCTGTTCCGGTCGGTGTCGGCGCGATGGCGGCCCTGCTGGGGCTGGATCTTGATACGGTCCGTGCGGTGGCCGAAGAGGCTGCCCAAGGTGAGGTTTGCGCGGCCGCAAATGACAATGATCCGGCACAGGTTGTCGTGTCAGGTCACAAGGCCGCCGTGGAGCGTGCGGTTGAGATTGCCAAAGCGAAAGGAGCCAAACGCGCGCTACTACTGCCAGTCAGCGCTCCGTTCCATTGCAGCCTGATGACCCCGGCGGCAAAGGTGATGGCGCAAGCTTTGAACGATGTGGACATTTCCGCGCCGTCGGTGCCGGTTGTCTCGAATGTGCGCGCACAGGGAGTAACGGCACCCGATGAGATCCGTGCGCTTTTGGTCGAACAGATTACTGGATCGGTGCGGTGGCGCGAATCCGTTGCCTATATGGCGGCAGAGGGCGTAACGGAGGTCTTTGAGATCGGAGCGGGAAAGGCGCTGTCTGGCATGGTCAAACGGATTGATCGGTCGCTTAGCGTCACAGCCGTCAGTGCGCCCGGCGATGTTGTGGCGGTTGCCGCGCAGATCCAAGGGTGAGGCTTTAAGAAAGGCATAGAGATGTTTGATTTAAAAGAAAAGAAAGCGTTGGTTACCGGTGCGTCCGGCGGGATCGGTGGCGCGATCGCCAAAGCACTTTATGAGGCCGGCGCAACGGTGGCATTGTCGGGCACAAGGGTCGAACCGCTGGAGGCTTTGGCCGCATCGCTGGGGGATCGCGCGCATGTGCTGCCTTGCAATCTTAGCGATAATGATGCGGTGAATGCCCTGCCAAAACAGGCAGCAGATGCGATGGGGTCCGTTGATATTCTGGTCAATAATGCTGGCATCACACGCGACAATATCTTTATGCGGATGTCGGATGAGGAATGGGCAAGTGTCTTGGAGGTCAATCTGACATCCACCATGCGCCTTTGTAAGGGCGTGATCCGCGGTATGATGAAGGCCCGCTGGGGAAGGATCGTGAATATCTCCTCCGTTGTTGGTGCAACGGGTAATGCGGGACAGGCGAATTATGCGGCATCAAAGGCCGGGATGGTTGGTATGTCTAAGTCTATTGCCTACGAGGTGGCCAGCCGTGGCATTACGGTCAATTGCGTCGCACCTGGCTTTATCACCACAGCGATGACGGACACGCTGACGGATGATCAGAGATCGGCAATCCTGACGCAGGTGCCCGCTGGTCGGATGGGTGAGGCGGACGAAATTGCAGCGGCGGTGTTGTATCTTGCCAGCGCCGAGGCAGCCTATGTTACCGGTACCACCTTGCATGTGAATGGCGGCATGGCCATGTACTGATCCGGCGGTGCGAATCCGTTTGCCTATGGGGAATTCTCTGCTATAGGCCCTGCAGATTTGCCAAAATGGTGTTTTGACGGTGCGTCACTCACACTATGCGCAGATTGGCAAAAGGCCCGCTTAGACGGGCATAAGGACGGGCAGAGAGCCCACAGTTAAATCGGGCCCTGGCCCAGAAAGACATGAGGAATTGATATGAGCGACGTTGCAGACCGCGTACGCAAGATCGTTGTAGAACATCTTGGTGTTGAAGAAGACAAAGTAACGGAAGCGGCGTCTTTCATTGATGATCTGGGCGCCGACAGCCTTGATACTGTTGAGTTGGTGATGGCTTTTGAAGAGGAATTTGGGATCGAAATTCCTGATGACGCGGCCGAAACCATCCAGACATTCGGCGACGCGGTCAAGTTCATCAACGGCGCCCAATAAACCCGATATGCATTAAGATGCGGCGTCCAGTTGGACGCCGTTTTGCTTTTGGGCCCCCGGTGCGGGCCCTTTGCGCACTTGTTGTACCGCCTTCAGGGTGATGCTGCGTGAAAACTGAACACCCGCATAATGGGTGTTTGTCCACACCACAGTTCCGTTCACCCATTCATCGCAGATGCAAATGGCCACCCGTGCGCCCTTGGCGATCGGTGCATCTTCTGCATGGCGCAATTTGGTCCCAAAACAGTTGATATCAACGAGCCGTCCGGCCATTGATCTGTTCGTCAGGCGATAATCAGTCGTAAAACTGGTGACATACCGTTTGGCCCGCCGTCGCTGTCGCGCTGAGAATTTTTGCCAAAGGCGCATGCCGACAATGGCGATCAAAGCGGCCCCCGCAAACACGAAGAGGTTGGTCAGGTTGAGCAATTCTTCTGCCGCTTCCCGCACGATCCGTACGGCGTCGTCGCTGTCATCGTCACGACTGTCGACCTCAGCGAGCGTTTCCTCGGCTGCGGCAATCTCGTCTGCCGAGCAGCGCAGTTCCACCAGGTAGGTTTCGACATTCGAAAGATTTCGACGAACGCCAGCTGTGAAATGCGGTGTCACACTGTTTGGGTCATCCATGCTGACCTTGAGAAGCAGATTGCGCGTGTTTTGCAGAAAGCGTAAAAAGGTATTGCCTTTGATGGTCAGGGCGTTGCTTTGTACAGCGTCCAATGCCGCACGGTCGCTGATCGCGCTGATCTGGGCGCGGATGACACGGACGTCATCTGTAAACAGCAGGGTGTCTGGGTTTCTTGCGAGCCGGGTTTGTATGCCGTGCAAAAGGTCGATCCCGTTAATGACCACGCATGCCTGAGAACCCGATTGCGCCTGCGCACCGGTGGACAGGGTCATCACCAAGGCAAAGGCTGCCAGACGCAAATGCTGCTCCCTTTCTTGCTGCGATGCGGTGATAGGTGATGGGGATTAACCATTCGTGAAGTGGCATGGGATTGCCGGTTTGTCATGGGTTGCTGCCCTTGCTCCTGCCCGGCAGGCTGGGCTATCAGTAGGGCAAATACGCCAAGAGGTGAGGGCAGAATATGCGTCGCGTTGTTGTAACAGGCCTGGGGCTGGTCACGCCTCTGGCAGATGGTGTTGAACATAGCTGGGGCCGCATTCTGGCCGGTCAATCTGGCGCAGGCAAGATCACCGGTTTTGATCCAAGCCGATTAACGACACAATATGCCTGTGAAGTTCCGCTGGGCGATGGCACGGATGGAACATTCAATGCAGATGCGTATCTTGATCCCAAAGAGCAGCGTAAAGTTGATACCTTTATTCTTTTCGGCATGGCCGCAGCCCAGCAGGCCATTGAGGATGCCGGATGGCAGCCCCAGGATCGGGAGGCGCAGGATCGCACCGGTGTACTGATCGGGTCTGGCATTGGTGGGCTGAATTCGATAGCAAATACATCCGTCATGATGGCTGAAAAGGGACCGCGGCGTGTATCGCCGTTCTTTGTGCCGGGGGCGCTGATCAATCTGATTTCCGGTCAGGTCTCGATCAAGTACGGCTTCCGGGGGCCGAACCATTCGGTAGTCACCGCGTGTTCGACCGGCGCGCATGCGATCGGGGACGCATCGCGTCTGATCCAGTATGGGGATGCCGATGTCATGGTCGCGGGCGGTGCAGAGGCTGCGATTTGTGAGGTGGGGATTGCAGGCTTCAACGCGTGTAAGGCGCTGAGCACAAAGCATAATGATGATCCGACCAAGGCAAGCCGCCCTTGGGATGAAGACCGGGATGGCTTTGTCATGGGAGAAGGTGCGGGTATCGTTGTGCTGGAAGAATACGAACATGCCAAGGCGCGCGGCGCGAAGATTTACGCCGAGGTGCTTGGCTATGGGTTGAGCGGGGATGCTTACCATATCACGGCCCCGCCGCCCGATCATGAAGGGGCGGAGCGGGCGATGCGCGCTGCTTGCCGGAATGCTGGGATTGCGCCATCGGCCATTGATTACGTGAATGCGCATGGCACATCGACCATGGCGGATACAATTGAACTGGACGCGGTAGAGCGGTTGGTGGGCGATGCGGCAGATGGGCTGACGATGTCGTCAACCAAATCGGCCACAGGGCATCTCTTGGGTGCCGCGGGCGCGATTGAGGCGATCTTTTCTATCCTCGCAATTCGCGATCAGGTTGCCCCGCCGACGATCAATCTGGATAATCCGGCGGCTGAGACGAAGGTTGATCTCTGCGCGAATACAAAGCGCGCGCGCAAGATCGATATCGCCCTGTCAAACTCGTTCGGATTTGGCGGTACGAATGCCAGTGTGGTCTTTGGAAAGCTCGGCTAATGTGGCGACATCTGGCCGCGAATGCGATGACGTTTTTGATTGTGGCACTGTTCCTTTTGGTCGGCGCCATAGCGTGGGGCACAAGGGAGTATTCTGCGGCTGGTCCGCTTGAGGTGGCGATTTGTCTTGAGGTCCCGTCGGGCGGTAATTTCAGCCGGCTGAGCGATGATCTGGTTGAGAAGGGTGCGATTTCATCTGCGTTCGTCTTTGAAACCGGAGCCGATTATACCGAGAAGTCCGGCGATCTGAAGGCTGGGCGTTTTCGGGTGCCAGAACAGGCATCGATGGAAGAGATTGTTGATATTGTTACCCGAGGTGGCCGTAATACTTGCGGAGCGGAGGTGATTTATCGGGTGGGCATCAATCAGGTGATTGTTGATGTGCGCGAGCTTGATCCGGCGACGAACACTTTCGTAGACCTTGCGACATTTCCAGCCGGTGAGCTGGAAGTTCCGCCCGTCTATGCGCAGGTTCGCGAGGATGGGAGCGCGACCTATCGCGTTGTTTTTGCTGAGGGGACAACGAGTTGGCAGGTGCTGAATGCGCTGGGCCAGATCGATATCTTGCGAAACGATGTAACGGATGTTCCTGAGGAGGGCCGCTTGGCCCCGCGCGATTACGACATCAATGAAGGGGATACGGTGTCGTCGATTTTACAACGCATGCGGGAGACGCAGGACCAGGTCCTGACCGAAGCTTGGCAGAACAGGGTTGATGGTTTGCCTCTAGCCTCTGCCGACGAAGCGCTGACTTTGGCCAGTATTATTGAGAAGGAAACAGGTGTTGCCGACGAACGTCGGCAAGTGGCCAGCGTGTTTGTGAACCGGTTGAACCGGGGGATGCGCCTGCAGACTGACCCGACGGTGATTTATGGGATCACGCGCGGTGAGGGCGTGCTGGGTCGGGGGCTGCGGCAGAGTGAGCTGCGCGGTGAAACCCCTTGGAATACTTATGTTATTGAAGGGTTGCCGCCGACGCCGATTGCTAATCCGGGTCGCGCGAGCATTGAGGCAGCGCTCAATCCCGATACCACCGACTACATCTTTTTCGTAGCTGACGGCACAGGTGGTCATGCTTTTGCGACCAATTTGGATGATCATAATCGCAATGTTGCGCGCTGGCGCGAGATTGAGGCGCAGCGTGCGGATGATGGGTAACCTTCTGTTAAGGTTACCTATTTCCTAACGAACAGGTCG
>JBCBDL010000098.1:0-13112 GCA_038529695.1 Pseudomonadota bacterium | reverse complement strand
CGGACAAACCAACCCCACCGGTGCCGTGAACCGCAACCCAATCGCCTGCCTTGACATCCGCACGATCCGTCAGTGCGTGCCACGCTGTCGTGACACGGCAACCCAGACCAGCGGCAAGGGCGGGCGACAGCGACTCTGGCAAGCGGACAAGGTTGTGGTCGTAAGGAACAGCGACATATTCCGCGTAAGCCCCAGGCGTGCCGAAACCCGGCACAATCTGATTAGCGCAAGTGTTTGAGACACCGGTATGACAGGCGTCGCAGCTGCCACAGCCAAGGATAAAGGGCGCGATCAAGCGGTCGCCAATCCTGTTTTGGGCGTGCGGGCCAGCCTCAACAACCGTTCCGCAATATTCGTGACCCAAAACAGAGCCATTGTGCACTTTCGGATGCCCGCCGGTCCATCCATGGTAATCTGATCGGCAGACACCGCAGGCGGCGACCTCTAGCACGACCCCATTGTCCGGGCAGGCCGGATCGCTGACCGTTTCGATGGAAAGGTCTTCGTGAAAGCTTCTGACAACTGCCGCACGCATCCGGTGATCCTTTCGTCGATCCGACTATATCGGTCTTTCGCCCTTCACGGTCACACGTCGGCCTTTCCGCTCAGCCGGCCAATAATCCCAGATGGCACGATGCATGCAGCAACGATTGTCCCAAAATGCCATGTCATTAAGCGACCAGCGAAAACGGATCTGATAATTGATATGCTCTGCATGTTCGAACAGCATATTCAGGATCGCGTCGCTTTCGCTGTCGGACAAACCGATGATCCTTGTCGTGAAGGTACGATTGACAAACAACGATTTGCGTCCGGTTTCCGGATGGGTCCGCACGATCGGATGAATCGCCTCTGGGCAGTCGATATCAGCATCCTGTTTGCCACGATCACTATAGCGTCCCTTGTAAATATGCTCTGAACTATGCAGGGCCGACAGGCCGCCCAGCATCTCTTTAAGTGGTGTAGACAGGTCGTCATAGGCCGCATACATGTCGCTGAACATTGTATCGCCACCGCAGGGTGGCGCGATGTGGATTTGCAGCATGGTCCCGAGGGGCGGCGTCTCGTCACAAGAGACATCCGAATGCCAGAACTCACCATTCGCGACTTTTGAATTCTTGGTCGCATGGATTTCAAAAATCTCCGGGTATCCCGCCATCGTGGGTGCTGCGGGATGCGCGTGGAGCGGACCGAAACGCTTGCCAAAGGCGATGTGCTGAGCGGGTGGGATCTCTTTCTGCTCTTTGAAGAACAAGACCTGATATTTATGGAAGGCATCTCGGATTTCGGCAAACTGCGCATCCGGCACCGGTTGGCTGAGATCGACGCCGTAGATCTCAGCGCCAAGGTTCGGCGCGAAGGGTTTTGCCGCGATCAGGGAATATTCATTTGTCTGCGGAGCGACCATTGGAACCTCATCTGTCCTACCGGGTTTCCAACATCCTATATGTAAGAAAAATTTAATAAAAATGATAATTTTTTTATATTATATTAAGAGAAATTTAATTATTGATTTTATGTCCGCTATCCAAGGAATGACCAGAGTGAGCATCCGCGCTTTACGCACCCTCATTGCCATCCACCGACACGGCAGTTTTCGCGCAGCGGCCGAGGCCGAAAACCTGACGCCCGCCGCGGTCAGTCAGCAAATGCGAAGCCTGGAGGATACGTGGCAACTCGACCTGTTTGAAAGATCGACGCGAACGCCAAAATTGACCGAAACGGGCCTTGCGCTCGTGGGCGAGGCAACAAATGTCGTTGCGGCCTATGATGGCTTGGCAAGCAAGGTCAGTGCACGCGATGAATTGTCCGGTGAACTCATTCTGGGCGCAGTTCCCACAACCTTGACGGGCCTTATGCCTTTGGCACTTTCAAAATTGAAAGTTCAGCACCCCGGAATTCGGGTTCGGATTGTCCCTGGGCTGTCAAATCAACTCTTGCTGCAACTTGATCGCGGGCAAGTCCACGCCGCGATTATATCGCGCCCAGATGTCTTGCCCGCAAACCTTTCCTTCGCGACAATCGCGACGGAGGAGTTGGTTCTTCTCGTCGGCGAGGGCACGAAAGGCGACACACCCGAAAAGCTCTTGCGCTCGCAACCCTTCATTCGTTTCAACAGAGACGCAGTGGTAGGCATGCAGATTGAGGCTTGGCTGCAAAGCAAGGACATCGTCGTGAACGATGCGATGGAATTGGAAGGGCTTGAAGCTATTTCGAGTATGGTTGCAGGTGACCTGGGCATTTCCATCGTTCCGCAGCGCTGCATTCACAATGACGATCACCTTCCTTTAAGAACGATTTCGCTTGGCCTCGATGCTCCGCGCCGCACACTCGGTTTGGTCAGCCACCGTAACTCGCCCAGAGCGAAAATCATACGCATCGCTGAAGAGGCCTGCCGAGGAGCGATATCAAACCGGTGAAATCAGGGTCGCCCCAAGATCGTCCGATGAGGTATGATTGAGGGCCTTTGAGTTCCCAAGAGCAATGGCAGCTTTTCTCGGCAAAATCAGACCCAACTTTCAAAAAGCAGCCTCCGATGCGTCTCTGGTTGGTGACACGCTCGCCCGCAGTGTCAGACCAATTGTACGTACAGTATCTGTACAGGTTCTGTACACGATCTTTACGCCGCAAAGCGCCCTGACGCAAAAACCACAATATGCCCCTGAACTACCGCTAATTTCTGGACAGACACGCCACCCTCGCGCTAGTTTGGACAAAACCGGGGCGGCATGATCCCGGACATTGAGGCAGTTATGGTTTTTCCAGAGCGGTTTTCGGACCTTCCGGCAGCGACATGGCCACGCTTGCGTGCGTTATTGGACGTGCCGACCAAGGCGTCCGAGACGATCAACATGACGATTGGCGAACCCCGCCATGCTTTCCCCGCTTTCGTCGGCGACATTCTTGCGGCCAACCTGCAAGGATTTGCCAAATATCCTGACAATAACGGCTTGCCTGATCTGCTGGATGCTATCGGCGGTTTTGTCAAACGCCGCTACGGGGTTGATTTACCACGCGCACAATTGTTGACGCTTAACGGTACGCGCGAAGGGCTCTACAACGCCGCCATGGCGCTTTGCCCTGAGGATAAGAATGGCAGACCCATCATCCTGAGCCCAAACCCGTTTTATCCGGTCTATGCGGTGGCCGCTTTGTCTGTCGGGGCGGAACCAGTCTATGTTCCGGCAACCAGGGAAACCGGTCATCTGCCCGATTTCCATGCGTTAAGCAGTGAGATTCTGGATCGCACCGCGATTGCCTATATTTGCTCGCCCGCGAACCCGCAGGGGGCCGTTGCGGATGACACCTATTGGCGCGATCTGATCGCGCTGGCTGAAAAGCATGATTTCAAGATATTGGCTGATGAGTGCTATTCAGAGATTTACCGCGACACGCCGCCACCAGGTGCATTGCAAATCGCGCGGTCAATGGATGCGGATCCTGAACGGGTCATGATCTTTCATTCATTGTCGAAACGCTCGAACTTACCGGGTTTGCGGTCTGGTTTTTGCGCTGGCGGGCCGCAATCCATCGCCCGATTGCGGCAGTTGCGGGCCTTTGCCGGGGCGCCGCTGCCGGAACCATTGCAAGCGGTTGCGACAGCCGTCTGGAATGATGAGGCCCATGTGGTTGAAAACCGCGCGCTTTATCACCGCAAATACGCCATCGCTGATGACATTCTGGGGCACATACCCGGTTACCAGTCGCCCGAAGCGGGCTTCTTCTTATGGTTGCCGATTGATGATGGCGAACAAGCCGCGGTGAAGCTGTGGCAGGACACCGGCGTGCGCACGCTTCCGGGTGCGTATCTGAGCCGTGAAGTAAACGGGGACAACCCCGGCAAAAACTACATTCGGGTCGCCATGGTGGCCCCAACACAAGAAATGCAGCGCGGTCTGACCCTGATCCGCGACTGTCTTTACGATTGAGGGAACGGGTATCATGGCATCATTTCAGACACGGCAGCGCGATCCGCTTTTGGACAGCACGACACAGGCGGCCATTGAAAAACGCGGGCGCGAATTGTTTGGATTGGCGCTTGCGGTACTGGGACTGCTTGTTGCAGCGATGATGGGTAGCTATTCGCCTGATGATCCAAGTTGGATTTCTGCGACCGATGCACCCGTACAGAACTGGCTTGGTCATTTGGGTGCATCCATTGCAGCACCCGTGATGATGATTGTTGGTATGGGCATCTGGGTCTTGCCTGCGGTGCTGACGGCATGGGGTGCACGTTTCGTGTTCCATCATGGACAAGAACGTGCCTTCGGGCGACTGATCTTTGTTCCCTTGGCGATCGTTTTGTCTTCGGTCTATGCAGCGACGCTCACGCCCGATCCGAGCTGGCCTGCAAATTTCGGGTTGGGTGGGTTGTTTGGTGACACGGTGTTGGGTGTGATCCTGACAATTGTCCCCTTTGGCACCAGTTTTGGTGTCAAGTTGCTTTCGGCGTTGACCGGTGCGGCGGTGCTGATCACGCTGGCCTTTGCATTGGGCTTTACCCGACCAGAATTGAAGATAGCGATCCGGTTCCTGCTTCTTGGCACTGTCATGCTTTATGCGCTTTTTCTGCGTGCAATTGGCAAGGGTGTGCGCCTGTCTGCACATGCGACGAAAGGCATAGCGGCAACACTACAAGCACGCCGCGCACAAGCGGCCGAAGCGCGCGATCGTGTCGATGAAACGCCTGTCGATATCCCTGATTTCCGCAGCATGGTGCAGAATGACGTGAAAGCACGTGCAGCGGCTGTGGTGCGTTCCAACCCTATCATGCCAACGGTTGAGCCACCGCTGACGGCGCCGAAAATGCCACCTGCACCGCCCCTTGCCGCACCCGCACGCGTGCCAGAGCAGCCGCAATCAAATGGTTTCCTGTCCGGTCTTTTGAAGCGCAATGATCCTTTGCCCGAACCTGAATTGGTGACGCCCGAACCCCTTGCTGATCCGGCCGAGGCAGGTAGCCCCGATCGGGTGAGCGCGCGCATTGCCGACGCGATCAAGAACAGATCAGTGCCGTCCGCGCCTTCGGGCGTGCGGATTGAGCCATCGCTAACGGCAGGTCGTGGGCCAAAGCCGCTGATCTTCGATGCACAACCTGACGCCGAGGAATTGATCGAGGACGACGCAACAATCATGGCGCAGCCGCATATGCCAATACCAGAGGTCAACGTGCCGCCCGCGCCTGAGCCCGAGCCGCGCAGTGTCGTCCAACACCCGCCCAAACGCGCGCCTCAGCCGTCAAAGCAAGCGAAAGCCGAGGCGCAGCCGGCACTGAGATTCGAAGACAAATACGCCGACTACGAGCATCCGCCGCTGGGCCTGTTGACCAATCCGATTGAGATCCAGCGCCATCATCTCAGCGATGAAGCGCTGGAGGAAAACGCCCGCATGTTGGAAAGCGTGCTGGATGATTACGGCGTGAAGGGTGAGATCGTCAGCGTCCGTCCGGGTCCGGTAGTGACCATGTATGAACTCGAACCCGCACCCGGTCTGAAGGCTTCGCGTGTCATTGGCCTTGCAGATGATATCGCGCGGTCCATGTCAGCACTTTCCGCGCGTGTTTCCACCGTACCGGGGCGCAGCGTCATTGGGATCGAACTGCCCAATGAGAACCGCGAAAAGGTCGTGCTGCGCGAGATTCTGAGCCACCGCGACTTTGGTGACGGAAACCAGAAACTCCCCTTGGCTTTGGGCAAGGATATCGGGGGTGAGCCGATTGTGGCGAACCTTGCGAAGATGCCGCACCTGCTGATCGCCGGGACAACCGGTTCGGGTAAATCCGTGGCGATCAACACCATGATCCTGTCACTGCTTTACAAGCTGACACCCGACGAATGCCGCATGATCATGATTGACCCGAAGATGCTGGAACTGAGCGTCTATGACGGCATCCCGCATCTGCTCTCGCCCGTGGTGACTGACCCCAAGAAGGCCGTGGTCGCGCTCAAATGGGTCGTGGGCGAGATGGAGGAACGCTATCGCAAGATGTCCAAAATGGGCGTGCGCAACATTGACGGCTATAATGGCCGCGTGAAAGACGCGCTCGCCAAGGGCGAGATGTTCAGCCGCACCGTGCAGACCGGATTTGATGACGAAACCGGAGATCCGATCTTTGAGACAGAGGAATTCGCCCCCGAAGCGATGCCCTATATCGTCGTCATTGTGGACGAGATGGCTGACCTGATGATGGTGGCTGGCAAAGAGATTGAGGCCTGTATCCAGCGCCTTGCCCAGATGGCGCGGGCGTCGGGTATCCACCTGATCATGGCGACGCAGCGCCCGTCGGTCGACGTGATCACCGGTACGATCAAGGCAAACTTCCCTACCCGGATTTCGTTCCAGGTGACCTCAAAAATCGATAGCCGCACGATCCTTGGGGAAATGGGGGCAGAGCAGCTTTTGGGCATGGGGGACATGCTCTACATGGCCGGTGGGTCCAAGATAACACGTGTGCATGGACCGTTTGTGAGCGACGAGGAAGTGGAAGAAATCGTCAACCACCTCAAGAGCTTCGGACCGCCTGAATATATGTCGGGCGTTGTTGAAGGACCGTCCGATGATCAGGAAAGCAGCATTGATCTGGTGCTTGGCCTCGGCGATGGCTCTGACAGCGAAAACGCGCTTTATGACACTGCCGTCGCGATTGTGATCAAGGATCGCAAATGTTCGACCAGCTACATCCAGCGCAAGCTGGCGATTGGCTACAATAAGGCTGCGCGACTGGTTGAACAGATGGAAGAAGAGGGCGTGGTGAGTTCCGCGAACCATGTCGGCAAACGCGAGATTTTGGTGCCGGAACAGCATTGATCGGTCAAAAGCTGCCGCGATTTTCACTGCCGCCTATCATGAACTTGTGACATGCGGTGGCGAAGGTCTACCCTGTCAGCAGACTGGATAGGGGATCTCATTATGCAAATTCAACTGAACCGCCGCCATTTCATTGCCGGGTCTGCGGGCCTGATTGCGATGCATCCGTTCTCGGCCAATGCGGCCACCAATCAGGCGCATCTGCGGCTGATGGAAACCACCGACCTGCATGTGCACGTGTTTCCATACGACTATTATGCGGACCGCCCTGTAGACACTGTGGGCCTTTCGCGCACAGCCAGCATTATCGAAGGGGTACGGGCGGAATCGACCAACTCGCTACTGCTTGATAACGGGGATTTTCTGCAAGGGAACCCGATGGGCGACTACATCGCCTATGAACGGGGGATGAAAGAAGGGGACATGCATCCTGTCATCACGGCTATGAATGCGCTGGGCTTTGATGGGTCGACCCTGGGCAATCATGAATTCAACTACGGGATTTCATTCCTGATGAAATCTGTTGCCGGTGCCGCCTTCCCGGTCGTATCCGCCAATGTGGTCAAGGAAATGGGCGCGTCGCCGACCGCAGACACAACGCTGGTGCCACCCTACAGCATCCTCGAGCGCGAAATTGTCGATGGCGACGGAACCGCGCACCCGATCAAGATCGGCCTTATTGGTTTTGTCCCGCCGCAGATCATGAATTGGGACCGCAAGCATCTGGAAGGCAATGTGCAGGCGCGCGATATCATCGAAAGCGCGCAATCCTATGTACCTCAGATGAAGGAAGAAGGTGCTGATATCATCGTGGCCCTTTGTCATTCCGGCATTGGTGAGGCGAATGCGAGCGACGGCATGGAAAACGCAGCAATCCCGCTGGCTGCGGTCGATGGGATCGATGCCATTCTCACGGGGCATAGCCATCTGGTCTTTCCATCCTCCAATTACGATGACTGGGCTGGTGTGGACGCTGCAGCGGGCACAATCGGCGGCAAACCAGGCGTGATGGGCGGTTTCTGGGGTAGCCACATGGGCCTTGTCGATCTGCTTTTGGAACGCGACGGCAACGGCTGGCGCATTTTGTCGCACACGGCTGAGGCGCGCCCAATTTCCCGCCGTGAAGAAGACCGCAGCATCACGCCACTGGTCGAGGACTTCGAACCGGTCCTGGCCTCGGTCCAGGATGTGCATGACGAAACGCTGGCCTATGTGCGGACGGCTGTGGGTAAAACCGATGCAGCGCTGCACAGCTATTTCGCTCTGGTGGCCGATGATCCTTCGGTCCAGATCGTGTCAAACGCGCAAATGTGGTACATCAAGGACCAGATGGTCGGCACCGAATATGAGGGACTGCCTATCCTGTCTGCTGCGGCCCCGTTCAAGGCCGGTGGCAGGGGTGGGCCGGAGTATTTCACAGATGTCCCAGTCGGTGACGTGGCGATCAAGAATGTCGCCGATCTGTACCTCTATCCCAACACCGTCCGGGCCGTGAAAGTGACTGGCGCACAGATCAAGGATTGGCTGGAACGCAGCGCGGGCATGTTCAACCAGATCGAGGCCGGGGCCAGCGATGCGGTCCTGCTGAACCCCGACTTCCCAAGCTACAACTTTGATGTCATCGACGGGGTGACCTATCAGATCGACCTGTCGCAACCTGCCATGTTCGACCGGGAAGGCGCAGTGGTCAACGCCGACACGAACCGCATCATCGATCTGCAGTATAATGGCGCACCAATTGACCTAGATCAGGAGTTTATCCTTGCCACCAACAATTACCGCGCCTCCGGTGGTGGCAGCTTTCCCGGCGCTGATGGGTCCACAGTGATCTTTGAAGGGCCCGACACGAACCGTGACGTGATCGTGCGCTACATCGTGGAACAAGGCACAGTCAGCCCGCGTGCAGATGGCAATTGGTCCTTTGCGCCGATGGACGGCACCACGGTTATCTTTGAGACCGGACCCGCCGGTGCCGCATATGCGGACACGGTCCCCGGTGTGACCATCGAAGAAGCGGGGCAGAGTGATACCGGCTTCGCCCAATTCCGGATCACGCTTTAGACAAAAAAAGCGCGCGGCTGCTTGCCACAGCCGCGCGCTTTCCGGCGTGAGTGGCCTAGGGGGTTAGAATTTGAAAGCCGCACGCAGGGCGAGGGTGTTGACGTCCAGATCAATATCTATGTCGTCTGCGAAAGAAACATCGACGGGGAATGACCCCTCGACCTGACGGTTGGTGAATTCAGCACCCAGTACGATGTTATCCGTCGCCAAGTAGTCGATGCCAGCACCTACAATAAAGCCATCGGCTTCAAGATCACCGGTGACGCTGGCGAATTCAAATGTGCCAAGATCAACATCCACACGGCTGAAGCCAGCGGTGCCATAAGCCATGACACGGTCGTTCAAGACATAGCCGACGCGGCCTTTGATATCTGTTGTCAGCGAATCTAAACCTTCAATCTGAATCCCGGCAATGCCGCCATCGGTGGCGCTGGTGATCGCAATCTCGCCACCATAAACGAAGTTGCCCATCTGAATTTGGTAGCCGCCGAACGCACCAATCGCAGTGTCTTCTTTGATGGCCAGACCACCAATCACCTGCTCACCAAACAGGTCCTCTTGGCCGTCCAGCAGGTCGTTAGACGTAACATCACCGCTGAAATTATTGATGGCAACACCACCATAAGCGCCGGTAAAATCAGCCAAGCTTGTTGTCGGCAAAAGCCCGATCACTGCAACAGCTGCCGATTTCGTTAAGAAATGCATTTCCTATTCCTTTGTCATTCGTGCGCAAAACGCGCTTTGTTGTTGAGGGACAAAGACGACCCAGACAGCCACGAGGGGTGCTGTCTGGGCTACCTATCGGACAACACCGATTCGCCTTTGTCTGGCGCCGGTATAGGCATTCACCGTGGGCGCCACCGTTTGAGACAAAGTGGAAAATTCGTTGTTTTTGTCTGCGCAGAGATGCCAGCAATGGCTCGGTATTAAGACGCGTCACTGCCCCCGTGCTTTGGCCTCTTCACGAAGCCTTAGCTGTTCTGTGCGAAGTGGGGGCAAGAGGAACAATGCGGGTAGCGCTATGAAACTTCGTTTGGTGATGGCCCTGATCATCCTGCCACTTTTGGCGCTGGCTGCATTTTTTGCGTCCCGCATGATGGAGGTAGACCGCGTTCAGGCAGCGAATGCCGCATTGTCGGTCGAGCAGGCCGCGCAGCAGTCCAATATCAATGATCTAATCCATGAGCTGCAAAAAGAGCGTGGCTATTCGGCGGGTTATGTCGCGTCGAACGGCGCCAGCTTTCGGACCGCATTGACCAATCAGCATGCAGCGACAACCGCTGCATTGCCAAAGGCCGTTGGGCGGACGGCCGCAATTGCGGACCGGCGGCGTAGTGAATTTGCACGCGCGGAAACCGCCCTTCAACGGCTGGCCGACATGCGCAGTCAGGTGTGGGAACTGCAGGTCACTGTGCCGCAACTGGCTGGCTACTACACGTCGATTATCAACGACCTGCTCCTGGTTGCCTACCCACTACAGGATCAAGATGAAAACAGGTCTCTTGACGTGCTGCAGACCTCGCGTTCGTTGCTTGCTGCGGCGAAGGAGCGTGCGGGACTGGAACGCGCAATGGGTGCAACGGGTTTGGGCGGCGGCTTTTCAGCAGATGTCTACAAAGCTTTTCAGCAGCATGCTGGTGCGCAGGCAGCACTTTTGATGGAAACTGCAAAGCGGCGCGGCGACACGACCGAGCTTGATGCGCTTTATGCCACGCCTGCTTTTGCCGCACTTCAGAATGCAAGGGATGTTATTGCGCGCGGACATGACGATAGTGATTTTGGCAGTTTGACAGCGCCGGAATGGTTCCAGCTTTCAACCAGTTGGATCGATGCACTACGCGATGCGGAAATTGCCAAAGCGCAGCAAATTGATGCTTTGGCGGCGAACTTGCAAGCCAATGCCGTGCGCAAATCTCAGGTCAATATCTGGGTCGGTGTGATCTCCATCCTCATGGTCGGCGTATTCGCGGTGGCGAGCTTTGAATGGATGATCTGGCGGATCAAGCGACTGACCGAGGTCGTCTATGGCTTCGCCAAAGGCGATTTTACCAAGTTTGTCCCCAGTATCGATCGCAAAGATGAAATCAGTCGCATGGCCCGGGCCATCTATCACTTCAAGCAAGAAACTTTGGCGCTGCGGCGCGAGGCGGAAGAGATGAAAGCCAGTGATGAGGCCGATCTGAACGCAAAACACGGCAAAGTGGTCGCATTGGTGACGGAGGGCCTCGCAGCCCTTGCGCAGGCTGATTTGACCTGCCATTTCGATCAGCCGCTTGACGGAGAGTACGATGCCATTCGAAATGACTTCAATATTGCGTCAGAGCGGCTTCGCAGTGTCTTGGGCTCTATCGCAATGACAATTCAGCAATTGGACGTGTCCTCGACAATGATGAAATCTTCTGCGGTTGATCTCACCAGACGCTCAACCGAACAATTGGAGACGATCAAAGATACGGCGACCAAAGTGACGGAATTGTCTGCTGAAGTGGATGTTTTCGGGCAGGAAATTTTGTCGGCGACGTCATTGGCAGGAAATGCGCGGGCAGCAGCCACAAATTCGGCAGATTTAACGCAAAGCGCAGTTGAGGCCATGGGCCGTATTCGTGCCTCTTCTGATCAGATCGGTGCGATTATCGAAATGATCGAAGACATCTCGTTTCAAACCAACTTGCTTGCGCTGAATGCCGGCGTCGAAGCTGCGCGGGCAGGGGCCGCCGGTCGCGGCTTTGCCGTTGTCGCCTCCGAGGTGCGTGCGCTGGCACAGCGCGCCAGTGATGCCTCGCTTGAGATCAAGACACTGGTCGATGAAAGCCGAACACATGTCAAAGAAGGCGGGGATCTTGTGGATGAAGCCGGCGCCGCTTTGCAGGAAATCGTGAAGGAAATCATGCAGGTTGACGATGTCTTGGGCCGTGTGGCAAGCCGATCGCAAAGCCAGACCGGCGACCTGCGCAGTCTGTCATCTGCCATGCAGCTGATTAATGACCTTGCTGACAAGAACATGGCGATGGCGGATGATACGAGCAATGCATCCGAAGATATCGCGCAGCATGCCGCGCAATTGGGTGCCTTGATCAGTGATTTCAAATTGGAGCAAGATATCGCGTCGTCATCACGAGCGGCATGAAAAAACCTCCGCCTGATTTTTCAGACGGAGGCTATGATCGTTCAGTCGACGCTGGCGGTCTTAAAGTAGACCCTCGCGCTGAAGCTTCTTGCGCGCCAACTTGCGCTGACGACGGATCGCTTCGGCCTTTTCGCGCGCTTTGCGGACGGATGGTTTTTCGAAATGCTGCTTGAGCTTCATTTCACGAAAAACACCCTCACGCTGAAGTTTCTTCTTCAGGGCACGCAACGCCTGATCGACGTTGTTATCACGAACACTTACCTGCATGTGGTATACACCACCTTTCTAAGTTGGATTTGCAAAAATTGCAGGAAGTGGGCAGATAGCAAAGGCGCGCTAGTTTGTCTAGTACTACGCCATCAGGAGCGATCATAATGCCGCAAGACCCGATCAAACAACAATTGCTGGACGCAATTCTGCCCCACGTTGCGTTCGATGGCTGGTCACCAGCCGCGTTCAAGGCGGCGATAACGGATGCGGGCATTGCGCGGGCAACGGCAGAGGCGTCATGTCCAAGGGGCGCCGTTGATCTGGCAATTGCCTTTCACGAACGTGGCGATGCGCAAATGGTGGCAGCACTGCAGGCGGCTGAGCATCAAGATATGCGTCTGCGCGACAAGGTGGCGCATGCGATCCGCCTGCGCCTGGCCGCGGTTGACGACAAAGAAGCTGTGCGCCGCGGCACCACGCTTTTCGCGCTCCCGCATATGGCGCCTGTCGGGACAAAGCTGCTGTGGGGCACCGCCGATCACATCTGGACGGCCCTGGGGGATACATCGACAGATGGAAACTGGTACACAAAACGGCTGACATTGTCTGGCGTCTATGCGTCGGTCGTCCTGTATTGGCTGGGTGATGACAGTCTGGATGGTCAGGCGACCGACGCATTCATCGACCGGCGTATTGACGACGTGATGCAGTTTGAAAAAGTGAAGGCACGCGTGAACAACAGCGCCCTCCTGAAACCGATCACTGCCCCTTTGGGGCGGCTCATGTCTGGTATTCAGGCACCCAACGCAGCGCACCGCGACGACTTGCCCGGCATCTGGCGTCCCAATCAGCCATAAAGCGCGACGCAGGTCACCAAATGCCATGCCGCAATCGCGACGTTGGCGCG
>JBCBDL010000097.1:0-13420 GCA_038529695.1 Pseudomonadota bacterium | reverse complement strand
ATGATGTCGATCTGGATCCGGGCCGTGTCGTCATCACAAGTGGCGCCTCAGGTGCCTTTCTGCTGGCGTTCTCGGCAGACCCAGACCAACAGTGTATCCCAAGGGATCGTCCATGTCGGCGATCAGCTTTGCCTTTGCGGCGGCCGGTGCGCCGGTGCCCGGCTGGCCAACCTCCATATGGATGATATCGCGCCCGGCAGCTTCGGCCTGCCGTGCCGCCTCCATCACGTCCATGACGATAAACGGATCAACCTCACCGCGGGTTGCGTGTCGCATCTGCCTGGCCTCTTTGCTTTTCGCCTGTTTGCCCCTCACTGGCATGTGACGTCAATGCGCCTTGGCAAGTGCCGGCGAATATGGTCTGACAAACGCACCGAGTTGTTGGAGGTTTTCCATGACGTTCCGCCTTGCCCTTCCCCTTTTGATCACGCTGAGTAGCGGTGCGCATGCGCTTGAACTTGACGCCATGACCGAGGCCGAACGCAGCGCGTTCCAGGCAGAGGTGCGTGCCTATATTCTGGAAAACCCTGAAATCATCCGCGAGGCGATTGGCGTTCTGCAGCAGCGCGAACAGGAACAACAGGCGCTCAATGACGTGGCTTTAGCGCAGGCGAATGCAGACGCATTATTCAATGACGGCCATTCCTTTGTCGGCGGCAATCCCGATGGCGACATCACGATTGTCGAGTTCATGGATTACCGCTGCGGTTTCTGCAAACGCGCTTTTCCTGAAGTGCAAAGCGTGCTGAGTACTGACACCAATATCCGTTACATCATCAAGGAATTCCCCATCTTGGGCGAGGCATCGTTACTTGCCTCGCGCTACGCGATTGCGACACAGCTTGTTGCTGGCGACGACGTCTATAAGGACGTGCACAACACTTTGATGGAATTTCAGGGTGATATTACCGAACAAGCACTCTCACGGCTCAGCGAAAGCTATGCGCTGGATCATGCAGCCGTCACCGCTATGATGGAAGATGATCAGGTGACACAGATCATCGCCGAAAACCGCGCGCTTGCACAACAACTCCAAATCACGGGCACGCCAACCTTTGTCGTTGAAGATCAGATGCTGCGCGGCTTCTTGCCTGCCGATGAAATGCTGCAGGTCGTGGCTGAGTTGCGCGGCGAATAGCCACCAGAGACCGCGTAGACCCTACTCCGCAGCGACGTCCTGCGCAGCTTCAATCTCTGCCGCTTTCTTTTCAACCTGTTCGACGATGTGATCAATCATATCATCGTTTGACTGCTTATGGCTCTGCTTGCCCGCCAAGTAAACCATACCGGATCCTGCACCGCCGCCGGTAAAGCCGACATCGGTCATCAATGCCTCACCCGGGCCATTCACAACACACCCAATGATCGACAGTGACATGGGTGTCTTGATATGTTCGAGCCGTTTTTCCAGCTCTTCTACCGTTTTGATCACGTCAAAACCTTGCCGCGCGCAGGAGGGGCATGAGATGATGTTCACACCGCGATGGCGCAAACCCAAGGATTTGAGGATCTCAAAACCCATCTTCACTTCTTCGACCGGATCCGCAGATAGCGACACGCGGATCGTGTCACCAATCCCCATCCACAACAGGTTCCCCATGCCAATTGCGGATTTCACCGTGCCGCTGATCAGACCGCCAGCCTCAGTAATGCCAAGATGGATCGGCGCATCCGTCGCCTCGGCCAATTGCTGATACGCAGCAGCGGCCATGAACACGTCAGAGGCTTTGCAGGAAATCTTAAATTCGTGAAAATCGTTGTCCTGCAGGATCTTGATGTGATCCAGCCCGCTTTCGACCATCGCATCCGGGCATGGCTCACCATATTTGTCCAACAGGTGCTTTTCGAGTGAACCGGCATTCACCCCGATGCGGATTGAACAATTGTGGTCCCGCGCAGCTTTGATGACCTCTTTCACGCGGGCCTCATCACCGATGTTGCCCGGATTGATGCGCAGACAGGACGCTCCCGCCTCCGCCGCCTCTATCCCACGTTTGTAGTGAAAATGGATATCCGCCACGATCGGGACGGTCACTTCTGGGATGATCTGTTTCAGCGCAGCACTCGATGCCTCATCCGGCACCGAGATACGCACAATATCCGCCCCCACCTCCGCAGCCGCGTTCACCTGTTCAATCGTCGCCTTCACATCCGTTGTCAGCGTATTGGTCATGGTTTGCACACTGATCGGTGCATCGCCACCAACGGGCACGGACCCCACCATGATCTGGCGAGATTTCCGGCGATAGATGTTACGCCAGGGACGGATATGGTTCATCGACATGGGAAAGCCGCTTTCTGGGGTTGCGCTAATGCCATTAATCTAAGGGGCAACACCCGGCGCGGCAAGCAATCGGCTGTGCGATTATTCGTCCGCGACCACCTCGGCAAAGTTGACGATTTCGGCCAGGTCTTCATCGGCTGTCAAATCAGCAACGGCATAGACCTGCGTCAGACTATCGGATGTCAGCTCAACATTTGACGTCACAACCCCGCGCTGGCCAACCGGGCCGTAATGCACACCGTTAACGGCAAAGTACATTGCACCGCTTTCGCCTACGCGCAATGTTGCGGGTTCTTCGGTCGCCGGAACGACGAAATTCTGCCCCGGCTCCATCACACCTTCAAAAATCACCGTACCATCTGCTGCACGCACGCGCACCCAGGCCGGGCGAACGGCGACCAATTGCACCTCTGGCACAGGCGGTTCCACCACTTGAATTGGTGGCGGAGCTGGTAAATCTGCGGAAATGTCCGCCTCTGCCACAGCCACGGGTGGTTCAAACGTTGCATCAGGCAGCAAAGCACCAATTGAATTAGGGCTGAGCGTCGAAATTGGCGCGTCGCGGGCAATCAGCACAGGCACGTCCAGCGCTTGCGGACGATAAAGACGATCCAGCGCGTCGCGCGTTGGCTGGTCAACAACCGCCAGCGGGTCACTGGTGCGGATCGCGTTCGACGCCCCCGCAAGCGGATCAATGTCGGCCACGACCACCGGTGCTTGCTCGACCGGGGCGAATTGTACCTTTTGCACTTCCTGCAAGACCGTCCAGCCGCCATAGCCAAGCCCACCGATCAGCGCGATCAGAACCGCGACCGATCCAATTGCGCGTGGCTCAATCCCCGAAAGGACTGCCTCACCCACAGGAATGAAAGGCGTTTCAGATGCGGTGAATATGTCTTTGCCCAGCGGGCTCATCGTTGGATCACCCGCTTTGGGCTTGATCGAAGACGCCGCGGCAGACATCCCGTGGGCGGTTTCAAAACCGCTTTCGGCGCAAAAAGCCGCAAACGCATCATCGGGGTCCATGTTCAGGTATCGCGCATAGGAACGCACATAACCCGCTATAAAGCCCGGCGTATCAAACGCAGAAGGGTCAGCATTTTCAATTGCTGCGATATAGGCGGCTTTGATCTTTAACTCCCGCTGGACGTCCAACAGGCTTTTACCCATCGTCGCCCGCTCACCGCGCATCAAATCGCCGAGACGCAGGTCGAAGTCATCAAAGCCTTTGGCCCCAACGTCCTCCGACGCGTCATCACGCTTGAAGGTCTTCCCGATCATCGACTGTCCCGTCGCTTACTGCCCCTAAGCGTCTGCGTCTCTTCGAATCAAAAAGCCGTCTACGCCTTTGACACCGTTAACATATCCACAGGAGACATGCACATCTTGAAAAAACGTTAACCAGCGAGTTCGGCGCGATTTAGCGCACAATGTGACCAAAGATTGTCCAGCGCGCCCACCAAAGCATCCATTTCGCGCGGGCCATGCACCGGCGAGGGTGTGAAACGCAGCCGCTCTGTCCCGCGTGGCACAGTTGGGAAATTGATCGGCTGCACGTAGATTCCGAAGTCTGCAAGCAGCATATCCGACAGCTGTTTGGTATGCACCGGATCACCCACGATCAGCGGCACAATATGACTGCCGTGATCGATGATCGGCAACCCCATCCCTTTCAAACGCAGCTTCAGAATCTTTGCCTGCGTTTGATGCTCTTCACGCAGCGCCTGATCGGTTTTCAGGTGCGCAACGCTTGCTGCGGCCCCAGCCGCCACGGCAGGCGGCAGAGACGTCGTAAAGATAAAGCCCGGCGCATAAGACCTTATCGCATCACACATTTTCGCAGACGCCGCGATATAGCCACCCATGACACCGTAGGCCTTGGCCAATGTGCCGTTAATGATGTCGATGCGTCCCATCAGCCCATCACGCTCCGCCACACCAGCCCCGCGCGGGCCGTACATGCCCACAGCATGAACCTCATCAATATAGGTCAGCGCGCCAAACTCATCCGCCAGATCACAGATCGCCTCAATCGGGGCAAAGTCGCCATCCATCGAATAGATCGACTCGAACGCAATAACCTTTGGTGCAGCGAGATCATCCGCCTCCAGCAATTCCCGCAAATGGTCCAGATCGTTATGGCGGAAAATGCGTTTGGCCCCACCATTCCGACGCACGCCTTCGATCATCGAAGCGTGGTTCAAAGCATCCGAGTAAATAATCAGGCCGGGAAACAGCTTAGGCAGCGTACTTAACGTAGCGTCATTCGCAATGTAGGCCGATGTGAACAGCAACGCCGCCTCTTTGCGGTGCAAATCGGCAAGCTCAGCCTCAAGGCGCTTGTGATAAACGGTCGTGCCAGAAATATTCCGCGTGCCGCCTGACCCCGCCCCGGTCGCTTCAATCGCCTCGTGCATTGCCGCCAGAACGACGGGATGCTGCCCCATGCCAAGATAATCGTTGCCGCACCACACCGTCACGGGCTGTTCGGACCCGTCAGGCTTGCGCCAGGTTGCATGGGGGAACTGGCCGCGCTTGCGTTCGATATCAATGAAGGTCCGATAGCGACCTTCTTCGTGCAAACGGTCAATCGCAATATCCAGCTGGGCGTTGTAATCCACTGATACGTCCTTTTCCTCGTCACAAAGCCCACATTTTCGGCGGCCTTTGAATCGTTCTAAGCGTCATATAGGGCGGCGCCCCCATGGGCAACACGCTACATTCTGTCACCCCGTTCATGACGGCCTTAGCCTAAGGCTTCATTGATGTGGATCAAAGTCAGGGAAGCCCTACTCAGAAATGCGATTGACGCCCCTGCTGATCATGGCACCCTGCGGGCGAACAACTCAAAGGACCGACCATGCAACTGGACACTGTGCTCGCCCGTATCGACGCTGACTTGCCGCAAGCAACCGATCGGTTGCTGGAATTGCTGCGTATCCCCTCCATCTCGACCGATCCAGCTTACAAGTCCGATTGTGATAGCGCCGCCGATTGGCTGGTGGCAGACCTGCAATCCATTGGTTTCACCGCCTCCAAACGACCCACGCCCGGCCATCCAATGGTCGTGGCACATACGGGCGGCGAGGGTCCACATATCCTGTTCTACGGCCATTACGACGTGCAGCCTGTCGATCCTCTCGACCTCTGGCACCGTGACCCGTTTGACCCGCAAGTCGAGGACACGCCAAACGGCAAGGTCATCCGTGGCCGTGGATCATCTGATGACAAAGGGCAGCTGATGACCTTTGTTGAAGCCTGCCGCGCCTGGAAGGCAGAACATGGGGAACTCCCCGCCAATATCTCGATCTTTTTTGAAGGCGAAGAAGAATCCGGCTCCCCGTCCCTCACCCCGTTCATGAAGGACAACGCGCAGGAACTGACTGCCGATATCGCGCTCATTTGCGATACCGGGCTTTATGGCGACAGCACCCCTGCGATCATTACGCAATTGCGCGGACTATTGGGCGAAGAGCTGACCATCACCGGCCCCAACAAGGACCTGCATTCAGGTATGTATGGTGGCCTTGCGATGAACCCGGCAAGGGTGCTCGCGCGGATCATCGCCAGCTTGCATGACGATGACGGGCGCATCACCATTCCGAATTTCTATGACGGCGTGCCGGAACTGTCGAACGAGCTTGCCGCCGCCTGGGACGATCTGCGCTTCGACGAAAAGCACTTTCTGGGCGAGGTTGGCCTGTCTGAACCTGCCGGCGAAAAGGGCCGGCGCCCGCTAGAGATGATCTGGTCCCGCCCGACTTGCGAGGTCAACGGCATCTGGTCCGGCTATACCGGCGACGGGTTCAAGACCGTGCTGCCGTCAGAGGCGCATGCCAAGATCAGCTTTCGCCTCGTCGGCACGCAGGACCCGCTGAAGATCCGTGAAAACTTCCGCAAAATGGTCCAAGACATGCTGCCCCCAGATTGCAGCGTCAGCTTCAGCGACCATGGCGCCAGTGCGGCGGGGCAGATGACAACCACCCACCCTGCGTTCGATCAGGCGCGCAAAGCCCTCTCGGACGAATGGCCCAATGCCGCCGCCTATGTCGGTTGCGGCGGGTCGATCCCCATCGCGGGGCATTTCAAGGACATCCTGAATATGGACGCGATGCTGATCGGCTTCGGCAAAGACGATGACCAGATCCACAGCCCGAACGAGAAATACGACCTGTCGTCGTTTCATAAAGGCATCCGCTCCTGGGCGCGCATTCTGCATGAAATGACCCAGTAATGGCCGTCGCACGCTACCTCAGCCACCCGCAGGTTGAGATGGACGCAGAGGTTCAAGTGCCCCAATGGGGGTTAAACGCCGTTGGCCAGGCGCGCATCGCGTCGCTCGCTGCATCAAACGCGCTTGCGGGAACGCAGGTCATCTATTCCAGCACCGAGACCAAAGCGGTTGAAACGGCAGCCCCGCTCGCCAAAGCTCTGAGCTGCCCACATCACAAGGTGCCCGAGATGGGCGAAAACGACCGCAGCGCAACTGGATTTCTGCCGGGTCCAGCATTCGAGGCCGCCGCGGATGCGTTCTATGCGCATCCTGATGACAGCTATCAAGGCTGGGAAACCGCACGCGATGCGCAGAAAAGGATCGTCGCTGCCGTTCACGCGGCACTTGCCAACCACCCAGACCAAGACATCCTGTTTGTCGGCCACGGCGCTGTGGGCACTCTGCTTTATTGCGCGCTGATGGACGTCGCCATCGACCGTGGCCACGATCAACCCCACGGCGGCGGCAATATCTACAGCTTTGACACGGAGACCCGCAGACCCGACGGGCCATGGCAGCCGCTTGAAGCACTTCTTCACTAAGGCAAGACGATGAAAATACTGAAATATCTGGGCGGATTGCTCGGCCTGATCGCCCTTGGTGCGGGCATATCGTTTGTTGTTTCCGCGCCGAACGCGACGATGCGCGGCATTTGGGCCACCGAAGGGTACGGCCTTTATCTCGACATCGGGCGCACCCAGATCGACATTTACGAAGTGACCGAGATTAGCTGCTTGCATAGTGAGACGCTGCCCGCCCATCAGTGGCTGATAAATGCGCTGGAAGAGGTCACATTCGCGACCACAGGCGACCAATTGCAGATCAATGTGGCCAGCATCCTGAACCCGATCATCGCAAACCGGCAGGCAACACTGCCAGCTTTATGCCCGCAGACGCCTGACGAACCCGGTACGGCACAAGAGAATTTCGATGTCCTCTGGCAGGTCATGGATGAGCATTACGCCTTTTTCGAACTGCACGGCGTCGATTGGGACGCACGCCAGTCACTTAGACCAGCGACGCATGCCCTGCTGAGTGATGAGGACTTGTTTTCACTTTTCCAAGAAACAATGGCAGGGCTTGATGACGGTCATCTGTCCATTAGCGGACCGGATGGTCAGGTCCATTCACCCTCGGTGCCACCGGACTGGCACGACGAGCGATATGTGGTGCGCGACGCCACATTCGCCCAGTTTGATCAACTAACGGAAATCCCAGATACCGGGCTGCAATATGGTTGGGCCACGCCGGATATCGGCTATATCCACATCGCCGGAATGAATGTCGATCCGGGCTTCAATACGGGGAGTATCGCCTTTGCCCGCGACGCCTTTTCAGAAGCTGCAACCGCTCTGGAAAATGCCAAGGGGATCATCGTTGATGTCCGCTACAACCCCGGCGGCAGTGATCAGGTGGCACTGGCCTATGCCGGGTTCTTTACCGATACGCCACGACCTGCGCTGTCCAAAACCATCCGCACCGCAAACGGCTATACTGAGCCGCTCAACATTGTGATGACACCTCAGGGTGACATGCATTTGGACCAGCCCGTCGTTCTTCTCACAACAAAGTATACCGGTAGTGCCGCCGAGATTTTCACGATTGCCATGCGCGAACTGGGCCAAGTGACCGTGATGGGCACGAACACCTCGGGCGGATTATCTGATATTGGGAATTTCAGGCTGCCAAACGGGTGGGAGCTGGGCCTGTCCCATCAGCGCTATCTCAGCGCCGATGGGACCCTTTTCGAAGGAAGCGGGGTGCCGCCAGACATCACGATGCCGGTTGACGTGGAAGCGGCCCAGACTGGTCAGGACACTCAATTGCAGGCCGCAATTGGGGCCTTAACCGATGGATAGACTGGCCTAAGCCAATGCCGGCTCCAACTCCACCGACCACAATTCGGTGTCCGCCTTGTCCATCAGGCGCACGGTCATCACGCGGGTGTCGGCGGCAATGTCGACCTTGCCAAAGAATTGCAGCCCGTCCGAAGGCGGCAGGTTCCGCTGCCCCTCCTCCGGATGTTTGGCAAATCGCACCTCTGGCCCGAATGTGTTGTCATAATCGCTCGGGCCGAACGTCCCTGCATGTAACGGGCCTGAGACAAACTCCCAAAACGGATCAAAGTCCTGAAACACCGCGCGGTCCGGCGAATAATGATGCGCAGCGGTATAATGCACATCCGCGGTCAACCAGACAGTGTTCGTGATCCCAGCCGATTTGATGAATGACAGCACCGCCGCGATATCCTGTTCACGGCCCAAAGGCGGCCCATCGCCATTGGCGCCGTTTTCCATCGCCGCATCGCCATCGCGCACCATCATCCCGATTGGCATATCTGACGCGATCACCTTCCACGTCGCCTGAGAGTTCACCATCTCCCGCTTCAACCAGGCCAGCTGATCGGGGCCCAGAAACGGCGTCCCCTCCTCTTCTGTATTCGCGGTGTTGTCACCACGATAAGTCCGCAGATCGATCACAAATATATCCAACAGCGGGCCATAGGACACTTTGCGATAAATCCTGTGGGGTTCAGCAGGGTTCTGGCGCGTCGGCATCATCTCGTGAAACGCCTGTGACGCACGCGCCGACAAGACGCCCAGCGATTTCTCGGTATAGCGATCATCGCTGATCAGCACCTCATTCGGATACCAGTTATTGGTGACCTCGTGATCATCCCACTGCGCAATCATCGGCACGGCGGCGTTGAATGCCTGCACATGTTGGTCCATCAGGTTGTAATAATACTGTGCCCGAAATTCCTGCAGGGTCTCGGCGACCTTGGCTTTCTCCTCAATCATCACATTGCGCCAAACTGTGCCGTCTTCCAGCGGCACCTCGGCCTCCATCGGATTGTCGGCATAGATCGTGTCGCCAGAATGCAGAAAGAAATCGGGGCTATGGCCCAGCATCGTAGAATAGGTCTCCATCCCGCCACGATCCTCATCAATGCCCCAGCCTTGGCCAGCAGTATCGCCCGACCAAACAAAGCTGACATCGCGCAAAGCGTTCGGCGCGGTGCGGAACCGGCCGGTCACAGGTTCAGAAGCCGCACCGTCAGACAAATCAACCATCGACACGCGATAGAAGATATCCTGATCCGACGGCAGCCCGGTTAGCGCAATCTTCCCGCTATTGTCGCTTGGCGCGCCAATGGCCAAAGCAGGCACTTGCCGGGCATCTGTGAAACTCTCTGTGGTGGACCATGCGACCATCATCCGCGCTTCACGATCCGCACGCGCCCAGATCACCGCCCCATCATGGGCGATATCCCCGGTTTGCACCCCGTGGGTCAAAACGGGGCGGCTTTGCGCGCGGCTGAGGCCGGGCATAAAAACAGAGGCACCCAGGGCTGCGGACCCCATCAGCGTCTGACGACGTGACAACGTAATACGTGGCATCTTGTGACCTTTCTGTTTGTGGTTTGAAAGGTCAGGTTCGGTCGCTCATGTGACAGGCACACTCAGACAAGATGACGTTCACGCAAAACTTTCGTGACACAGCGAAGCATCGCCTATTCGGCAACCTGCGACTTCGGCGCTGTTTCGGACGCAGAAAACGTCGTGGCGTGCGCATTTGCATCATACACGGCATTCACAAAATAAAGCGGGCGATTCTTGGTCTCGTTAAAGATCCGGCCCAGATATTCGCCGATCACACCCAATCCGATCAACTGCACGCCGCCCAGGAATGAGACGGCCACGAACAAAGTCGGGAAGCCAGCCACAGGATCATCAAACAAGAGAGCCTTGATCAGAATGAAGATGCCATAGGCAAATGACATCAGCGCGACAAGCACCCCGACATAGCCAAATAGGCGCAGCGGCAAGGTCGTGAACGACGTGATCCCCTCGAGCGAGAAATTCCAGAGTTTCCAGTAATTGAAACTCGACTGCCCGCCAAAACGCGGATCACGGTCATAGTCGACAAACGCCTGTTTAAAGCCCACGACCGCAAAGATGCCTTTCATGAACCGGTGCCGTTCGCGCATCGTATTGATCGCATCCAACGCCTTGCGGTCAATCAGCCTGAAATCTCCCACATTCGCAGGAATGGCCGAGTGGCGATCAAACTTTTGCATCAACCGATAGAACATTGATGCAGTTGTCTTTTTCAGAAACGTCTCGCCCTGACGGCTGCGCCGCCGCGCATTAACGACGACAAAACCTTCGCGCCATTTGGCGATCAGGTCAGGGATCAGCTCTGGCGGGTCCTGCAAATCGACATCAATCGGTATTGCGGCCCGCCCGCGGACATGGTCTAGCCCCGCGGTCAACGCGATCTCTTTGCCAAAGTTGCGGCTCAGATCAACGATCACAACCCGGCTATCTTGCGCATGCAGGGCGACAAGTTTTTCAAGCGTACCATCCGTACTGCCATCATTGATAAAGATGATCTCTGCGGCGATTTCGTTGGTATCCAGAACGCCGACGACACGGTCATAAAACGCCTGGACAGAGGCCTCTTCGTTGTAGGCAGGCGCGACGATGGATATTTCGGGCGTAGTCATGAAGAACGGGCAGCTTTCTCATCAAATGTCACGTTCTTATGCGCAAAGTAGTTGCAAATAAAGACAAGAGCTGTGCTGGTCAGCTGCGCCCAGAGCACCGGCAAGCCGACGAGACGGAACAAAGCAAAGAAGATCGCCGTGTTCAACAAGATGGAAAGTATGGTGATGACGCCATAGCGCCATGTAGTCTGGCGGTGAGGCAGATTACTTTCAAACGTATAGATATAGTTCAGAAGGTATCCCACGACGGCTCCGACAACCGCGCCAGCAAAGGACCAAAATACCGGCACGTGCCACAACGCGAGACCAGCGAACATGACCGCATAATGGGATAAGGTGGCAAGCACGCCAACCAACCCAAATTTGAGAAAACGATTGAACAATGGAAACATTGTCAATTGCTCGTCCTCTGAAGCGCATCTGCGGCCCGATCCAGAAAATCCTGATCATTTGACAAAACGATCACACGGTACTCGGCCACCTGCTGCTCATAGTGGTTTTGATGCGCCGCTTTCAACTCATCGGCCAAGGCGTTCCAGGCAGCAATCGCTTCGACATTAAACCGGCTCTCCTTTTCAATGATAAGGATAACGGATCTACAGCCGTTGGTTTCTGCAGATGCGATGCAACGCCCAGTTTGCTCTCTTATCGACGCAATTCCGGCTTCTTGCTGGTCGTGGCTTATGACCTGAGCATAGTCAAAGAGCGGCACATGTAGCAGCCGCATCTGTCTTTGGACATAGTTTTTCGCGAAAACCTGGTCGCGATCAGCATCCAAAAGTGCCACCATTTCACCAATGTCATCAGCGAGAAGGGATACACGTTTTGGCAGAAATTGTTCGCTCGCCACAGTGTAAACGTTGATAGCAAGCAGTAAGGCACCGACCGCTGCCGCAATCATGCGCGGCATCCATAACAATGCGACAGCCACGAGGATACCGGTGAAAACAGTGTAAACTTGAATTGTGCGAACCAAATAGATCGGTTCGACTATGCCGATGAGCGCCGCAAGCAGCATACCCCCCGCTGTGAACAGAAAAACGAGCACGCCAAGAGATATGTCGCGCGCCCAAAGCAGCACGAAGCCAATGACCATGATCAGCAAAACAATCGGCTTTAAGGCCGCATGATAAGGGAATGCTCCTAGGGTCGTACTATAGAATATCCGCAACGTCGTTGCCTCCATCCACCCCTTATCGGGATCCCCGAGAGAACTCGAAAACAGATGGTTCAACTGGGGCAGGACAAGGCATGTTGCTATGAATAACCCCACAAGAATCTGCAAAAACAGTGTCTTGTCGCCCCGAAGCAGAAAGTAAATCGCCGCGATTGTGTACAGCATGAAAAAAATTGCTGCGGAGTAATGCGTGTAAAATGTAAGCGCCAGCGAGATCGAGAAACCGATCAAGGGCAAAAGCAGACCAGTTTTGAAGCCTTCTTCATCGCCATTCTTGTGGTCCTCATAAAGCTGAAGAAACGCCAAAAACGACAACAGGAATAGGGTTGTCAACAGCGGGTACATGCGGATTTCGCGCGCATAATGCACCGATGTGGGAAAGGTTGCGATAAAGCCCACGGCGATAAGAGCAGCAGGAACACCCAGCAGCTTTCGCGTTATGGCAAACAAAAGTCCAATGCCAATCAAACTCAAGAGGGTTGAGAACAGCCGAGCGGCCTCACGACCTTCTCCAAAAAGACCAACCCACCCCTTCAGAAGAATAAAATAAAGTGGTGGATGTATGTCCGTTGTGCGTTCAATATCAATAAGATGGCCAAGGGCGTTACGTGCGTAGATCAAGGAATGCACTTCGTCCAGCCACGGTGATTTGTACCCAATTGTCCAAATCCTCAACACCGTTGCAACGGCAAGAATCGTCAACAGGATGAAGACCCACAAGAAATTGTTGTCACGGGTGCTTGTGTTCATCTAAATTCCTACGCCAAACTAAAATACCCTGAACAGCAACAGTCTTAAATTATTGCTTTAAACACGGCTAACCTATTGCGCGAAAGTAAAAGTGAGGACGCGCGTTGTCCATACCGCTTGGGTATCAGATTGGGTCTATGTTTTTCAGTGTTGAAATGGCGCGGTTGACGGGGCTCGAACCCGCGACCCCCGGCGTGACAGGCCGGTACTCTAACCAACTGAGCTACAACCGCGCGTGAGGGGCGGGATAATACCACGCAGCCAAGCCGTCAACGTCAAAACGCGGTCCAGTGGCAAAATTCTTCGCCACTGGACCTGGCGTCATCACCGATCCGGCAGCGGGATGAACTCCGCGTCGTCGCCCGGCGGCAACTGAAAACGGCCATTCTGCCAATCACCTGCACGCCAGGCCTCTTTCGCCTCTTC
>JBCBDL010000096.1:0-13968 GCA_038529695.1 Pseudomonadota bacterium | reverse complement strand
CGAAAAACGGCTTCAGGAATCGTTTGTAGCGATAGCAAGGCGCGTGTTTGAGATGCGGCGGGTCGCGGAGCACCATCGACGCGCGGGGGGCCAAAGCGCCTTCTAAAGCGGTGGAGCCGGTTTTGGGGACGGCCAGAACGACAAGATTTTCTTTCCAGAAAACAAGCATTTGTCAGGTGTCCTTTGTGTTTTTTGTCCGGCCTTGTCGCCCGTATACCAATCTTTAACCAGTTTCACCCGAAGGTGAACGCGGAAAATTTATGTTGCAATGTTCTGGTTTTGATCTCATTAAGGATTGAGAACACAATGAGAACAAAAGCAGTGATTGCCGCCCGGCGGGGCGCATGAAATAAGGACAGGACAGATGGCAACGGCAGAACTCCTCAAAATGGATAACAAGAAGACCGCGGACAAAGAAAAGGCGTTGGAATCAGCGCTTGCGCAGATTGAGCGGCAATTCGGCAAAGGCTCGATCATGAAGCTGGGGCAGAACAACCCCAATGCGGATATCGAGGCGACGTCGACCGGATCGCTTGGCCTGGACATCGCGCTGGGGATTGGTGGTCTGCCCAAAGGCCGGATTATTGAGATTTACGGGCCCGAATCGTCGGGAAAAACCACGCTGACGCTGCATGCGATCGCGGAAGAGCAGAAAAAAGGTGGTGTTTGTGCTTTTGTCGATGCGGAACACGCGCTTGACCCATCTTATGCGAAGAAGCTGGGTGTGAACCTGGATGAATTGCTGATTTCGCAGCCTGACACAGGTGAACAGGCGCTGGAGATTGTTGATACGCTTGTGCGTTCAGGTGCCGTGAACATGGTGATTGTCGACTCGGTGGCTGCTTTGACACCGAAGGCAGAACTTGAAGGTGACATGGGTGACAGCAGCGTTGGCGTGCAGGCCCGGCTGATGAGCCAGGCGATGCGCAAGCTGACAGGCTCGATCAACCGCTCTGGCTGTATGGTGATTTTCATCAACCAGATCCGCATGAAAATCGGCGTGATGTTTGGCTCGCCCGAAACAACATCTGGCGGGAATGCTTTGAAATTCTATGCCTCGGTCCGTCTGGATATCCGCCGCATTGGTGCATTGAAGGACCGGGACGAGGTTGTGGGGAATGCCACCCGTGTAAAAGTGGTGAAGAACAAGGTGGCGCCGCCGTTTAAGCAGGTGGAATTCGACATCATGTATGGCGAAGGTATCTCAAAAATGGGCGAGCTTCTGGACCTTGGCGTGAAGGCTGGCGTGGTTGAGAAATCCGGTGCCTGGTTCAGTTATGGCGATGAACGGATCGGACAGGGGCGCGAAAACTCGAAACTGTTCCTGAAAGAAAATCCTTCTGTCGCGCTTGAGATTGAAGACAAAATCAGGGCGGCGCATGGGCTTGATTTCGATCTGCCGGAAGGCGGCATGGATGATGGCGACGACGATCTGGTCGAGGTCTGACAAGACGCAGTAGGCGGCTGCAGAAACGCCCACACCGCTTTCATGACGGTGGAGAATACCTTGGGAAAGGTGCGGCGATTGCTGCACCTTTTCTCGTTGAGGGTCATCAAATTTCTAGAAATTTGATCCGGCCCTTGCAAAGACATCTGGCGCAACACCCATTGGCTGTGGACAGGCCCATGGGCCAAGGCTATCTCTGCCAGTCAATATAGACCCGCCGAGAGTTTGCCATGACCAGCCTTGCTGATATCCGATCGACCTTCCTGTCCTACTTTGAAAAGCAGGGTCATGCGGTTGTGGCCTCCAGCCCGCTGGTGCCGCGCAATGACCCGACGCTGATGTTTGCCAATTCCGGCATGGTCCAGTTCAAGAACCTGTTCACCGGGATCGAAACGCGTGACTATAAACGCGCGACAACCAGCCAGAAATGTGTGCGCGCTGGCGGTAAGCATAACGACCTTGATAACGTCGGCTATACAGCACGCCACCATACTTTTTTCGAGATGTTGGGGAATTTCAGTTTTGGGGATTACTTCAAATCCGATGCGATCCCGTTCGCGTGGGAGTTGCTGACCCGAGATTTTGACATCGACAAATCCCGTTTGTTGACGACGGTCTACCACACCGATGACGAAGCTTTCGATCTTTGGAAGAAAATCGGTGTGCCCGAAGATCGGATCATCCGCATCGCGACTGATGACAATTTTTGGCGCATGGGTCCGACGGGGCCCTGCGGACCTTGCACAGAGATCTTCTATGATCATGGCGATCACATCTGGGGAGGTCCACCAGGCTCTGCGGAAGAGGATGGCGATCGGTTCATCGAAATCTGGAATCTCGTTTTCATGCAGGATGAGCAATTTGAAGATGGATCTACCAAACCGTTGCCGATGCAATCCATCGACACTGGTATGGGACTTGAGCGGATCGGTGCATTGCTGCAGGGCAAGCATGACAACTACGACACCGACTTGATGCGTGCATTAATCGAGGCATCGGCGGATGTCACCTCCACCGACCCGGACGGAGACGGCAACACCCATCACCGGGTGATCGCAGATCACCTTCGCTCCACCTCTTTTCTGATCGCCGAAGGTGTCCTGCCGTCCAATGAAGGGCGCGGTTACGTCTTGCGCAGGATTATGCGGCGGGCAATGCGGCATGCGCATCTGCTTGGTGCAAAAGATCCGGTAATGCATCGGCTTGTGCCTGCACTTGTTCAAAAAATGGGTGCCGCTTATCCCGAATTGGGACAAGGTCAGCGGTTGATCGAAGACACCCTGCTGAACGAGGAAGTGCGGTTCAAAAAGACCCTCGACCGCGGTTTGAAGCTGCTGGATGACGAACTTTCGCGTTTGCCTGGTGCCGCCGCGCTGCCGGGTGATGCGGCGTTCAAGCTTTATGACACTTATGGTTTCCCACTTGACCTGACCCAGGATGCTTTGCGCGAAAAGGGGCGCGAAGTTGACACCGAAGGATTTGACGCGGCTATGGCTGCACAAAAGGCGAAGGCGCGTGCAGCCTGGTCGGGCACTGGTGAGGCTGCGGATGGCGCGGTTTGGTTTGATATTGCCGACAGAAGTGGCAGCACAGATTTCCTTGGCTACGACACGCTGACAGCCGAGGGTCAGATCATGGCACTTGTTGTTGATGGCGACGTCGTGGACGAGGCCGATACTGCGGTGCAGATCGTGCTGAACCAGACCCCGTTTTACGCTGAGGCTGGCGGGCAAGTCGGCGATGCGGGTACGTTAAAGACCGAAACCGGCGCCGCAGAGATCACGGACACTAAGAAAATAGCGGGTGTCTATGTGCATTTTGCCACCGTTACCGCCGGGACGATTGGCAAAGGGCAGGGCGCAGAATTAGCAGTGGCCCCGATGCGCCGTGCGCAGATCCAGGCGAACCATTCCGCCACGCATCTTTTGAACGAAGCATTGCGCGAAACGCTGGGCGATCACGTGGTGCAGCGCGGATCGCTCAATGCGCCAGACCGGTTGCGCTTTGACTTCAGTCACAACAAGGCGCTGAGCCTTGCAGAGCTGGACCAGATCGAACGAGACGTGAACGCCGTTATCCGGCAAAACGGCACGGTTGAAACCCGGATCATGACGCCCGATGACGCGCGCGCATTGGGTGCGCAGGCACTTTTTGGTGAAAAATACGGTGACGAAGTGCGCGTCGTATCGATGGGGCGCAAGGATGGTTCAGGCAAAGGGGCGGATGGGCAGACGTATTCACTGGAATTGTGCGGTGGGACCCATGTAACACAGTTGGGCGAAATCGGAACCTTCGTCACACTGGGTGACAGCGCGTCAAGCGCGGGCGTCCGCCGGATCGAGGCGCTGACCGGTCAAGCCGCGCTGGATTATCTGCGCCAACAGGACCACCGTTTGGCGCAGGCCGCGTTGGCGTTGAAAGCCCCGGCGTCAGAGGTTGCGGACCGGATAAAGGCACTGCTGGAGGAGCGTAAGGCGCTGACCAATGAAATCGCGCAATTGCGTCGTGAATTCGCCATGGGCGGTGGCGGCCATGCAGGAGCCCGCCAGGAGGATGTGAATGGCATCTCATTCATGGGGCAGGTCATGCAGGGCGTCACAGGCAAGGATCTGCCAGCGCTGATCGACCAGTTCAAGGACAGCGTAGGGAGTGGCGTTGTCATCCTGATCGCTGATGCCGGTGGCAAGGCTGCGGTGGCGGCGGGTGTCACAGCAGATCTGACGGATCGGATCAGTGCGGTTGATGTGTTGCGCGCAGCCACCCCTGAACTGGGTGGCAAAGGCGGGGGCGGTCGCCCGGATATGGCGCAGGGCGGTGGCACATCGGCCGAGAATGCAGATGCGGCAATCGCCGCTGCGAAGAAGGTATTGGAGGCGTTGAAATGAGCGCATTGTGGATCGCCCATGTAACGGTCACTGATGAGGTGGCCTATGGCGAATATGCCAAACGGGCCACTGGCGCAATCGCAGCGCATGGCGGTGTTTTTCTGGCGCGCGGTGGGGCCTATGAACAGCTCGAAGGACCGGACCGGCCACGTAATGTCGTGGCGCGGTTTCCGAGCCTGCAGGCGGCTCATGACTGCTATTATTCAGAGGTGTATCAGGAAGCGTTGAGCTTTGCCAAAGGTGCGTCGCAGCGAGAATTGAGTATCGTTGAAGAGATCGGGTGAAGGGTCAGCTAGGCGCGATGATGGCACGGCATGCTGTGCCGGGGCGTTTGGATTGGATCGGGTTACGCGCTGCGCGCCATGCGCCGATTGATGTGGTTGCCAAAGCCGAACTGACAGACGCTGGATTGATCGGGGATCATGGCCGCGCCGGAAAACGGGCGGTGACGTTGATCCAGGCAGAGCATTTGGCCGTGATTGCGGCGTTGTCGGGCCACGATCATATTCGCCCCGCACAACTGCGCCGTAATCTGGTGATTTCCGGGCTGAACCTGCTGGCGATCCGCAAGGGCCTGATCACTATTGGGTCTGCTACGTTAGAAATTCATGGCCCCTGTCCACCCTGTTCTCGGATGGAGAAAGAGCTTGGTCCCGGCGGTTACAACGCAATGCGTGGGCATGGCGGCTGGTACGCAAGCGTGGCGGCGCCTGGTGTGATTACGCTTGGCGATACTGTGTCGCCGGGGTGACCAAGACTTTTGAAAAGTCTTGGCAAAATCCTTTGAAGGATTTTGCGTCAGCTTGCCCTTGCCTGCCGCTTGCGTTCATGCGGGTCAAGATAACGCTTGCGCAGCCGCACCGCATTTGGCGTGACCTCAACCAATTCATCATCGTCGATATAGGCGATCGCCTGCTCCAGTGACATCACCGTGGGTGGTGTCAGGCGCACTGCCTCATCAGTGCCAGAGGCGCGCACATTGGTCAGTTTTTTGCCTTTGAGTGGGTTCACTTCGAGATCATTTTCACGGCTATGTTCGCCGATGATCATGCCGGTATAAACCGCCTCTTGGGCGCCGATGAACATCTTGCCGCGATCTTCGAGGTTCCACAGGGCAAAGGCGACGGAGGTCCCGTTTTCCATCGAAATCAGCACACCTTGCCGGCGGCCTTCGATCTTGCCCTTGTATGGTGTCATCCCGTGAAACAGGCGGTTCAATACCCCAGAGCCACGCGTGTCGGTCAGGAATTCCCCATGATAGCCGATCAGCCCGCGCGACGGCACATGGGCAATGATGCGGGTCTTTCCGGCACCTGCGGGCTTCATCTCTGCCAGATCGCCTTTGCGCGGCCCGGTCAGTTTTTCAACCACAACGCCAGTATATTCATCATCGACATCAATGGTGACTTCTTCGACAGGTTCCATCCGTTGACCGTCCTGTTCGGTGAAAATCACCTGCGGGCGCGAGATTGACAGCTCAAACCCTTCGCGGCGCATGTTTTCGATCAACACGCCCATCTGAAGCTCACCTCGACCCGACACCTCAAACGCGTCACCGCCGGGCGTGTCGGCGATCTTGATCGCGACATTCACCTCGGCCTCTTTGAGCAAGCGTTCGCGGATCACGCGGGACTGAACCTTTTTGCCATCGCGTCCGGCAAGCGGGCTGTCATTGATCCCAAAGGTCACCGTGATTGTGGGCGGATCAATCGGTTGGGCAGGGATCGCGGTATCGATGCTGACATCGCAAAGTGTATCGGCAACCGTCGCTTTGGTCATGCCCGCAATGGTGACGATATCGCCGGCCTCGGCAACATCGATGGGCTGCTGGGCCAGACCACGAAACGCCAGCACTTTTGATACGCGGAACTGTTCGATCCTCTCGCCCTCGCGTGACAGCGCCTTCACCGTATCGCCCGCTTTTAGAGTTCCCGCCTCGACCCGGCCCGTCAGGATACGGCCAATGAAGGGGTCCGCCGACAGCGTTGTCGCCAGCATTTGGAATGGTTCATCCTTACGCGTAATCTGCGCCGGGGTAGGCACGTGATCCACGATCAGATCGAACAATGCCGAGAGATCCTTGCGCGGGCCATCAAGTTCGGCGTCACACCAGCCCGACCGGCCCGAAGCATACATGGCGGGAAAGTCGAGCTGTTCATCCGACGCGTCCAATGCTGCAAAAAGGTCAAACACCTCATCAATAGCCCGGTCCGGCTCACCATCCGGTTTGTCGACCTTGTTGACGACAACGATCGGGCGCAGCCCCAGGGCCAGCGCTTTGGACGTCACGAATTTGGTCTGTGGCATAGGGCCCTCAGCGGCATCCACAAGCAACACAACACCGTCGACCATAGAGAGGATCCGCTCAACCTCACCGCCGAAATCGGCGTGGCCGGGTGTATCGACGATGTTGATCCGCGTGCCTTTCCATTCGACCGACGTACATTTTGCCAGGATCGTAATGCCACGCTCGCGTTCGATATCGTTGCTGTCCATTGCACGCTCTGACACGGCCTCGTTTTCGCGAAACACGCCGGATTGTTTGAGAAGTTCGTCAACCAGCGTCGTCTTGCCGTGGTCAACATGCGCGATGATCGCGATATTGCGGATATCCATTGCGTCCAGCCTTTTGGGTAAGTTGCGGCGCGGATAGCGCGCATCAGGCCGGAATGCCACCCCCTAAAAACAAGAACAAGGCCAGCCAAATTCAGGCGAAAGCGCCAGCGACCAAATCCTCGCGAAACCGGCGGGGCAAGTGATCATTCATGGCGCGCCTGTTGCCTGATCGCTACAAAAAAATCAGCCAGAAGACGCACGTTCCAGCATTCCAAAGCATTCCGCGGTGGTGATGCCCACTTTTGGCCTTATAGTCGCACCAATTGTGGATAAAACCGCGTTGACAGCATCCAATACAGGACATTGCAAATGACCCCTCGCTTAACCATGCCTTTGACCTTTGCTGCGCTTGTGGCGCTGGCTGCCTGCGGTGGCGGTTCTGGTAGTGACGGCGGAAGTGGCGGCGGTCCAACGGCTGGTACAAATGGTTTGGATTTTGGTGAGGCCGGGCAGCAATTGTCGGATGCGGAGGGCACTGCGATTTCGATGCGTTCGGCAAGTTTCCAAGTTGGCGCTGCGTCCAGCATTGGCAATGCGACGATTACTTTGGATACGGGGTTCTTCAACGGTGGTCCGGCCAACCGCGCAAACCTGGATGGCAGCATTCAAATTCTCGGCCAAACAGTCACGATTACAGATGGATCCGGGACGCTGCCCACCGGCGAGGAAGTGTTCGTGACATTCGAACCAAACCGCGTCGGCGATTTTGCGGCGGCGGTTGAAGTATCCGTGACATCGGGAGCCGGCATGGGCACGATTGATGGTGAACAGGCCTATGTTTTTGGGTTTGAGACAAACCCTGATGAAATTGAGGCAATCATCAGTGGTACGGCCATATATAGCGGTGATTTTCTGGCTACGGGATCGGTGAACGGTGCGGCGAATACCGATACACCCTATGAGGGTGCCATTACAATTGAGGTGGATTTTCTTGGCACCGGAAACGCCGATGTTGATCTTGATGGCCAATTGGACGGTGCCATCAACGTTGATCTGACGGCCAATAATATCCCGCTTTCCGGCAATGGCTTTGCTGGCGATCTGGGATGTGCGTCGGGTTGTACTGATGAGGGGTCATCGGTTGACGCGACATTCTATGGCCCAAATGCTGCGGAAGTGGGCGGCGTGCTTGCCATCGATATCGAAGTGGGCGGCGACGACTATGACGGCGTCGGGACATTTGTGATCGACTGATATAGCAAAGCACAGAACGAAAAGGCCGGTCAAATCAGCGGTCTACATCGCCGCGTTCAGGTTTTCATCGATCTTTTCAAGGAACCCTTCGGTCGTCAGCCAACCTTGGTCAGGACCCACCAGTAATGCCAGATCCTTGGTCATGGATCCGCTTTCAACTGTGTCCACGATGACCTTTTCCAGCGTTTCGGCAAAACCTTTGAGTTGCGCATTGTCATCCAGCTTTGCGCGGTGTTTCAGACCACCGGTCCAGGCAAAGATTGACGCGATAGAGTTGGTCGAGGTTGCTTGACCAGCCTGATGCTGGCGGTAATGGCGAGTGACCGTGCCATGGGCTGCCTCGGCCTCGACAATCTTTCCATCGGGCGTCATGAGCTGCGATGTCATCAGACCCAATGAGCCAAAGCCCTGTGCCACAGTGTCAGATTGCACGTCACCATCGTAGTTTTTGCAGGCCCAGACGAATTTCCCCGACCATTTCATGGCCGAGGCAACCATGTCGTCGATCAGGCGGTGCTGATATTCGATCCCCAATTCATCGAATTTTTCCTTGAACTCACTTTCAAAAACCTCTTCGAAGATATCTTTGAACCGCCCGTCATAGGCTTTGAGGATGGTGTTCTTCGTAGACAGATAAACAGGCCAACCCAAGTTGAGCCCGTAGTTGAATGATGCGCGCGCAAAATCGTAAATCGAGGCGTCGAGGTTATACATCCCCATTGCCACACCGGCGGAAGGGCTGTCGAACACCTCTTTTTCGATCACTGTGCCGTCGTCGCCGACAAATTTCATGGTCAGCTTGCCGGGTCCGGGCATCAGAAAATCGGTTGCCTTGTACTGATCGCCAAAGGCGTGGCGGCCAATGACAATCGGGTCGGTCCAGCCGGGCACCAGACGGGGGACGTTCTTGCAAATGATCGGCGCGCGAAAGACCACGCCCCCCAAGATGTTGCGGATCGTCCCATTGGGGGAGCGCCACATCTCTTTGAGGCCAAATTCCTCAACCCGTGCCTCATCCGGAGTAATCGTGGCGCATTTCACGCCGACGCCGATTTCCTTTATCTTTTCAGCGGCATCGATGGTGATCTGATCGTTGGTTTCGTCCCGCACCTCCATGGCGAGGTCATAATAGAGCAAATCAATATCAAGATAGGGCAGGATCAGTTTTTGCTTGATGAAATCCCAGATGATCCGTGTCATTTCGTCCCCGTCGAGTTCGACAATCGGGTTTTCTACCTTGATCTTTGACATGGGCATCCCTTTGCTGCGGCAACGATTTGATTTTGGGATAGCGTAAAACAAATAGGACGGAAAGTCCTTGTATGCATTTGTATACGAAGTGGAGGATTGGTAGGCCCGGAGGGACTCGAACCCCCAACCAAAGCGTTATGAGCGCTCTGCTCTAACCAATTGAGCTACAGGCCCTCCAGCCTCAGGTCGTATCAGACAGGACACAGTCGTCAAGCAGCAGTGCAAAAAATGTCTTTCAATGAGTGGCGAAACCGGCAATCGTATGTGAACACAATATGGGTCGGTAGGTTTTTTGAATAACTTCATTGATTTATGGCCCGTTTTTCAAAAGGGGAATTGAAAATGAAAAAGCTTGTCGTGGTTTTGGCGCTTCTCTTCGCGGCGAATGTAACCTTTGCGAGTGTCGCGCCGCCAACACCGGATCCCGAAGAGGTAGATAGCGGTTCGGACGGTCCGAATGGTGCGCTGATTCTGCTTGCTTTGATCGGTTTGGTTGTTGCGTCCAGCCAGATTGGTGGCGTGACGGGCCGCAGCAGCAACAGCATGGATATCAAACCGGAGGATGTCGATCAGGATGATCGTTTCTGATTATCTGATGGTGCGGAAGCTTTGAAGTTGGAGGAGATTAACATGAAGCTTGTCTTTGCTGTGCTTTGCGCAACGTTCGCTGCCACGGCATCTTTTGGCGGCGCAGAAATGGTACCGCCGATGGAGCCCGAAGCCTCATCTGACAGTAATGGTGATGCAACCGGTGCGTTGATCCTGCTGGCGCTTGTTGGCATGGTTATCGCATCTGGACAAATGGGTTCTGGCGTAGCCGGGCGCAGTGCGAACAAATTGCACATCCACGCAGACGACATTGATGAGAGCGCGGGCTTTTAGGGACGTCCCTTTGCGACGCCGAACATGCGGCGCATAGGGTCCCACAAAACCGGCCAGAGCCGGTGAGTCATCAACGGTGCATCGGCTTTGTTGTCCAATCCAAATGTCACGCATTCGTCGCTTTTGGTGATGTAAAGCGTGCCGAAAATCCAATCCCAAATGGCCAGCGTCTGACCAAAATTTCGGTTGAAATGTGCAGGGTCAGTACTGTGATGCACCTGATGCTGGGCGGGCGAGATGAACAGTCGTTCCAGAAGTGGTCCAAAGCTGATCCAGATATGCGTATGTTGAAAATTTGTTACGGTCAGATTTGCGATGACAAAGAAGGCGTTAGCGCCGGCGATTGACGCGGTTGTCGCAGACGGCTGTAAGACGCCAACAAGCAGCCCCAAAACGGCGCCAGTGATGACAGAGTGAAACGCGGCGCTGACCAATATGCCCAATGGATGTTGTCGATATGCAGTGAATGGGGTCATCACCGCAGCACTGTGATGGACTGCATGCAAGGGCCAAATCACCTCAATGGAATGATGGGCGCGATGCACCCAATAGATGGCAAAATCACCAACCACCCAGAAGACTAACGCCAGTAGAATGGGTGAGCTGAATACATCTTCGAATGGTGTTGCAGGCACAAAACCTGCAACAGCGACGGCCACGGCCGGTGTGGCGACAAACCGTGTAACGATGCCAAAGAAATGCATTAATTGGCCAATTGTGAACAAGATCAGGTCCAGCCGGGTCGATCTGTGCGTCCAGATGGCCCTTGGCAGGAGCCAACGCAGAAAGCCGATTTTTTCGCTGCGCATGCGGTAGACGGCCCAGGCGATGGCGGCAAAGCTGACCAAATATATCGGTGATACGAATACGTGGCTGCCAAAGAATTGCTGGTACAGGTCCTGCAGGCGATCAATCATCTTTGGCCCTTGGGTCGAACACGAAGACGCTGAGTGTCGGATGACGTCTTGACCTTGTCAATCAGGGTAATGTGGGTGGGCGGCGATGTTGGGTTACAAATGCGAAGCCAACACCAACCGCCCGAAAATCCAGCGAGATCAAAGAACATGAGGAGGGCGCTTTGTCTCGCAGTTTCAATGCCATTCAAATCTTTAACAAACACTCAACAGATGAAAGATTATTTGTATTTCTTAATCGTCGCGGCGTTGCGCAGGTCCGGACCATCCGCTATCGCAGCCTCACCGGTGCAAGGGGATATGACGATGACCAAAAATGGCCTGACCTACGCTGATGCGGGCGTTGATATCGATGCCGGCAACAGTTTGGTTGAACGGATAAAACCGGCGGCGAGGCGCACCGCACGCCCAGGGGTGATGGCCGGCCTCGGCGGATTTGGCGCGCTTTTTGATCTCAAGGCGGCTGGGTATGTCGACCCGGTCCTGGTGGCCGCCACTGACGGCGTGGGAACCAAGCTGCGTATCGCAATTGATACCGGGCATGTGGATACAATCGGGATCGATCTTGTGGCGATGTGCGTGAACGATCTGGTGTGTCAGGGCGCAGAGCCTTTGTTTTTTCTGGACTATTTCGCGACCGGAAAGCTGGAGCTTGATCAGGCAACGCGCATTATCGAAGGGATTGCCGCCGGCTGTGCCGCGTCTGGTGCTGCCTTGATCGGGGGTGAAACTGCTGAAATGCCTGGCATGTATGCGACCGACGATTTTGATCTTGCCGGTTTTGCAGTCGGCGCGATGGAACGTGGTGCACAGCTTCCTGCCGGCGTGCAGGATGGTGATGTGCTTTTGGGGCTCGGTTCGGACGGCGTGCATTCAAACGGCTATTCTCTGGTGCGCCGGATTGTGGAATTATCGGGGCTCGGCTGGGCGGACCCTGCACCTTTTGCAGATGACACGCTGGGAGATGCCTTGCTGGCGCCAACACGACTTTATGTCAAACAGGCGCTTGAGGCTGTGCGGGCAGGGGGCGTGCATGCGCTGGCCCATATCACCGGCGGGGGGCTGACAGAAAACCTGCCTCGCGTGCTGCCAGAGGGGCTGGGTGCGCAGATTGATCTGGATGCATGGGTGCTGCCACCTGTCTTCCAATGGCTCGCAAAGACTGGCGGGATGGATCAGGCAGAGCTTTTGAAGACGTTCAATACTGGAATTGGCATGGTGTTGGTCGTTGAGGCCGCGCGCGCGCCTGCGCTGCAAGCATTGCTGCGCGATGCAGGGGAGAAGGTTTATCAGATCGGCCGCGTGACCGCCGGGGCAGGTATAACCTATCAGGGCGCGCTTTTGTGACCAAACGTATTGCGATCCTGATCTCGGGTGGTGGGTCGAACATGGTGGCGCTGGCTAAGTCGATGACTGGCGGTCACCCAGCGCGTCCTGTTTTGGTCATGTCGAATGATCCGGAGGCTGGTGGTCTGGCGCGGGCTCGGGCCTTGCATATCCCGACCTTCGCGATTGACCACAAACCCTTTGGCAAAGATCGCGCGGCCTTTGATGCAGCCCTGCATCAGGCGCTGATCACGGCAAAGCCAGATATCGTCTGTCTTGCAGGTTTCATGCGCATCCTGACGCCGGATTTCATTGCGAAATGGGCAGGACGCATGCTGAATATCCACCCATCCTTGCTGCCGAAATATAAGGGTCTGAACACTCACGCCCGGGCCTTGGAAGCTGGCGACAAAATACATGGCTGCAGCGTGCATGAGGTCACCGCAGTCTTGGACGATGGCCCCGTGCTTGGCCAGGCACGGATTGATGTACTGCCGGGTGATACCCCTGACACACTCGCCCAGCGGCTGTTGCCGCAGGAACATGCACTCTACCCAGCCGTGTTGCGACGTTACGTGACGGGGGATAGAACTCCGATCCTGCTGGACAAGACCGGCTGATCGGCTTCCTTTTGTGCGCCAAATCGCCTAAACACGATGCATCGGGTGGGCGGGGATCCTTAACGCGTAACGGAATAATAATGAAAAAAATCACGACGACCGATGGCTTGGCCGCCTTTTGTGCCGAAGCTGCGAAACGTGCTTATGTAACTGTAGACACCGAATTCCTGCGCGAACGCACCTATTATTCCAAACTGTGTCTGGTGCAGCTGGCCTATCAGGACGAGGCGGGCGCTGATGCAGTTCTGGTCGATCCGCTGGCTGAGGATTTGTCGTTGGAGCCGCTTTACGGTCTGTTTCGCGATCCGGGCGTGGTCAAGGTGTTTCATGCCGCGCGGCAGGATCTTGAGATCTTCTTTGTCGATGCGGGCGTGATCCCCGAACCGCTGTTTGACACGCAGGTCGCGGCGATGGTCTGCGGGTTTGGTGAGCAAGTAGGATATGAGACGCTGGTGCGCAAGGTTGCGAAATCGAGCCTTGATAAATCCTCGCGCTTTACCGATTGGTCACGGCGGCCTCTGACAGAGGCGCAGGCAAAATATGCGCTCGCCGATGTGACGCATCTGCGGGATATCTATGAATATCTGTCTGATCGGCTGAACAAGTCGGGGCGCAAGAAATGGGTGGCCGAAGAGATGGCGACGCTGAAAGACCCCGCGACCTATCAGACCGATCCGGCCGAGGCCTGGAAGCGGATCAAAACGCGGACGACATCGGGCAAATTCTTGGCCATTGTCCGCGAGCTTGCCCGGTTTCGTGAGGCTTATGCGCAAGACCGCAACATCCCCCGCAATCGCGTGTTCAAAGATGACGCTTTGGTGGAATTGGCATCC
>JBCBDL010000095.1:0-14120 GCA_038529695.1 Pseudomonadota bacterium | reverse complement strand
CTTTGGCTATTACAATTCCGGGCAGGATTGTACCGCGGCCTGGCGGGTCTATGCTCATGCTTCCATCTATGGCAATTTTGTTGCCGACCTCAGCGCCGCTGCGGCCAGCATCGTCTATAACAATGCCTATGACACAGTGAACGAAATCCCACCGCTGATTTCGCCGCGCCAGCGTGACCGGGTGGCCAGCTTTGTCGAACGCGCATCCGAACATGCGCATATTGAAGTTGTAACCGGCGGCAGCGCCCCGGAAGGCACAGGTTTCTACTATCAGCCAACCGTCGTCGCAGGCGCACTGCAAAAGGACGAAATCGTACAGCGCGAGGTGTTCGGCCCCGTCGTATCCGTCACCCGGTTCACCGATGACGACCCGGTTATCGACTGGGCCAATGACAGCCCCTATGGCCTCGCGTCATCCGTCTGGACCAGCGATATCGGCAAAGCGATGGAGGCTTCCGCCGCCCTGCAATATGGTTGCACTTGGGTGAACACACATTTCATGCTGGTCAACGAAATGCCCCATGGCGGTCTGAAACAGTCTGGCTATGGCAAGGACATGTCCATGTATGCACTAGAGGATTACACGGCCGTACGGCATGTCATGATTGCACATTGACCCGTTTCTGGAGCGCCGTGAAACAATGATTAGTTCAATGCTTCACATTTCCTGCAAGCCGTGATCATCTTCGTCGGCCATTTCCAACTGGGTCAGGGCACCCTCTGTCGCGATTTTTCAGCCATGATGGCCAGCTGCGGTTCCAAGATGGCTATCGGCCAATGGCAGCATCCAAGACATATGTCTTACAAGTTTTTGACCTTGGGTACTGTCATCTCATGAGCCTGACGTTTTTGCGCCACCTGTCCGCGTAAGGTTTGAGGGGCCCATTGCTTTCTGGCGTGAACAGTCGCGTTGCCGTCCGGTCCACAGGATTGTTCTCGGCGCCAACCAAAAGCGCGGCCCCTTGGCTGGTGCCAGTGATGCCTTTGGATGCGTGGACCGGAGAACCGGTTGCATTGGCTAACATTGCGCAAAAACTCGGATTGGTGGCCATTGGACCCTCGACAATGATTGGGCCCTGATGGGCCGTCACGCCAAGACACTCGGACGTCATCATCGCCAGATAGAAGCCCGCAGCGACGCCACGCACCGGGCTCGCCAATGCAGGTTCTGTGCCAACCCAGCCGAGCTCATATCCCTGAAATGGACCACTGTCAGGGATGACCGCAGGCAACAGCATCGGCCCGTTTCGTGCGACTTCAATCATATCCGGTTCGCTGAATGGTGCTGATCGACCTCCAAGTATCATTTCGTATTCCCGCCCGCCCATATAGCGGGCAGAGGGGACTGGCTGGCCCATGGCATTCACATTGATCAAAGCGTCCCGGGTCGGGTCCAAAGCTGCCTCGGACCCGCCAACGGTCATTGCGATAACCCAAGTGCCGGTCGAAACGACCGAAAAAGGCGGCGTACGTCGAAGGAGATGTGGGAGTAGAGAGGCGTTTGAGTCGTGTATCCCGCAAAGAACTGGCGTGGTGTCGGCTAGCCCAGTACGGACGGCAATGCTGGGTAGAAGAGTGCCAAGGATTTCTGCAGGTTTTCGGGCGGGGGCAATCTTGTCTGCGATACCCAGGCTGTCGACAAGCGAGGAAAACCGCCCGCGGTATGGAGTCCAAAGGTCAGTGTGGCAGCCCAGCGAGCTCATATCGCAGGCCAGTTTCCCAGTTAGCAGATAGGTCCAGTATTGCGGATAAGTGACAATCGCTTGCGTCCGTTCAAGCAACGTGGGATTCGTCGCAAACTGCCAGTGAAGCTGAGCGCCGAGGTTCAGCCCCATCGGCAGCCGCGGCGAGCCGGTTTCAGAAAACGCTGGCCGCAAGGCATCATAGCGGTCTGCGAGGGCGTCCGGACCATCATGTTCGTAGTCCAGGATTGGCGCGGCGAGCGCGCCGTCTTGTCCGATCAGCGCAGCGCAGGCCCCGTGTGTCGTGACTGAAATCACGTCAATGCCGTGGCTGGCGTGAAAGGCCGCCAGACCCTCCAGCAGAAAATCCCAATGTCCATCTACATCGAAATGGGGCCAAGGGGGTGCATGAATGACCCTGTTGGGACGGGTCACTACAGCTATTTCGTTTTGTGTTTGGCGATGCACCAATGCTAGCTTGGCATTAGTCTTGCCGATGTCGATAACGGCGACGTGGCTCATGGCATGTAAAAAACCAGATTTAGCGGCACCACGACAGGTTCGTTGTCCGGCTTGGTTTCCATGATATCGGCCATATGTGCCCACCATTTCTGCATGATGTCATGGGTTGCCAGGTCGTTCATCTTGTGATCCTCGGTCCTCCAGAGGACGCCGAAAAGGATGTTGGTCTCCTCATCCAGATGGATCGAATAGTCTGAAATGCCGGCCTCTTTCAGAAGGGCAACAAGCGCGGGCCAGATCGCATCATGACGCTTTGTGTATTCGTCGCGGCAACCAGGTTTGAGCTGCATCTTGAAGGCGTATTTTTCCATGTCAGCTTCTCCAAATCGACCAGAGCCGCGGCAGCGCAATGACCCCAATAAGAAGTCCGCCAATGACAATGGACATGACGATCCCCGGCACATTCAGAAGGCCAAGGCCAAAGGTCACGAGACCCATGACGAAGGCCGCGATGACAACACCTGGGATGGAGCCAGAGCCACCCAAAATGCTAACACCACCCAGGACGACCATCGTCACGATCTCCAGCTCCCACCCCATGGCGATAGAAGGGCGGGTGGAGCCAAGGCGGGACGTCAGGCAGATTGCGGCGATCCCGGACATCAGACCCGTCAGCAAGAACAGCGTAAATTTCACACGGCCCACTCGTATACCAGAGAACAACGCGCCGGTCGCATTATTGCCAATCGCATAAACTGCGCGGCCAAAGTTGGTCATGTGGAGCAGCACGGCATAGATCAGCGCAATGACCGCGAAAAGCACAAATTCAAAAGACACTACCCACCAGACATAGCCTTGCCCAAAATAGGCAAAATCGGGCGGGTAACCGCGATACGCCTGGTCGCCGAGGATGATGAAGCTGATCCCACGAAAGAGGCTCATCGTGCCGATGGTCACCACGATTGATGGAAGTCCAAGGCCGGTGACAAGCAAGCCATTGAAGGCACCACAGGCCAGGCCAACGGCAAGGCCGATCACGACAAGACCCGCGGTGCCAACGCCCAGCTGGGCGGCCGCCCCCATGGCGGTAGAAGCCAGCGCAATGATGGCGGCGACCGACAGATCGATCTCTCCTGAGATTATGAGCAGTGCCATCGCAAATGCGATCATCGCCTTTTCAGTGAAGTTGAAAGTCGCGTCACTGAGATTCCACGCATTCAGGAAGTAAGGCGAGGCAAACGAATTGGCGATGAAGATTCCGATTGCGACCAACAACAGCAGGCTTTCCCAACTTTTGAGGTTCCTTTCAAGAGGGGATTGCAGGCGGTCGGGGATGCTGCGTGTATTCATGATGCGTGCTCTGCACGTTTGAGGATGATACGTCCGGGCGTCCGGTTCGCCTGCGCATTGAGGATCACGGCGATGATGATCGCGCTGCCTGAAATCGCCATTTGCCAGAAAGGTGAGATGTTTACGACTGGAAGCGCGTTGGCGATGATGCCAAGGAAAAGTGCACCTAGCAGTGCACCGAATACCGAGCCGATGCCGCCCATGATCGATACGCCGCCAATGACGCAAGCCGCCACGACGGTTAGTTCAAATCCACCAGCCACATCAACATAGGCCACCGCAAACCGCGATACCCAAAGATATCCTGTCAGCCCTGCAATTGCGCCGGATATTGTGAAGGCCCAGAATTGGGTCTTGCCTACATTGATCCCCGCATAGGTTGCGGCATGGGGGTTGCCGCCAGCGGCGTAAAAGGCACGACCCAGTGTCGTGCGGGTCATGATGATTGTGAAGACGATCACGGTGGCGACCGCGATCCAACTCAGGATTGGCAGGCCAATGATGTGCATGCGCGGGACGGCCTTGAAGGCGTCGGTCATTTCATGGCTATTCACCCACTTGCCTTCTGTCAGGAGGAAAATGATGCCTCGGAAGATCGTCATTGTGCCGAGCGTCACGACAATTGGCGGGATTGCGAGTTTCCAGACAAGGATGCCATTAAACATACCCAAGAGCATGCCAAAACCGGTTGCGATTGCGACGATCGCAATGATCGGCAGACCGGGTGCCGCGATGTTGACGAGGGACACGACCATCCCTGTTAACGCAAGATTGGCAGCAACCGAAAGGTCGATGCATTTCGTGAGAATCACAATCATTTGGCCAATAGCCAGAAGGATAAGCGGTGATGTATCGTTGAAGACGACAAGCAGGTTGGCGGGGGCCACGAACGCTGGGAAGCGGAGCGAGATTGCGCCAAGCAGAACCGTAATGGCGATCAAAAGCAAAACTTCGCGGGAGACGAGCAGTTTTTTCATGTCTTGGCCTCCGCAATACCTGCAGCCTGGCTGACCAATGTTTCGGGTGTGATCTCATCACCGTTCAGTTCCGCCGCGATCCGTCCTTCGCGCATCACGATGACGCGGTCCGACATGCCGACGATTTCGGGGATTTCCGAGCTGACCATGATGACTGCAAGCCCCTGGGCTGCGAGTTCCGCCATGAAATCATGCACAGCGGCTTTCGAACCGATGTCGATCCCCTTGGTGGGCTCATCCAGGATGATGACCTTGGGTTGGGTGGCGAGCCATTTGGCGATGACCACCTTTTGCTGATTGCCACCGGACAGGTTGCCCACATGCGTATCAAGCGAGGCAGCTCGCAAATCCAGCCGTTCGGTGTATTCGCGGGCCAGTTTGAATTCCTCGGCAAGTTTCAGAAAGCCCTTGTGGGATGTACGGGCAAGGGATGGCAGGGTCACGTTCTGGAAGATTGGCAGGTCGCCAATGGCTCCTTGCTCTCCGCGGTCTTCGGGTACGTAGACGATGCCGTGGGACACGGCATCGGCCGGACAACGGATCTTGGCACTGGCCCCATCGATCCAGACATCTCCTGCTGAGGGTCTGGTTGTCCCAAAGAGGGCTTGCATGAATTCGGAGCGCCCCGCGCCGACAAGACCATAGAATCCAAGGATTTCGCCGCGCCTGAGGGTAAAGCTGATATCGGAAAACTCGGTGGGGTGCTCATAGCCCTCGACGCGCAAAATTTCATCGCCCAGATTTGGATCCCTTGCGGGGAAGATCTGGCTGACATCGCGTCCCACCATCATCTTGACTAGTTCAGACTCCATGACGTCATCAATGGCACCCTGCCCAATCATTCGGCCGTCACGGAAAACGGTGTAGCGGTCAGCCACACGAAAGATTTCATCAAACTTGTGGCTGATGAAAAGGATCGCCTTGCCCTGAGCTTTCAGCTCTTCGATGAGGTGATACAACTCTTCAATCTCGGCGTGGCTAAGCGCAGCCGTCGGTTCGTCCATGATGACGACGCGGGCATCGATTGAAAGCGCGCGCGCAATGGCAACGAGGTGTTTGTTGGCGGTGCCAAGATCCTTTAGCGTAACGTTCGGGTCGATTTTTGCGCCAAGACCCTGCAGGATTTCTTGGGCGCGGGCATGCATTGCGGTGGTGTCGATCAGGCCAAAACGGTTTTTCGGCGCATGTCCGATAAAGATGTTTTCTGCGACGCTGAGTTCATCGAAAAGAACGGTTTCCTGATGGATTGCGGTCACGCCTGCGCCTTCGGCGGATTGCGGGGTGGGAAAATGGATGGGCTTTCCGTCGATGCAAATGTTGCCAGCGTCAGGTTGGTAAATACCCGTCAATACCTTGACCACCGTCGATTTGCCTGCACCGTTTTCCCCCACGAGCGCAGTCACCTTGCCGGGATACAACTCCAGCGACACTTCGGACAGCGCGCGCACGCCGGGGAAAATTTTTGTCACCCCGTTAAGAGACAGAAGAGAGGTGGCAGGGGTGGACACGTGAGGTCTCGACTCCGGTTGCGGTGGGCCGCTCGATTTGTGGAGAGGGCGAAGGGGGTCTGACGCAGAAACGTTCACGCCAGACCGCTCCTGCCTCAGAAGATCGACTTGAACTGCTCGATATTCGAGCTGTCGTAGGTGAACGGATCCGCCATTGCTGCAGTTCCCGTCTCATCCAGTGTTACTGACCCCATCCGACCCATCGGGACTTCCGCACCCGGACCGGCCTCTGCGCCTGTCGCAATTGCGTGTGCGATCATCGTGGCGGAGTAGCCAAGATCAATCGGGTTCCAGATCGCAAAGCTCTCGGTTGCACCCGACTCCACACAGCCAGCCATCTCGGACGGCAAGCCAAGGCCCGTGACGTTGATCTCACCGATCTTGCCCGCATCCGTTACAGCCTGGCAGGCCGCAAGTATGCCAACGGTCGTTGGGGCGATGATGGCCTTGAGGTCCGGGTAGGATGCCATAAGGCCCTGTGCCTCGCGGTAGGATTTGTCGGACAGGTCATCGCCATAGACGGTTGCGACCAGATTGACGCCTTCATAGTTTGGCAGTGCTTCCTCAGCCGCCGCAATCCAGGCATTCTGGTTCGTTGCCGTGGCCGAGGCCGATAAAATTGCGACATCACCGCCATCGGGCATGTGATCTGCTGCAAGCTTAAGGATGGTGTTGCCGATCAGCGGTGTGGATGACGGGTCAAGATGCATCATGCGACCACCTTCGGCGACCCCGGAATCCCAACTGATAACGGTGATCCCGCGATCCATGGCTCGCCGCAGGGCAGGCACAACCGCGTCGGGGTCATTGGCGGAAATAGCAATTGCGTCAACACCTTGCGCTATCAAGCTATTGACGACCTCGATCTGACCTTCTGCAGTGGTGTCCGTGGGGCCGGTATAGATGATTTCAACCCCGCCCAGCTCTGCTGCAGCTTCTTCTGCGCCTTCTGCAGCGGCCTCGAAAAAGCCGATGCCCAGCGCCTTCACGACGAGCGCGATGCGCATGTCGTCTTGTGCCATGGCCGTTGTGCCCATCATGCTTGCTGCAACACTGAGGCCAGCAACGAGTGAAGTGAAAGTACGACGTTTCATTTTGTTTCCTCCCTGGAAGTCACGTCCGGTTGTCATTGAGGTGGTTAGGAGGCCGCCTCTTCCTCTGCCTGTCCTGAACCTGTTTGGGCGACGATCAGGCTGATTTCCGCAGCATCCAGCATCGCGGCGGCCTTGTCGGTTATCCGCTCGTCCGTAATGACAGTGTCGATGCGCGCCAGCGGGCAAAGCACAAGGCTGGAACGTTGTGTGAATTTGGAACTGTCGACCAGAACCACCAATTCATCCGCTTGGCCTATGAGTTTTTGTTCAGCCTGAATGAGAAGTGGGTCGGCTTCCATGAGCCCAAGAGGCCCAATACCTTGGGCGCCCATGAACATGCGGCGGGCGTAGAAATTGCGTGTCACGTCGTTTTCGAAGGGAGACAGGATGATGTTCTGTTCGCGGTAGATCGCGCCGCCTGACAGCATGATCGTGTTCTTGGAATGCTTGAGCAGGTGTTCGGCAATAGGAAAGCTGTTGGTGAAAACCTGGCAGCGACGCGAGGCTAAAGGGTGTACCATCTGGAAGGTTGTGGTGCCGCCATTGATAATGATTGGCTCTCCATCCTCGCATAGATCCACAGCGGCCCGTGCAATAGCCTGCTTTTCGCGAATGCGCATCGTTTCATTGACGGCAAATGGACGCCCGGCTAGTCCAACAAACTGGGGTGGTGTGATCGCTTCAGCACCGCCCCGCACACGGCGCAATTTCTTTTGCATGTGAAGTGTCGCGATATCCCGGCGGATCGTGGCTTCAGACGCGCCAGTCAGATCACAAAGGTCCGTGACAGTGACCACCGGCCTGTCCTGTACCGCGGACAAAATGATCCTGTGGCGCTTCGTTTCGTGCATTTTAGCCTCCCCTGATGTTTGAGCCTCAGCAGATTCGCCTCATCTGTCAATCATTTTCAATCATAACCGATCATTCTGCGCTGCAGCATGATCGGTTATGATTGTTTTTGATTGACAAGATGCGCCACCCTCCGCAGCCTGATTGCGATATCAAAGAGTCGTAGGACTGGATCTCATAGGAGGTACAAATGCTGAAAACCGCCGAAAAACAACTTCTTGAGAACCAGTGGTCTGAGGCGGACACGAAGGGCATGAGCGAATCGGAGCTTTTGCTTTATCGGTCCAACACTCTTGGTTCAGACAAACGCGTGACCAATTTTGGCGGCGGGAACACATCGGCGAAAGTGATGGAGGTGGACCCCCTCACAGGCGACGAGGTGGAGGTACTGTGGGTGAAAGGGTCGGGCGGTGACATAGGCTCTATGACGCTTGACGGGTTCTCTACACTTTACATGGACAAACTGCGGGCGCTGAAAGGGCTCTATCGGGGGGTCGCCTCCGAGGATGAAATGGTTGGCTATCTGCCGCATTGCACCTTCAACTTGAACCCAAGGGCGGCATCAATCGACACGCCGCTGCACGCTTATGTGCCACACAAGCACGTGGATCACGTGCATGCAGATGCGATCATTGCAATTGCAGCGTCGAAAAACTCCAAAGAGTTGACGCAGGAAATCTTTGGTGACCGGATTGGCTGGCTGCCTTGGAAGCGGCCAGGATATGAATTGGGCCTTTGGCTTGAACAATATTGCCTCGAAAAGCCAGACTCTGACGGCGTTGTGCTGGCCAGCCACGGATTGTTCACATGGGCTGATACGGCACGAGCCTGTTACGACACGACCATTGATGTGATCAATGTGGCCACCAAATGGCTGGCCTCGGAAACCGATGGCAAGCCGGCATTTGGTGGCGCAAAGCATGAAAGCCTGGGTGAAAGGGATCGCCGTGCCGTGGCGGAACGGTTGATGCCTGCAATCAGGGGATTTGTCAGCGGCAACCAGCGCATGATTGGCCATTTCAATGACAGCGACGTGGTCATGGAATTCGTAAATTCCAAAGATATGGAGGCGCTGGCAGCGCTGGGCACATCATGCCCGGATCATTTTCTGCGCACAAAGATCCGCCCGCTGGTTGTCGATTTCGACCCCGCCAGTGGCGACATCGGCGCGGTGCTTGACCGTCTGCCGCGGCAGATCGCGGAGTATCGTGAAGACTACATCGCGTATTACGAACGCTGTAAGCACGACGATAGTCCGGCACTGCGGGACCCCAACGCAGTTGTTTATCTGGTGCCCGGTGTCGGCATGATCACTTTTGCAAAGGATAAGGCGACGGCACGGATAAGTGGCGAGTTTTACGTCAACGCTATCAACGTCATGCGCGGGGCCTCGGCTGTGAGTGAATATCAAGGTCTGCCAGAGCAAGAGGCCTTCGACATTGAATACTGGCTTCTGGAAGAGGCCAAGTTGCAGCGGATGCCCAAACCTAAAACGCTGGCCGGGAGCGTGGCTCTTGTAACGGGTGGCGCGGGCGGAATCGGCTCTGCCACGGCCGAGCGCTACCTGCGCGAAGGCGCCTGTGTGATGCTGGCTGACATCGACGACGATGCGCTTGCATCGACTGCAGCGAACCTGTCAGACAGGTTTGGCCCGGACGTTGTGCGCGCGGTCAACATGAACGTCACGGACGAGCGCGACGTGGCCGCCGCCTATGCGGAGTTGGCGGTCGCATTTGGTGGGTTAGACATTCTGGTGTCCAACGCTGGCATTGCGTCATCCGCTCCGATTGAAGACACCACACTCGCATTGTGGCACCGCAACATGGAAATCCTCAGCACAGGCTATTTCCTGGTCAGCCGTGAAGCCTTCAAGGTTATGCGGGTACAGGACATGGGCGGCTCGATAGTCTTTGTGGCTTCCAAAAATGGATTGGCTGCGTCGCCCAATGCCTCAGCCTATTGCGCTGCCAAGGCCAGCGAAATTCATCTTGCCCGTTGTCTGGCGGTTGAGGGTGCCGAGGCGGGCATTCGGGTGAATGTGGTCAATCCTGATGCGGTCCTACGCGGATCCAGAATATGGGAAGGCGAGTGGCTGGAGCAGCGAGCCGGGACATATGGGACCGACAAAGATGGTCTGGAAGAGATGTATCGCCAACGCTCATTGCTCAAACGATCGGTTTTGCCCGAAGACATTGCCGAAGCTGCGTTTTTCTTCGCCGCAGAGACATCGGCGAAGTCGACGGGGAATATCATAAACGTGGATGCCGGCAACGTTCAGGCATTCACGCGGTAAGGGGTCGAGCGTGAGTTACGAAAGCACAAGAGCCCGGTTCGCAGATTGGGGTGTGGATGCAGAAGCCGCAATCGAGCGGTTGGCAGGCATCCCGATCTCAGTGCATTGTTGGCAAGGCGACGACGTCGTCGGCTTTGAGCAAAAGGCCGGCGCGTCCGGCGGCGGCATTCAGGCGACAGGGAACCATCCTGGTCGCGCGCGCACACCTGATGAGCTGCGGGCGGATTTGGAGTTTGCATACTCTCTGATCCCCGGCAAACATCGCCTGAACCTGCATGCTATGTACTTGGATACAGACGAAACCCCCGACCGGGACGAGATTGAATATCATCATTTTTTGCCCTGGGTGGAATGGGCCAAAGACCAGGGGATCCGGCTGGATTTCAATCCTACCTTCTTTGGCCATGCGAAAGCCGATGACAATCTGACACTGTCACACCCCAACAAAGGCATTCGTGATTTCTGGATCGAGCATGGAAAGCGCACGCGTGAGATTGCCGCCCGCATGGGGGAGGCATTGGGAAGCGCTTGCATTAACAACATCTGGGTACCTGACGGCTACAAGGATATTCCCATCGACCGCATGGCGACCCGCAAGCGATTGGAAGCTTCCATTGATGAGATGCTTGCCCCGTCGCATGACCGGGGGCTTATGCGCGACGCCGTCGAAAGCAAGTTGTTCGGCATCGGGATCGAGGCCTGCACAGCAGGCAGTCACGAATTCTACATGGGCTATGCCATCCGGAAAGGCACAATACTGTGCCTTGATATGGGGCACTTCCACCCAACCGAAAATGTTGCTGACAAAGTCAGTGCGATCGCGCTGAGTGTAGATGAACTGCTGCTGCATGTGTCCCGACCCATGCGCTGGGATAGCGACCACGTAATCCTGCTGAACGATGACATTCTGCAAATGGCGCAGGAGTTGGTTGTCACTGACATTCTACACCGGACGCATATTGGGCTCGATTTCTTTGACGCCACAATTAGCCGCACGGCAGCTTGGGTGATCGGGACGCGCAATATGCAAAAGGCACTGCTTCGGGCGTTTCTTTTGCCGTTGGACAAACTGCGCGCCGCTGAAGAGGCGCTTGATTTCACCTCGCGTCTCGTCACGACAGAAGAGTTAAAGGATCTACCCTTTGCGGCGGTCTGGGAAGAGTTCTGTACACGGATGGGTTGCCCAACCGGCCACCAACTAATCACAAAACTGGACGTCTATCAGTCTTCGGTATCGGCCCGCGGCTAGACACAGCAACCAAACGAAATATCGTCTCACGCGAACATGTCCGCGACCCAGCATGATCACCTGTGAATTCATCGCGCGTCTTCCCAGCTGTGAAAATAGCAACATCGGACAAGCGGTGTTGCTCGATCCTCGGATTGGCGATCAAAGACTGTTCTGGCCCGGTTAACTTGACGGCCCAAACGTTTCAAAATGGATCTGTTCCGGGGCGATACCGGCTGCTTCCAAATCATTTCTGATATCGGCGAGAAAGCGGGCCGGGCCGCACAGCATAAAATGTGCGTTCCTGCCTGTGTTCAAATCTATCAGCCTTTTCGCAGTGATGCGGCCTTCGGCCTGAAAATCAAAACCAAATTCATCGCACTTACCGGGTCGGCTGTAGACGGTGTATGTTTTAAGATTTCCAAATTTCTCCGCTAAGGCCGCGACCTCAGACTTTAGAGCGTGACGCGCTGCGTTACGTGCACCATGTACGTACCAAACGGGGCGTGTGGAACTAGCTTTCAAAGCCGCATGCAGCATAGAGATCAGAGGTGTCAGACCGACCCCGGCGCTTACCAACACAAGCGGACTTGTGTCGTCTGGGATGACAAAATCGCCGGATGGTCGGCGAGCGCGGATCACATCGCCGACAGCCAACACCTGATGCATGTGCTGCGAAGCGAGGCCGCGTGCCTCACGTTTTACGCTAAGGCGATAGGTCCGTTGCCCAGGCGCGCCTGAGAGGGAATAACTGCGACCGATCGCGGCAGATTGGCCCGGTAAATCGAGTTCAATTGGCAAATGCTGACCTGCCTGGAACGGCTCTAGCGGAAGATCATCTGCAGGCGCGAGGTGAAATGAGGTGATATCTTCTGTTTCCTTTATTTTCGCGGCTACCACCAATTCGCGCAACTCCCCGTCGTTCATTGACCAACGAAGGCCCAATGCAAAGGGACGATCAATGACGTCTTCAATGGCGACATCAATTATTCGCATCGCATGGGGATCGTTGCTGCCCCGTGCTTCCCAGTCAATACGCGCACGACCGGTGATATGCAGCAAACCGCCGGTCTCGAAATCCACAAAGACAAGGCCGATCCTTGGGTTTTCGAGAAGATTTCCAATGCTGTTAAAAAAGTTGTTGCCCGCATAGTCAGGAATACGCAAATGCGTTGGGCTGGTCACGGCCACGAAGCCAGGCGCCCCGCCGCGATGGGAGGCATCAAAGCCGTTGGAGGGATGATCAGTGCTTCCCCGGTGGCCTGTGCCGATGAACAGCGTGTCTGCCTTGGCGATGCGGGCAACCTGCTCTGCATTCAGCGCGGTAGACTGGATCGCCTGTTGCGGTTGCGTTTTTGCGACCCTCTGCCACACTCGCTCATGAATGTATTGCGGGCAATTGCCGAAGCTCTGACGCACATCGATAATGACCTTGTTGGGATTTGGGCGAGTTGTACCACTCAACCGGTTGCGACGACGTGTTGAAAGCTCTATGCCCAGCAGCCCAACCTCTCCACCATGGATCAGGGTCGACGCAAGCGGGTCCTGACGGTCGGGCCTTGCTGCGATTTCCAGTGTCCGTGCATCGGGTGCCGTGACGAACTGGTCTGGACCATCAAGCAGCGTTACCCAATGGCGTCCGTTGTCATCTGCGCCAGCAAGAACCACGAACGGAAGCTGCGAGAAGAATGCACGGTGCTGGTCCGGCATGGTGGGTCGAATGAACCCTGCCGCCCAGTCCGATACGCCTGACGCGCCTGCGCGAGCCTGGGCCTTAAGTTCTCCGGCATGAAATGGATTGGTGTGTTGCAACATGTTGACGTCCTTGGGCGGTTTTGCGGCGCTGCCTTTGGCAATGGACTCGGACAACGCTGCTTGGATTTTCGGGGGTGCGGGGGGTGGCCTCACGCGGCCTTTGCAAGTTCTACGACCGGGAAGTCGATCTCGGTCTTGAAGACCTCGTTGATGTAGTTGGTCAGCACGTTCAGCGCGACGTGACCAACGATCTCCACAACCTCGGCATCGGAATACCCAGCTGCTTTGACTTCCAAAATGTCCTCGACCGAGATCTGACCGCGGTTTGATGCGACCTTCACAGCAAAGGCAACAGCGGCATGCGCTTTGGCATCGGACGAACGTCCAGCGCGGTTGGCGGCAAGTTCCGCTTCATCCAGTTTAGCGAACGTCTTGGCCAAAAACGTATGGGCGCAATTGCAATAGTCGCAGCCATTCGTACTGGCAACGGCCAGTGCAATACGTTCGCGGGTCGCAGCGTCGATACTGCCCTGTTGAAGGGCGCCGTTGAGACCCAGGTAACCCTCTAGCGTTGCCGGGCTGTTGCTGATGAGCCGAAACATGTTCGGCGCGGAACCCAGCATCTTTTTGACACCCTTCAACAGGGTTTGGCTTGCTGCCGGTGCGTCCTCAATTGTCGCGGGTGTAGTGATGCGAGACATGGTGTTTTCCTTTTCGGGTTTCGGTTTCCTGTCAGGCCGCATTGGCCATGCCCGAAAGCTAGATTGCACCGCAAGGCAATTGAATATATCAAATCTGAAAGATACTATTTTGCAAAGCGATAGGAATAAGCGCTTGTGGACCGTCTACAGAGCATCGAAGTCTTCGTTGCCGTCGCAGAGGCTGAGAGCTTTGCTGGCGGTGCACGCGCTGTTGGGCTGAG
>JBCBDL010000094.1:0-14336 GCA_038529695.1 Pseudomonadota bacterium | reverse complement strand
ATTCTTGTCGCGACGCTTTACCTAATGTTTGTCGCGATCTCGATCATCGACTTTAGCCTGAACCTGACCGATCTGTCGGGCAACATCTCGCGAGACATCCTGGCTTGGCTCAAGGAGCTGCGATTTGTAGTTGGGAACCAGTCGGTGTTCCTGTTCATTGCGCTGATCCTGACGATGTTCCTGTCGATCCTCTTGGGCATGGGGATGCCGACGGTTCCGGCGTATCTGAACGTCATTCTATTGATGGGACCGCTTCTTGTCGGCCTCGGCACAGCGACCTTCACAGCACATATGTTTGTCTTTTACTTCGCTGTGGCCTCCGCAATCACTCCGCCGGTGGCCGTGGCCGCGTTTGCGGCGGCCTCGATCACCAAAGCCGAGCCGATGGCGACCGGATTTGCTGCCGTGCGCGCGGGCATTGTGATGTTCGTGATCCCCTTTGTCTTCTGCTTCTACCCGGAACTCCTTTTAATCGACCACGCGATCCGCGTTCCCGAAGGCTTGACGGTACAAAACGCCGACGGGTCGCTGAGCAATTATATCGAGGGCTACCAAGACGGATTTACCTTCGTGGCCATCGCCAGCATCGTCGCGCGGCTTATGCTGGCGCTCTATCTGCTGGCCAGCGCATTGGCCGCGTTTGACGCCAAGGCATTGTCCCGTTGGGAGGTGATCTGGCGGCTTGTCCTTGCAGTGCTTTGCGTTGCCAAGCCTGTGTTGGTTTTTGGCCCGGCCATTGCGGTCTCGCTGGTCTATCTCTTTTTCCACCAGCGCGGCGCACAATACTTGAGAACGGCATGACAAAACAAGATCGTCCAAACTTTCTGTTCTTCATCACCGACCAGCATAGGGCTGATTGGCTAGGATGTTATGGCCATCCGGTCGTCAAAACACCAAACATTGATGCTATTGCGGCTCAGGGCACACGGTTTGACAACTTCCATGTCGCAACACCGGTCTGCATGCCGAACCGGGCCAGTCTGATGACGGGTCGGATGCCGACGGTGCACGGTCTTCGCTACAACGGCTGCCAGTTGTCGCGGGACGCCAACACCTTTGTCGATGTGCTGGCCGCGGCGGGCTATGACACCGCCGCAATTGGCAAAAGTCATCTCCAGGAGTTTACCACGACGCCGTCCTGGCATGACGAGAACATCAGTGATGACGGGCGTTTGATCAACGAAGCCTGGAAGAACGGCTACGAGAAATCGCAAGAGAACCCGGATCATTATCAAAGCAACAAAACCCATCAGATCGATACGCCATACTTTGGTTTTCAGCACGTCGATATGATCACCCGCCACGGTGCCACATGCGGCGGCCATTATGAGCAATGGTTCCGCGCGCAGCGCTCTGATTGGAAGGAGTTGCGCGATCGAAGCAACCAATTCCCGCACAACTACTCTTGCCCGCAGGCCAATCGCACCAAAGTTCCCGAAGACCTCTATCCCACCACCTGGGTCGCGGATCGCGCGATTGACTACCTGTCGAACCGCAGCGACGACGACGCGCCCTTCTTTACGTTCGTGTCGTTTCCCGACCCGCACCATCCGTTCAATCCGCCGGGTAAATACTGGGACATGTATTCGCCGGACCAGTTCAACGTGCCGCTCCCCTATACGGCGCACAAAAACCCGACGCCGCCGATGAAATGGCTGGAGAACGCGCGCGGGTCAGATCAGATGACGTTGCAAACCGCGATCTATGTCGAAGACCAGCAGATCCGAGAAGCAATGGCCCTGACCGCAGGCATGATCACGATGATCGACGATCACGTGGGTCGGGTCATCGAGGCGCTGAAGGAAAGCGGCGAATACGACAACACGGTTATCTGCTTCAATTCAGATCACGGCGATTATCTTGGCGACTTCAACCTGTTGCTCAAAGGACTTCTTCCCATCCGAGGCGTGACGCGCGTGCCGATGATCTGGTCTGACCCGGCACTTCGGACGGGCGCGGTTTCGGATACGTTGGCCTCAACCACCGACATCTCGGCCACCATTCTGGAACGCGCGGGCATTGAGCCTTTTTATGGCATGCAAGGCCGGTCGATGCTTCCGACGATTCAATCCGGGGAAGACCACCGGGACGAGGTGCTGATCGAGTTCAACGATGGCGCACCTAAATTTGGTTTTACCGAACCTGCGCGCGTCCGTGCGCTGGTCAATAAAGACTGGCGTCTGACACTCTATGTTGGCGAGGATTGGGGCGAGCTGTATCACCTCGCAACCGATCCTGGTGAGACCCACAATCTCTGGGATGATCCCGATCATGCCACGACCCGTGCCGCCTTGACCGAGCGCCTGGCGCATCACCTCGCAATGCAGATGGACGAGAGCCCTCGAGCTCATCTCGTCGCTTGAACGAAAGGACGGAAGATGCAGATCGACCATTCTGGTGTCACCGTTCATGATACGGCACGGTCCACTCCCGGCTACGTGCTCTACGCGCCGATCCAATCCAACCAGGCCTTTCTGATCGACTATGACGGTCATGTGCACCACCAATGGGACGTCCACGGCAAATGCACGAACTGGTGTTATCTTCTTCCCAACGGCAACCTCTTCATGAATGGTGCAGGGTCAACGCCCGCACCTATTCCTTTTGGCGGGGGACTGCTCAGGGAATATGGACCCGACGGCAGTGTGGTTTGGGAGCATGAAGACATCATGCAGCACCATGACGGGAGACGTCTGGCAAACGGACGCGCCGTCTACCTTGCTTGGGAGAAGATGGATGATGCTCAGGCCGCGTCGATCCAAGGCGGCGTGCCCGGCAGCGAGGCCAACGGCGCGGTCTATTCCGAGGTCATTCGCGAGGTAGCTGCCACCGGTGAAATCGTCTGGGAATGGCGGCTCTCGGATCACGCCAAATGGCCGTTTCACCGCAATGCCGTGCGCCGAAACTATGGCCACGCCAATGCAATCTACCCGCTGGACAATGGCGACTATCTCCTCAGCTTCAAGGTGTTGAACCTATTGCTCATCGTCTCTCGCGAGACGGGGGACATCATCTGGGAGTTTCAAGACGACGCCCTTGGCGGCCAGCACGATGTGCAGATGACCGAAAGTGGTACGATCCTTGTTTTCGCCAACGGCACTTATTCGTCCGATCTGATCCACAGCCAGGTTTGGGAAATCGACAAAGACAGCAAAGAAGTCATCTGGCGGTTTGCTAAAAAGAAGAACCCGCTGAACTTCTTTTCCACACATATTTCGGGCGTCCAGCGCCTTTCTTCGGGCAACACGCTGATCTGCGAAGGGTCCAAGGGCGCGATTTTTGAAGTCACGCCCGAGTGCGATGTTGTTTGGCATTACGTCAACCCGAATTCGCAATCCCACCCGAAATTCAACAACATCAATTGGGTTTATCGGGCGCGCCACTACGCTGCGGACAGCCCTGAAATTCAAAACCTTCTCTGACGCGAGGACGAAAATGCCAAGTAGTATTCACTTTTATCAAGATCAGGTTCTGGCCGAAGGAAAAGGGTCGCTCGAAGCCGCGCGGCGGATTGTTTATTGCCGCTTCGGCGAAGTGACGATCAACGGCGAAACTTTGAGCGCTGGCAACGCTGTTTATGCGGGTGAAGACGCCGAGGTCACCGGCCGTGCCGATTGGTCCCATTTGTGGCGGTGGGAGGTCGATCTGCCAAATGCCGAGGCGACGCTGATGCAAGGGACAGACATCCTGTCGCTTCATCGGATGAGCCGTGTGGCGGGCATGCTGGATATGGCGCCGGAGACCGAATGGTTGTTTCGCCTGGATCAGATCACGGCACCAGCCGGACGCGTTACAGACCCGCACAAGCACCCCGGCCCGGGCATCAGATGCATGGTGGAGGGTACGTTTAACATCAATCAGGACGTCGAGAGCTTTCGCGCCATGAACCCCGGCGATCCGTGGTGGGAGTGCGGCGAACAGCCCGTTATCGCCTGGGGATCGAAAACCATGCATGCGCGCTTTCTGCGGGGCATGATCCTGCCTGCCGAGAATGCAGGCCAGACCGACACGATCAAGAACAAAGCCGGTCAACCGAACAAGAAACGCGGCCAACACCGTTTGCTGGTCGATCAAGTTATCTCTGCGCCGGAGGGGGTGTAATGAAACTCGCGTCACTGAAAGAGGGCCGGGATGGCCGATTGGTTGTCGTCTCCAAGGACCTTTCGAAAGCCGCACACGGCCCGGCCGACACGCTTCAAGCCCTGCTTGATGACTGGGAGACTTTGGCCCCCAGGGCCGAAGCCATTTACGCCGCTCTGAACGCGGACACGCAGTCTGACGCATTCGCCTTAGATATGAACGCGCTCGCGGCTCCGCTTCCGCGCGCCTATCAATATCTCGATGGCGCCTGCTACATCTGTCACATTCGCCGCAACCGCGAAGCCCGGGGCGACACGCTGCCAGATGACATCATGGACGCGCCCCTGATCTATCAGGGCATTTCCCATGGTTACGGCGCCTGGAATGATCCGATCCGTCAGAAAGTGGCGGACTTCATCGACTTCGAGGCTGAGATTGCCGCGATCACTGGCGACGTACCGCGCGGGGTCTCGGCAGAGGGCGCGACCAACCATATTCGTCTGTTCTGCTTGCTGCAGGATACCTCGCTTCGCCGGATCGTTGCGCCTGAGTTGAAGCGCACTTTCGGATTCCTGACCGCCAAACCCGAAAGTTTCCTAGGCCCGATTGCCGTCACGCCTGATGAACTTGGCGACCGCTGGGACGGGAAGATGGTGCACGGCAAGATGCATGTCTATCTACGCGGTGCGCAAATCGGCAACATCGAAACCGGCATCGACAGCCCGTTTCACTATGGCGATGCAATCGCCCACGTTGCCCAGACCCGCAATTTTGAACCCGGCACCGTCATCGGCCTTGGAACGGTTTCGAATGAGGCAGCCGACGAGGATTGGTCGATTGGCGCAGGTTGTATCGGCGAATATCGCGCGATGGAGACGATCCAGACCGGAACAGCCAAACTCGACTTCATGAAGGATGGTGACCGCGTAAGGATTGAGCTTTTCGACCATGATGGCAACTCGGTCATGGGGGCAATTGATCAACAGGTCGAAGCGATTTGATGGCGCTTTCCGCGATCGGTGCAGGGTTCGGGCGAACCGGGACCGAGAGCTTGAGGCAAGCCCTCGACATGCTTGGTCTGGGGCCGACCCATCACATGTATGAAGTCATGGGCAGCGAGGAGCAAAAGGAACGCTGGCTTGCCTTGGCGAAGGGCGAAACGCCCGATTGGTCCGCGTTATTCCAGGGCTTCAACAGCGCGGTTGACTGGCCATCTGCCGCGCATTGGCGAGAGACAATGGAGGCGTTTCCTGATGCCAAAGTTATCCTGACCCACCGTCCGGCGGAAGACTGGTGGGCGAGCTTCTCAAAGACCATTCTGGTCGCAATTCAATCGGGAAAGGACGTCGGCGGGGTCGCGAGTGCAGTCATTGCAGATTGTGTCTTTAAAGGCAGACCGGATGACAAGGACCATGCGATATCCACCTATCTCGCCTCAATCGACGACGTGCGCCGGACGGTTCCGAAGGACCGTTTAATCGATATGCCTCTAGGCGCAGGATGGAAGCCCCTCTGTGACGGTTTCGGATTGACTGTTCCAGCCGCGCCTTTCCCAAGCGGCAACACCAAATCCCAGTTTCGGGCAGAAAGGTGAGAGCGCGATGGACTTAGGGATATCAGGCAGGACCGCGCTACTGTGCGCCTCAAACGCAGGGCTAGGACTCGCCTGTGCGAAAGCTATCGCGGCAGAGGGTGTGAACATCGTGATCAACGGACGCAACGCTGACAAAACCGCCGCAGCCGCGCGCGAAGTGGAAGAGATTGCGACCGGTAACGTCAGCTTTGTCGTTGCGGACATGGCGACAGATGATGGTCGCGCTTCACTCCTTGAGGCCTGTCCAGATCCCGACATTCTGCTCAACAATGGTGCGGGACCAAAACCGAAGCGGTTCCTGGCAACAACGCGGTCGGATTGGGAAGACACCTATCGCACCAACTACCTCGCTCCCGTGCTGCTGGTGCATGCCGTTCTGCCAAACATGATCGAACGGAAGTTTGGTCGGATCGTCAACATCACCTCTGCCATGGTCACGGCTCCGCGCCCGCATCACACGCTGTCTGCAGGTGCCCGCGCTGGTCTGACGGCCTCGCTCAAGGCGCTGTCGCTGGATGTCGCCAAACACAATGTCACCATCAACAACATACTGCCCGAGCGGATCGACAGCCCACGCCAGGAAGACATGGCGCAGGCAGCCATGAAGCGTGAAGGCCTGTCCTATGAAGAGGCACGCGTCGCTCAGGTTCAGTCGATCGCCGCCAAGCGCATGGGCCGTCTTGACGAATTTGGCGCGATGTTTGCTTATCTCTGCTCGGAACAGGCGTCCTATATCTCCGGCAGCAATATGCATCTCGATGGCGGGTCCTATCCAGGGCTGGTGTAATGTCTGATTTTGCCGACTATCGACCACATCTTCCGGGCCCCGAACAATCCCGGATCGCTGGGCATGATGCTCATTCCCACGCCGTTGGCCGCCTTGCGCTTCCAAGGGCAGCCAAACTTTTTGCGGAATGGGCCGAGGTCGCCAAGGCGCCGTTTTCTGGTATCACGACAGATGGCAAAGTCCGGCAAGGACTGTTCCACTTGGCTGACGAAGGCGCGCCCGCGGAAAGCATGGCGCGCGCGGGTTGGGCTCTTCTGGATGCGCTTGATCCGATTGAGCGGCGACGATGTCAGTTGGCGCTTGGCAATAGCCAGCAAAAGGCATGGCAAAACACAGAAATCTGGGCAGAGCACGACGGAAACGGCCTGCGCCTGGACCAGGCGACAGATACCAATCGGGACCTGGTTCTCAATATCGTGCGATACAGTCTCAGCGATCGTGGCTACGCCAACACAATTGGAGCAATGCAGCTTAACGGATTTCTCGGTGATCTTTTGGACGCGAAAGGGGTGCTTTCCGAGTGGTCCTACAATTTCTGCATCTATGGTGTTCCGTCGACGACCGAGCCATGGGGCTGGCAGCTTTGGGGGCATCATCTCTGCATCAACTGCATGAACATCGGCGGCCAGATGGTTCTGACACCCAGCTTTGTCGGCGCGGAAATTTGCTATGCCGACCAGGGTCGCTTCAACGGCCTGAGGCTGTTCCAGGACGAGGAACGTCGCGGACTGCAGTTGATGAACAGCCTGTCCTGCGCCCAACAAGCAAAGGCGAGACTGGGCTGGTCGCTCGCCGGAGATGACTTACCCGAAGGACGTGTCCACTTCGCCGACTACCTCATGCTTGGCGGAGCTTATCAAGACAATCGCATCGTCCCGTTCGAAGGGATTGCCGCGACACAGTTCGATCGATCCGCGCGGACCGCGCTTTTCGACTTAGTCGAAGCCTATATCGGCCAAATGCCGGAAGGTCCTCGGCAAGCAAAAATGGCTCAATTTGAAGACCACCTGCCCAACACGAATTTTTGCTGGATTGGCGGCAACGGCCCAAGCGACCCATTTTACTACCGCGTCCAAAGCCCGGTTGTGTTCATCGAGTTCGATCACCATCCTGGGCTGTTCCTGACAAACAATGAGGCGCTGAAGTTCCATGTGCATACGGTTGTACGGACGCCGAATGGCAACGACTATGGTGTCGATCTGCTAAGACAGCATTACCGCGATCGGCATTTGAAACGGGACAGTCACTCGACCCCTTGACTTGCTTGCCATCGCAGCGACGCCGTATGGCAAAAATCGCCGGTATTTCTGTCGCATTGCGAAGTACACTGGCAAAACCGGACGCGGTGGTCTGACTGAATGTCCGATGCCTTTTCTGCGTAGCCGCGCCAAATTTCTCGCTCATGCAGAATTTCAAACGCTGCGTGCGCGCGCAGCAAGAAAATCGAATTCACAAGTTAGGCTCGAAGCCGCCATGCGGCAGCGCGGCGAATGGGTAGATTTTGCTGGCAACTGAATGTCTGCTTGCGCCCAATACAAACAAGGCCATCGCAATGAAGTGGAAGCGCCTCTACTCCGACATCTTTTTCCCGAATACTTCGGCCGCTGCGCGAAGAGGATCGTCGGCCAGGTGTGCATAGCGCTGCGTCGTCATCGGATTGGTGTGACCGAGCAAACGCCCAACGATGGCGAGGCTCATCCCGCTGGAAACGAGATGCGAGGCGTGCGTGTGCCGGTTGTCATGAATGCGGTAGCCCTCCAGCCCCGCCGAAGCGGTAACCGACTTCCAGAACCGTTTCAGGTCGGCGATTGGCTTGTCTGGATTACGACCCGGAAAGAGAAATGCGGAGCTGTCCCCTGCAACGTCACTCATGCCGCGCAGCAGTTCCAGCGCGGATGCGGATAACGGCAGATGCTCGGTCCGCTTCTGCTTTGTGTGATGCGATGGCTTAGTCCAGACACCACGATCAAGGTCGAAGTTCTCCCACCTCGCCGACAGCACCTCTCCAATTCTGGCGCCTGTCAGCAGTTGCAGCCGGATGGCGTTGGCAGCAACCTGGTTGGGGTGATCGTCAAGTGCTGACAACAGCCTTGCCAGTTCGTCGTCAGACAACCACCGATCGCGTTGTTCTTCATGGAATTTGGCAATGCCCTTGGCGGGGTTACTTGGCCGATACCCCCACCGAACCGAAAGCTCGAACATTGTTGACAGCAAGGCCAGCGTCCGGTTCGCCAAGTAAGGGGTCTTTCTCAGGCTGACATGAAGTTGCTGGATGTCCCGCCCGGTGATCTCAGCAACCTTCTTGCCACCCAGCTTTGGAAGAATGAAACGCCGGAGGGCAGCCTTGTCGTTCTTGACGCTCTTTGGACGCTTCTTCGGGATGGCGTGTGACGTCAGGTATTGGTCCGCCAGATCTGCAACTGAAGGGGCCTCTTTGTAAGCCTTGCCCTCGGCGACAGGGTCTTTTCCGCGAACCACATCTGACAGCAGCCCTCTGGCAATTTCTTTGGCCTGAGAGAAGGTCATCAAAGGGCCGTGGCGCCCGATGGTCTTGCGCCGCGAACGCCCGGTTCGACGATTGCGGTATTGCACGACATAGCTACGGGTCCCGTTGGGTTTTAACCGGACGCCAAACCCGGGAAGCTGCGTGTCCCAGTAGATCACATCAATGTCCCCAGAGAGCAGAGACTCAACGGATGTTTTGGTAAGCTTTTGCGTGGGCATGTTCGGGCACAACTTTAAGGTCAGGTAAGCAAAAAGTAAGCCAAACCGATAGAAACCTCAAGCAACGCGTCGAATGCTCAAATTTCTCTTGACCTTTATTTGACTGTAAAAAAAAGAAATATCCCATCTACATGAAAGTGATCGTGTTGTATCGAAGTCTTGCCTTTCTGACTGTTAATCAATTGGTCGTAGGTTCGATCCCTACCGCCGGAGCCAAATCACACACAATTTCCGTTGCTTGTGGCAGCCCCGCCGAACAATTTTGGCAAAAGGTGCGCACCGCAACATCTGGGATCCCTAGCAGGCGCGCACGAACGCGTCGTGCTACGTCCTGACCTGCGGTCAAAACTTCCGCTGTCTCAATCAACTCTCCGCACCTGGTTTGGTTTTCCAAGGCGGTGCGACCAGCAAGCTTCTTATCCTTGCGTGCACGCTCCTCCATCTTCTTGAGCATACCTATGAGATGACCCGCCAGGTGGGCGGCATCTTTCTGGTTCAGCGCCTGCGCTCATTTGATACCGGCGCGCATGAAGCTTTGTACGAATTGACGCTGGAACAGCAAAAAGGCGATCAGGAGCGGGCCGGAGGTCATCAGCGTGGCCGCGTTGATCACACTCCATTCGACACCGGAATCGATTGATGCGAAGATGGAAAGCCCAACCGTGACCGGCCGGGTTTCAACAGAATTCGTCACGATCAGTGGCCAGAGAAAGTTGTTCCAGTGATGGCTGACGGACACCAGACCATAGGCGAGATAGGTCGGGATCGCGAGCGGCACATAGACCTTCATCAGGATGCCCAGTGTCGACATGCCCTCAATCTGGGCGGCTTCTTCCAACTCTTTGGGGACCGACATGAAGGTTTGGCGCAACAAAAAAATCCCGAACCCTGACGCGACATAGGGAATGGCAATCGCGGCAATCGTGTCGATCAGGTTGAGATTGCGGATCAGCTTGTAATTCTCGACGATCAGAATGTCCGGCATCACCAACAGTTGCACCAAGACCAGCGCGAACAGCAGGTTTCGTCCGGGGAACCGGTAGCGGGCGAAAGCGTAGGCCGCCAATGTGCACAGAATGAATTGCCCAATCAGGATGGCAGTCACCAGAATGAAGGTGTTCAGGAAGTAACGAGCAAAGGGCGCGGCCCCCCAGGCCTTGCCGAAATTCTCCAAGGTGACGGGGGCAAAAAGATCAAAATTGGCCTCATAGGCGGCCGGATGAAACGCGGTCCAGACCGCGTAGAAAAGCGGCAGCACCCACAACAGGGCCAGCACCCAAGCCCCGGTGATGTTCAACGCCCGGGTCATTTGTAATGCACCTTGCGGTCAAAGAAGAAGAACTGGCCGATGGCCAAAATGCCAAGAAGGGCCAGCAAGATCACCGTAAGCGTCGCGGCATAGGCCGTATCCCAGAAACGAAAGGCGACCTCGTAGATATAAAACAGCAGCAGCGAGGAGGCATTGTCCGGACCACCGCCGGTCAACACGAAGATATGGTCCACCATGCGAAAAGAATTCACCACCGCGTTGATCGACACAAACAGCGTCGTTGGCATCAAAAGCGGGAAGGTCACGCGCCGAAAGATCGTCCAAGGTCCGGCCCCTTCGATCCGGGCGGCTTCGATCAGGGCGGGCGGAATGGTTTGCAAGGCGGCAAGGTAGAAGATCATGAAAAACCCGGCCTCTTTCCAGATTGTCACGATCATCACGCCGATCAGAGCGGTGTCGGGCTGGCCAAGAATATTCGACTGTCCAAGACCAAACAGCCCGATGATCTGATCGATCAGGCCAAAGCCCGGGGTGTAAAAAAACATCCAGATATTCGCCACTGCGATCATCGGCAGGACGGTGGGTGTGAAATAGGCCATACGGACAAAGCCGCGCCCGACCAGACGCTCATTGACCCAAAGCGCCATGGCCAGAGCAATGGCGATGGACGTGGGGATCGTGCCAAGCGCGAACCACAGATTGTTGCCGAGCACTTTCCAAAAGACCGGATCGCCGATCAGGGTCTCGTAATTATCCAGCCCCGCCCACCGCGCGGGCCTGCGGCCTCGGGGTGTGGTGTACAAACTGTTCCAGAGCGTCGTGATCGCGGGCAAATGGGTGAACGCCACCAGAAACACGAAGGCCGGTGTCAGCAAAAGCCAGGCATGAACCCAGTGTCGTTGCATATGCGCGCTCTCAAAGAAGGAGTAAGGCGGGGGTGTCCCCGCCTTACAAAGTGCAGTTAACGGTAGGCCGCGAGGATCTCATCGGCCTGTGCCTGGGCTTCGGCCAAGGCGTCAGCTGCGGACTTTTCGCCAGTGATCGCCGCGTGCAGGGCATCGTTGAAAACACGTGTCACACGCTGGTTTTCATAGGTGGACAGTTCCGCCACAGCAAACTCCAGCTGGTCGCGCGCCACCAGGGCCGGCGGGAAGTCCGCGACATAGGCTTTCATCTCATCGCTTTCCCAAGTGGACGGCGACGGGGCCACATAGCCGGTGGCAATCGACCACTTGGCGGCCTGTGCTGGCTGCGAGATCCACTTGATGAAGTCGAACGCCGCTTTGGTTTCTTCATCCGAGCCACCTTTGAACAGGTAGAAGTTGCCCCCGCCCGTCGGCGCGCCGCGGCTGACTTTCGCGGGCAACATGGCCACGCCAAATTCGAAGGGTGCGTTGTTGCGCACGTTGGTCAGGTTGCCGGTCGAGGTCCACATCATCGCGGTCTGGCCTTCAAAGAAGGCTTTGGGTGTCGCACCCCATTCGATGATGCCTGGCGCCATCACACCGTCTTCAGAAAGCGAAACAAGATATTCAAGCGCTTCGACCACCTTGGGATCGTCAAAGTTGGTCTTGGTGCCGCCGTCGGACACAAGGGTTGCGCCGTTCGATGTGGTCAGGCCCTGAAACAGCCAATAGGGAAAACCCGAGGTCGGGATGCGCACGCCCCACTGCGAAACGTTGCCGTTGTCGTCTTTCTTGACCAGTTTCGCGGCGAATTCTGCCATCTCGTCCCAGGTTTCGGGCGCGCGGTCCAGCCCGGCTTCGGCAAAGGCTTCCTTGTTGTAGTAAAGCACCGGCGTCGATCGCTGAAACGGGATGCCGTAGGTTTTGCCGTCGATCATGGAGTTCTCCATGAAAGCGGGGTAGAAACTTTTCAGCCACTCTTTGTCTTCGTCTGTTGTGGCGAAATCGTCAAAGGCGTGGATCAGATCTTCGTCGTAAAGCGTGTACATGTCGACCGACAGGATCACAGACAGCTGCGGCGCGTTACCACCGCGCGCAGCTGTCAACGCCTTTGCCACCGTGTCCTGATAAGACCCGGCATAGATCGCTTCGATGTTGACGCCTTCGTTTTCGGCCACGTACGCAGCTGTCAGCTCTTCGATGGTGTTGGCCGCGGCACCGCCAACGGCCACTGGAAAATAGAATTCCAGATCAACGGCAAAGGCCGGCGAGGCCATAAGGGCCAACGCGGCAACCGCTGCTTTGAGGTTCGAGATCATTGGTTTTCTCCAGAGTGAATGAATGCCGGATCGGTCCGGCGGGCAGCACCCCTGATGGAACAAAGGGGGGCATCGGTGCGAAGGCATCACGCGGGGCCTCCGACAATTCGTGACACCAGTGACGCGTCCTCAATCCGGGTGTCGGTCATGGCATCGAACAGGTGGATGTCTTCTGCAGTCATGCCCAAGGCCAGGGTTTCACCGGCGGTAAACGCGCGGTTGCCCGGCAGCTTGGCCAAGAATTCATGTCCGTTGGCCTCGCATTCGACCAAGGTATCCGCCCCGAGGAATTCAGCCGACGTCACCCGGGCCCTGACCGGCCCGTTCGGGGTTATGCGCAGCGTTTCGGGACGCAGGCCGATCAACACACCTTCGGGCAGCTTTTCAGCCCCGATGGCCAGGGCATCCGGGGGCATAAGGTTCATCGGCGGTGTCCCGATGAAACGCGCCGCAAACCGGGTCGCGGGCGCACGGTAGATCTGCTGGGGGCTGTCGACCTGTTCGATCCGCCCTGCGTTCATCAGCACGACCTGATCGGCCATCGTGATTGCCTCGGTCTGGTCGTGGGTGACATAGACCATGGTCAGGCCGAGCTTGCGTTGCAGGGCGCGGATTTCGCGCCGCATCTCATCGCGCAGCCGTGCATCGAGGTTCGACAGGGGCTCGTCCATCAGGCACACGGGCCGCCGCGAAATAACAGCCCGCCCAAGCGCCACGCGTTGCTGCTGGCCCCCCGACAAGGCTGCGGGCTTGCGATCAAGGTAGGGTGCGAGTTCCAGCAGATCAGCCACGTCGGCCAGACGCGCCGCGCGCTCTGCCTTCGACAGCCGCTCGACGCGCAGGCCAAAGATGATGTTCTCGGCAACGCTCAGATGCGGGAAAAGCGCATAACTTTGAAACACCATCGACAGACGCCGCTTGGCGGGCGGCAAATGGGTCACATCCGCCCCGTCGATCTCCACCCGCCCCTCTGTGACGGCTTCCAGCCCTGCGATGATGCGCAATGTCGTGGACTTGCCGCAGCCTGAGGGGCCAAGGATGGCGGTGAACTTGCCCGCCGGAATGTCCAGGTCAATCCCGTCGAGCGACGTTGTTTCGCCCCATGTCTTGCGCACCCCATGCAAGCGGATGGATTTGCCCGGCTGATCGGTCACGTGCCCGCCTCGTCGCAGATCACGAGGTCCACCTTCGCGCGGGCAAGCTGGTCGCAAATCGGCTGCGGCGGGCGGGTGTCACAAATCACATGCTCGACATCGGTGATATGGCCGCTGCGCACATGGGCTTTGCGCCCGAACTTCGTCGCATCAAGCACCAAGATGCGCTTGGCCGCGTTCCGAGAGATCGCCTCACGCGAGAGCGTGTCTTCTTCCGACAGATCGAGCAGCGCACCATCCGCATCGACGGCGGCTACGCCAAACAAACCGATATCAAAGGCATAACGGTCAAAAAACGCCGCCGCAGAGGGCCCGACGATGTCCGCGCCAGACGGGCGAAGCGTGCCTTCGGGAATTGTCACGCGCGCCCCGGGAAACCGGTAGGCGCTGATGGCCAGGTGCAGATTGTTCGAAAAGATGCGCAGGTTCTTGTGTTGCGACAACGCCGCCACCACCAGTTCTGGTGTTGTTCCGATCGAGACCGCAAAGTGGCGCGGGCGCAC
>JBCBDL010000093.1:0-14394 GCA_038529695.1 Pseudomonadota bacterium | reverse complement strand
CGCACGAACGAATACATCGTCGAACGGCTGGACGCGATGGGCATTCCGGTCGTCAAACCTGCCGGCGGCCACGCCGTCTTTATCGACGCAAAACGCTGGCTCCCGCAGATCGATCCGCTCCATTACCCCGCCCATGCCGTCGCCTGCAAACTCTATGAGATCGGCGGCATCCGCTCTTGTGAAATCGGCAGCGTGATGTTCGGCCGCCAACCTGACGGCTCGGAAAAGCCTGCCGCGATGGAACTCGTCCGCCTCGCCTTTCCCCGCAGAACCTACACGCAAAGCCACGCGGATTACGTGATCGAAGCGTTCAGCGAATTACAGGCCGAGATCGACAGCGTGGCTGGCTTCCGCATCATTAAAGAGCCCGCGCTCATGCGGCATTTCACCTGCCACTTTGCGCTGCTTTGACATTTGCCGTGCTGCAGGGGGGATTGCGGATGCCGCCTAAATCGGCGAAGCGATCAATGGCCCGCAGTTTGCGCGCATGCGGGACAATAACGCCTCACGCAGAAACGACACTGCCGCGCGCGTGCTGGCCCCGCCGATGCAATGAGACGGCTGTTCAACCCTCGCACGGCCAGATGTTTGATATCGCCGGAAGGGCGCGGACGTTTGTCAATTTGAGTCTGTGATGAATTTCGGTTGCGATGGACGACACAGGGATTTGAAACCTGGATTCACCTTGATTTTGCTTTGGCAGAAACCGAGGGGTATTTGTCCTAACGGTCATGTCATCAAAACCACTATTGTCTGAATATGACCAATTCGAAGCAAACTCTGCCATCTCGCCGCGCCCGCACCGTTTTCATGGTGGCCTATCCTGGTGTCCACAGTCTGGACGTGATGGGACCGTTGGAAATCCTGGCGACCACCCAGTATTTCGTTGCCGACGGGGACGCGCCCTACCGGCTGAACATCGTTGCGGCGGAGGCTGGCCCGGTTGCGGCGGCATCGGGCCTGACATTGACAGCTGAAGCCTCTTTTCAGGAAATTATGGAAACAGAGCCCGAAATTGACACGCTGATTGTGGCGGGTGGGCATGGATCATCCAGTGCGCTGAAAGCGCCTGAGCTTCTGGAATTCGTTCGCTGGGCGGCGGCGCGTGCGGGGCGGGTCGTGTCGATTTGCACCGGTGCACTGATCCTCGCAGATATTGGCCTCTTGGACGGGAAGCGCGCAGCAACGCATTGGTTTTGGTGCCCGATCTTGGCGACAGAATACCCGGCCGTCACCGTTGATCACGATGCAATCTTTGTCCGCGACGGCAAAGTTTGGACATCGGCCGGTGTGACGTCCGGGATGGACCTCGCGCTCGCCCTGGTCGAGATGGACTGGGGCCACGACGTGGCGCTTCAGGTCGCGCGGTTCAGCGTCATGTATATGATGCGGCCGGGTGGGCAGGCGCAGTTCAGTGCGCATCTTGTGGCGCAAAAGGCCGAAGACCCTGCGATTGATGACACATTGCAACATATCCTGGCTCATCCGGGCGAGCCCTTGACGGTCACCGCTTTGGCCGCCCGCGTAAACCTGTCTGAACGGACGTTTGTGCGTCGGTTCAAGGATGAAACCGGGAATACACCTGCAGCCTATGTCGAAACCGCACGGGTCCAGGCCGCCCGCGTCGCACTGGAAACAACCGGGCTGAGTGTTGATCGGATCGCCCGCGAAGTCGGATTTCAGCACGCCGAACGGATGCGGCGCGCATTTCAACGACATCTGGGCGTGCCGGCTACCGAATATCGAAACCGCTTTCGTCGCGTCCACGGTGATCCCGGCCTGACGGGCCGCCCACCACCCTAACCGTCACTTTTTTCAAGCTTTTCTACCCATCCTTCCCGCCCGGCAAGCGTCCGGACGCACGGGATCCCTTTGTCAAACTAAAAGGACTAAAACCATGAAACGTCATCTTATTCTGCCAATTGTTGCGGCAGTGTCGGCCTGCGCCCATAGCGGTGCCAACTACACACCAATTCTGGACGGCACGCCCACGGCCGCCTTCCAATCCGACCTGGCGGCATGCCAATCACTTGCGCGCAGTCAAAACCAATTCGACCAAGAAACAATTGGCGCGACAGTGCTTGGCGCCGGTGCAGGCGCGGTGCTTGGCGAAGCAGACGATGACGGCGACGCGCTGGGTGGTGCGATCGCCGGCGCAGTGGCAGGCGGTGTGGCAGGCGCTGTGAACGCAAGTGAACGTCGCGAAGCAATCGTTGTGGAGTGTTTGCGCGGTCGCGGCCACCGGGTGGTAGGATAATTGGCAATGACAAGCGATCTTCTGACCATAGGTGCGCCCTGTTTTCCGGCACTACGTGATGTGCTGACACGCTTAGCCCGGACAAAGCTGTCGCCAATGACCGGGTCAATCAACGCACCAACGTCACCGCGCCTTTTGCAGGATATTGGCCTTCGGCACGCCGTCTCGACAGATTGCCAGATGCGTCCGGCGCTTGACGTCGCTCAACTCGCGCGGGTCTGACCAAAAGGATAAATCATAAACTCAAGGAGTTTGATATGAACCATGTCTTTGTTGCCGGTGCGACCGGCTATCTTGGGCGCCATCTTTGCGTGGAGTACAAGCGCCGCGGCTGGCATGTGTCAGCCCTTGTCCGCAAATCAGGCGACCCTGACGGGCTGACCGCCGACCATCTTATCGTAGCGGAAGCAACCAAACCCGAAACCCTGCAGGGTCACATGAAAGGCGTCGATCTTGTCGTTTCGGCGCTTGGGATCACACGGCAGGCCGATGGGCTGGGTTATTGGGACGTCGACTACCAGGCCAACCTCAACCTTCTTGCCGAGGCAGAGCAGAGTAACGTGCCACGCTTTGCATATGTGCATGTCCTGAAGGCCGACCAGATGGCCAAGGTGCCGTTGGTTGCAGCAAAATCGGCCTTTGTGGCCAAGCTCCAATCTGCGGCAATACGGTCAACGGTGGTTGCGCCAACGGGGTATTTCTCGGACATGGCCGACTTTCTGACCATGGCCCGGTCAGGTCGGGTGTGGCTTTTTGGGTCCGGCACGCAAAAGATCAACCCGATCCACGGTGCCGACCTGGCCGCTGCGATCTACGATGCCGTGGACGCAGGCGCCACATGGGCCAAGATCGGAGGACCAGAAACGTTCACACAGAACGACCTTGCGCAACTTTGCTTTGAAACGCTGGGCAAAAGGCCCCGCGTCACCCATCTGCCGGACGGCTTGCGCAAGGCGCTTTTACGGCTTCTGCCCTACCTTGCGCCAAGGCGTATATCTGGTCCGGCACAATTCTTCCTGACCGCCAGCGCGCTGGACATGACAGCGCCACAAGCTGGGCATCGCAAGCTTGCAGATCACCTTGCATCTGTTGCGGATGCGCGTGCAACGCAGAAATCTTCCGCGGAGAGAAGCCATGTCGTTTCATAGAATTGGCGGCCTTTGCGCCCTGATCTGTGCTGCCACCTACCTTTTTGGTTTCGCCTTTCTGGTGATGTTCTTGATGCCCTTTGGTTATGGCACTGCAAAGGTTGACGCCGTTGCCGTTGTAGATTTCATCGCGCAACAACCAGGCGCCCTGACCTTGTTCAATTGTGTGATATACATCCTCAACGCGCTGGCATTGGCGGTGCTTGTCGTGGTGCTTGCCGCGATGTTGCATACGCGCAGCCCGGCTTGGGCGTCAGTGACGCGTGGCATCGGGCTGATTTGGGCGGCTCTCGTCCTTGGTGCAGGCATGATCGGGAATGTCGCCATCGAACAGTCCGCGCACCTTGCGATCGCCGATCCAGAGGGTGCAGCGCAGCTGTGGCAGATGCTGCATTCTGTGGAACTGGGTCTTGGCGGCGGGAATGAGATCGCCGGGGGCATCTGGATCGCTTTTGTCAGTCTTGCGGGGCAGTTGAGTCGGAGCATCGAAAAGGCAACAGTTGCTGTTGGGCTCATGACCGGGATCGGTGGTTTTTTGACCCTGATCCCCAGTTTTGGCGATATCGCCGGCGCGATCTTTGGTCTTGGTGCAATCGTCTGGTTTATCGCGATCGGCGTCACCTTGGCCCGCGACCCAGCGCACACGTCTTTCGATTTGATGGGGAAGCGGGCATGATCCCTTTAGACGACACGCTGCAAATCCTCCTCGACAAGACCCAGCAACGCAGCAAGGCGCACGGCCTGCTGCTTCATGTTCAATCTGGCGATGGACAGGTCGACTTTCGCGGCGCATCGGGGGCGGCTGCCCCTGACATGCAGTTTCCCATTGCCAGCATCGCCAAGATGTATACCGCGACAATGATCCAGCAATTGTGCGAGGCGGGCGACATCACCCTCGATCAGCCGGTGCAAAGCCTGCTCCCCGATCACGATCTTGCGGATCTGCACGTGGTCAACGGCGTCGCCTACGGAAAACAGGTCACAATACGCCACCTGCTCTTCCAAACGTCGGGCGTTGCAGACTATTACGAGGGCCAGCTTGCGAAAGACATCCTGCAAGGCCGGGATCAGGCCTATGATCTGGATGACGTGCTTCGGATCACGAAGGCGCTGCCACCCCAGGCAGCGCCCGACGGCGGGAAGGCATATTACTCTGACACGAACTACCAGCTTCTGGGCGCGGTCATCGAAAGCGTGACAGGACTGTCCTATGATGAGGCCCTGCAAGCGCGCATCTGCGCGCCGCTTGGCCTCCGCAAGACACATCTGATCGACCCCGCACAGGATCATCAGCTGCTGCCAATCTATCACAAGGCGCGGCGTCTCGACATTCCGCAGACGCTTTTCAGCATGGGCCCAGACGGGGGCATTGTGTCCGATACAGGGGAATTGATGCTGTTTCTGAGGGCGTTTTTTGCTGGGAAACTGTTCTCACCCAAAGCCCTGTCCCATTTGCAGCACTGGCGTCCGCTCACATTTCCCAGAGAATATGGCGGCGGCCTTATGCGGTTTCATCTGCCACCCTGGATGACATTGTGGCGCCCCACGCCTGAATTGATCGGCCATTCCGGCGCCAGCGGCTCATTCGCTTACCGCGCGCCAGAACGTGACATCTACCTGGTCGGAACCTTCAACCAAACAGATGCGCCGCGCCGCCCCTTTTCATTCATGCTTGAGGTTCTCAGGCTCATCGCAAAACATGGGGGCGACCAGTGAAATCTGTCTTGAAATGGCTCGCCGCCGGCGTTGCTAGCCTGCTGGTGGTGGTGGCCGCACTCTATTTTGGAACGCGCGGAGACTACCCCGTTCCGGCCCTTGTGACCCATGACAATGTGCTGCCTAAACAAGACGTCTTGGGCATCGCCTTGCACATGGAAACAATCGAAGGTCCAGAAGGCGCCCAAACAATTATCGTGCTCCACGGTGGTCCTGGCGCCGACTTTCAGTCGTTGCGCGCCCTTGCCGCGTTGTCGGATACCCACCGCATCGTCTTCTACGACCAGAGAGGAGCGGGGCTGTCAGAGCGTGTCGCCGCAAATCAACTTACGCTCGACGGGTATCTGGCGGAACTCGACGCTGTCGTCGACCTGGTCTCTTCGGACCGACCTGTGGTGCTGATCGGCCATTCATGGGGTGCCATGCTCGCCACGGCCTATCTTGGTCAGTCGCCCATGCGGGTGCGGCGTGCTGTTCTGATTGAACCGGGCTATATTGATGCAGACGGTCGCGCAGAATGGAGGGCCCAAAGCAAGCATTTCATGTCGGGGGCTGGCTACGTCACTCAAGCGGTCCTGACAGGGTTCCGCGCCGCCCATGTGACCGGTCCCGATAAGTGGGCCGCCGATGATTTCCTGATCGGTCGGATGGTCGGAATGTTTGTGCGCCATCCCGAAAACCCATATCATTGCGGAAGCGGCTACACCGCACCTGGATGGCGGTTTGGGGCCGCTGCAAGTTCCGCGTGGCAGGGCGTCCCTGATACAGAGGTCGACCGCATCGCCGCTGGCACAGCATATGAAGGGCCCGTCCTGCTTTTGGCAGGTGCCTGCAATAGCTGGACCGGTCCACCGCTGCAAAGCCAGCATGCGACCCTGTTTGCGAACGCGGTGCTCAGCGTTATTCCGAATGCCGGCCATGACGTCGTCTGGGACAAGCCGGAAAGCACGATTATGGCTATTCGCGGCTTTCTGGCTCCCGATGCCTAACAACGGTTGTGCGACAAGGTAGCGTGTTTTCGCCTTCCGGGCGCGGGTTGTTGGGCCCGGCGCTATGTCCGGGTCACGATATGCATTCATCTCACTGGCACGCATCAAGTATAGGCTCATCATATCACCGATATAGGAAGCGGCCTGACCCACGCTGGCGCGTGCCGCGTTACGCTGATTTGAGCCTTGTTCGCCCGACTAGGACTCAATGGCTTTTCTGGGAGGGACCGCAGCCTGACGGCAATGTTGTTCCCGCGCGCCGAAGGCTCTCAAATACCTTAAAGAGGGGTTTACATTTTCGCCGCGCGGTCAGCCAATTGGCCGCCAAAGGTACGGATGTACGTACAGCTTCTGTATGGGTTCTGTACGCATTCTTCATGCCGGTTTGGCCCTGAAATCCCTGCATTAAAACCCGATTCGTTTCCCTTCATCGTTTTCGAACGTAAAATCCCCCCCGAACGTTGCTTCCATGACGCCGCGTTCAGGGGTGACGTGCGCGTCAAGTTTGGCCATTCTGCTACAAAAGCGGAGGCATATGATGACCCAGTATCCCCATCTTCTGGCACCTTTGGACCTTGGGTTCACGACGCTGAAAAATCGCGTCCTGATGGGGTCTATGCATACCGGGCTTGAGGAAACGAAAGACTGGAACCGCGTCGCGGAATTCTACGCCGCCCGCGCCCGCGGCGAGGTCGCGTTGATGGTCACCGGTGGCATGGCGCCAAATGCCGAAGGTGGTGTTTTCCCAGGTGCTGCAGGGCTTTACACCGATCAAGACATTGCCAACCACAAGATCGTCACAGATCGTGTTCACGATGCTGATGGCAAGATTGCCATGCAGATCCTGCATGCAGGCCGTTATGCCTATGCGCCAAATTGTGTTGCACCCTCTGCGATCAAATCCCCCATCTCTCCGTTTCCGCCAAAGGAGCTGGACGAAGACGGGATCGAAAAGCAGATCGCCGATATCGTCACCGCCGCGACCCGCGCGCAAGAGGCCGGTTATGACGGGGTCGAGGTGATGGGGTCAGAGGGCTACTTCATCAACCAGTTCCTGGTCACCCATACCAACAAACGCACTGATCGCTGGGGTGGCACCTACGAAAACCGGATGCGCCTGCCGGTTGAGATCGTCCGCCGCGTGCGCGCAGCCGTAGGTACTGATTTTATTGTGATTTATCGGCTCTCGATGATCGATCTGGTGCCCAATGGTTCCACGTGGGAAGAGGTCGTGCAGCTCGCCAAAGCCATCGAAGATGCAGGCGCGACAATCCTGAATACCGGTATCGGCTGGCACGAGGCGCGCATTCCAACCATCGCCACATCCGTCCCCCGCCGGGCCTTTACCTGGGTGACGAAAAAGTTGATGGGCGAAGTTCAAATTCCCATCATCACCTCCAACCGGATCAACATGCCAGAGGTCGGCGAAAATGTGCTGGCCGACGGGTGTGCTGACATGGTCAGCATGGCGCGGCCGTTTTTGGCAGATGCCGATTTTGTGGCCAAGGCAGCTGCAGGCAAGGCCGATCAAATTGCGCCTTGCATCGCCTGCAATCAGGCCTGTCTGGACCATACGTTTAGTGGCAAATTGTCGTCTTGTCTGGTCAACCCCCGTGCGTGTCACGAAACTGAATTGACGATTGAACCAGCTGACAAGAAAAAGAAGATCGCCGTTGTTGGCGCGGGGCCTGCTGGTCTGTCAGCGGCGATGACTGCGGCAGAGCGTGGACACGACGTGACGATGTTCGACAAAGCCGATGAGATCGGTGGGCAATTGAACATGGCCAAACAGGTTCCTGGCAAAGAAGAATTCTGGGGGCTGGTCGATTACTACCGCACAATGGTCGCGAAGGCAGGTATCACCCTGCAACTGGCGACGACTGCAACACCAGACCTGTTGGCTGATTTCGACGATATCATCATCGCCACCGGCGTCGCCCCGCGCGATCCGGAAATTCCGGGCCAGGACGGTCCGAACGTCCTATCCTATATTGACGTGCTGCGCGGCAAGAAAAAGGTTGGCAAGTCAGTCGCCATCATTGGCGCAGGAGGCATCGGCTTTGACGTGGCCGAATACCTTGTCACCGATGACAGTTCGACTGAAAATCTTGAAGAATGGCTGCAGGAATGGGGTGTTGGTGATCCCGCCGAAACACGCGGCGGCCTGCGTCCCGAAGGGCCGAAACCAGACGCCCCGGCACGCGAAGTCACGCTGCTACAGCGCAAATCCGAAAAACTGGGCAAACGTCTTGGCAAAACGACCGGATGGATCCATCGCGCCGGACTACAGATGAAAAACGTCCAGATGATCGGCGGCGTAAATTACGAGCGTATCGATGCGCAGGGGCTGCATGTCAGCATGGGCGACGCACGCGAGAACCCAAAAGTGATTTCGGCCGACACCATTGTCCTTTGCGCCGGGCAGGTCCCTGAACGCAGTCTTGCGGATGCCTTGATCGATGCGGGCCGCAAAGTTCACGTGATCGGCGGCGCGGATGTGGCGGCGGAACTCGACGCAAAACGCGCAATTGATCAGGGCACGCGCCTGGCTGCCACATTGTAGCAAAACATCGCGTATTGACAGGCGAACACCTGCCATCCTGCTGTTTCCCCATACGCATCAAACCGATTCATACCCCGGTATTGTCAGGCATTGGTCCCATTCCTGCCCGAATTGGTCGTCATCAAAGTAGAAACAGTAGCAAGAGTTTGGGACACGCGTATGGATCGTCTGACGGAAATGGAGGCCTTTGCCACGGTTGTTGACCAAGGTGGTTTCACGGACGCCGCGAAAAAGATGGGGATCTCCAAATCCGCCGTATCAAAACACGTGTCATCGCTGGAGGCACGCCTTGGCGCGCGCCTTCTGAACCGCACCACCCGCCGTGTCAGCCCAACCGAGATTGGTCTGGCCTATTACGACCGCGCGCGCCGCGTACTGAACGATGCAGGTGAAGCCGATGCACTTGTGACGTCAATGCAATCTGCACCTTCTGGTCTTTTGCGGATCAGTGTCGCCACCGACTTTGGCGTGAACCATCTCTCGCCGGTTTTGGGCGATTTCCTGAGCGAATTCCCTGACATCACCGTCAACATGGTTCTCAACAACCGCTATGTGGAGTTGATCTCTGAAGGGTTTGACATGGCCGTGCGTATTGGAGAGCTTGAAGACAGCACCCTGCGCGCACGCAAGCTGACCGACACAACAAAACGGATGATCGCCAGCCCCGCATACTTTGATCAATATGGCCGCCCCGAAAAGATTGACGATCTGAACGAACACAAGCTGTTGCACTATTCCAATCAGGCTAACTCTGCCGTCTGGAAACTGACGGCCCCGTCGGGTGAAAAGCGTCAGGTGCGTACGGCGGGTTGGTTGACGGTCAATGATGGGCAATCCTTGCTTAACGCCTGCGTGGGCGGTCTGGGTATCGCCTATTTGCCAAGTTTTCTTTACGCCGACGCCTTGCGCGACGGGCTGGTCGAGGAAGCAATCCCCGACCTACCAGTCGAAACGCAAGGCATCTATGCCGTTTATCCGCCGGGCCGGTTCACGCAACCGAAAGTCCGCGCGTTCATCGATTTTCTAGTGCACGCCTTTGCTGAAAAAGGCCCTGATACATGGTAATTTTCCCCTAGGTGCTCTTTTACACCTGACTAACGCGGCCACAATCGGCCGCGTTTTTTTCGTTTTGACGCGGGAAACCTTATTGTGTTGAGGTGATAATGACTTCAACCCGTCTGTTCGCTTCGCGGCCCTCTTCAGTCAAGTTGGTTGCGATGGGCGACAGATAGCCCATCCCTTCGGCCTCCAATTGACTGCGGCTGACGCCGTAATCGCTGACCAAGCGTTCCAAAACGGACCCCGCGCGCTGCTTGGAAAGTGCAATGTTGCTGGCCAATGAACCGGAACTGTCGGTGTGCCCGACAAGGGCGACGTTACGATCAGGATTGTCCAGCAGATAATCGGCAAGTGTCTGCAATGACCCAAATGGTGTTTGCGCCAATTGGGCAGAGCCTGTTTCAAAGGTTAGATCCTCCAAAACCGCATGCCCCGCTTGTTCAAGCGTGGTGACGAAATCAAATGCGGTTGGTTGGTCCGCCGCGCGCAAGGGTGGCGCGGTTGTGACGACAAGCGTATCGTTACTGGTCGGCGCCGGGCCAACGCGCGTCACCTGAACATAGCCGGCCTGCGCTGTGCGACTGACAAACAGGCTGACATATTCTGGGCCATCGGCATCGATGCGTTCGGCCGCAAGAAAGCGAAAGTCACCAATGTTTATTTGCATTTCCGGCGGCGGTAGTGCCTCTGTTCCGAACCGAAAGTCGAACCCGCCGCAGGCTTCGGTCTGGCATTCAAACAGAATGTCGAAACGGTCATTCAATAGTTGTTCTCGCAATGGGCGGAGGAGCTGCAATGTGGTTAGAGATGCCGCCTCAATCCGCCAGGACTGACGGGTCAACGTGCCTTCGACCACCTTGACCGGAACCGCCGCGCCATCCCAAATACCCGTTGGCAGGGCATAGCTGTCAAGCGGACTGGCCTCTTCGATTTGCAACGCTGCGTTGCTGGGGAAATTCAGGACCTGCGCCTGTGCGGCCCCGCCTATCAGGCCAATGACGGCGCAGGCTTGCCGGATCATCGGGCCTGCGCGTGATAATCGTCGTTCGGGCGCATGTCCGTGGCAGACGCGATCCGGTTGCTCATATTGTAAAACCCTGTAACGGCGGCAATATCCCAGATATCCCGGTCCGAAAACCCGACCTTGCGCAAGGCGTCACGGTCTTTTTCCTCAACCTTTGCGCTTGCCACGGTCATCAGTTCTGCAAATTCCAGCATCGCCTTTTGGCGTGCATCCAAAGGTGCAACGCGCCAATTCATCACCAGCATCTCACCCAATTGCGGATCGCCTGACAATTGCCGCACAGCCGCCCCATGCGCTGTCAGACAGTAATAGCATTTGTTGATTGATGATACGGTCACCGCGATCATCTCGCGTTCCAGCTTGGACAGCCCAGACTCGGCCAGCATCACGTCGTTATAGAGTGCCGTGAATGCATTCAGCTTATCGATGTCAAAGGCGTAGGCCTGCAGCACATTCGGCACCATGCCCAGTTTGTCCTGGCAGATGTCAAAGTACTTCTGCGTCTCCTCAGGCAAAGGATTTACCATTGGAAGATCAAGGGCGGTGGGCTGTTTGGTCAAACGATCACTCCGGCAGGGTCCGATAATGATAATGTCCCACAAGCGACATGCCGATGGAAGAGTAGAGCGCGTTCGCTGCAGTATTCGCCACAGTTGTCACCAGGGTCATGTAGGCAGCGCCGTTGTCTCGCGCCCAAAAGGCCGCCCCTTGCGTCAGATGCTTGGCGAGCCCCTGCCGCCTGTCGTGTTCCGCCACTTCCAGCGCGTGGATCATCGCGCAGTCAGCAGCGATGCCAATGTATATCGTACCGGCGGGCCGATCGTTGATCCGGCCCAGCAGTGTGGTCTTAGGCGCCCGGGCTCGGTCCATCACCGCGATCCTGCCATGGCCGATCCCGCCTGCAGCCCAGACATCCGTTTGCACCGCTAAAGGTGGCCAGACCTCAAATGTTGTCACCGCGGGCGGGCGATTGGTGGCGATATCGTCAATAGGTGCGGCATACATATTGACCGGGTCTTTGATGACATAGCCGCGCGCCGCCAGCAGGGTATCAAGGGCATCCTCTCCTTCCCGGATCATAAAAAGCGGCACTTGCCCCGCCTCGCGCATTGCTGCTTCGGCCAGTGGGATATCGGCATCCTCTATTGGCTGTTCGGCGGTCGCAGCGCTGACGCGGCTACTGCCGCTGTCATCGAGGCGGATGGTCCAGGGTCCAAGCGCTTGCTTGGCCGAGGCGGGCCACGTTCCATCAATAATGGCATAGAGCTTTTGTGCGTTGGGCAGGGTCATGCGGCAAATATACCTGTCAATGCCTGCATCGCCGCGTCGAGCCGTGCCGCATCGGTGCCACGTACCACGACATTCGCACCATACACACCGTCTTTCTGGAAGGGGTAAGAGCCAATGGCCAGATCGCTGTATTCGTCAGCAAATAAGCCCAAAGGCCCGGCAATATCGCCTTCGCCCCGCATGACGCGCAAACTGCGCGACAAAAGCGGCGCGCCACCGGTCAATGTCGGCAGGATGCTCGCCACCATGGCCTGAAAGACAGACGGCACACCTGCCATCACATGGACATTATGCAATGTAAAACCGGGTGCTGTGCTAACCGGGTTCTCGATCAGATTTGCCCCGTCCGGGATACGCGCCATCCGCAGTCGCGCCGTATTCAATTCCTGCCCGGACCGGTCGTAATGGGCCTGCAGCAAGGCGCGGGCGTCATCGCGGATGCTGATGGGCGTGTCAAAGGCCGCAGCGATGCAATCAGCGGTGATATCATCATGGGTCGGGCCAATCCCGCCGCTGGTGAAAACATAAGTGTAAGCCGATGACAGCGCCTTCGTCGCCGCGATGATGGCGTCGCGATCATCGCTAACCACGCGCACTTCTTTCAAGTCTATCCCGGCCTCAGTCAACTGCCCCGCCAGATGGTGCATATTCGCATCGCGCGTGCGCCCTGATAATATCTCGTCCCCAATAACGAGCATGGCGGCGGTGGGGTTCGGCATTTGGTCTTTCTCCTGTTCTGACAGACAGGTTATAGGGCGAAAATGGAATTTGCCACGCCTCTTGTCTCCGCCCGCCTGATCCGCCGCTACAAACGCTTTCTGGCCGATGTCCGGCTAGCGGACGGGCGTGAGGTGACCGTCCACTGCGCCAATCCGGGGTCGATGATGGGGTTGGCCGAGCCGGGGATGAAGGTCTGGTTGGAACCCAACGATGATCCAAAGAAGAAGCTGAAATTCGGCTGGCGTCTGGTGGATCATGAAAACGGGCATTTCACCGGCGTTGATACGTCGATCCCCAACAAGGCGCTCAAGGCGGCTTTGCTGGCGCACGAGGTCCCCGGTTTGCCGCCTTATGATCTTGTCCGGGCCGAGGTGAAGTACGGCCAGAACAGCCGTATTGACTTTCTGTTGAGCGGTGACGGCCCGGATATTTATCTTGAAGTCAAAAGTGTCACGCTGTCCCGCCATCAGGGTCTGGCAGAGTTTCCAGACAGCGTGACCGCACGCGGCGCCAAGCATTTGGGCGAGCTGGCGCAGATGGTGCGGCAAGGCCATCGCGCCATCATGTTTTACCTTGTCCAGCGGACCGATTGTGGGGCCATGACCATCGCGGGTGATATTGATCCGACCTATGCCACCGCATTTGCACTGGCGAAAGAGGCAGGTGTCGTGGCCATCGCCCAAAGCTGCGCCATAACCCCGCAAACGATCACATTGGCGAACCCGATCCCGGTGCAGACCTAGAAACTATGTTCAATTTCCCCTATGTGCCGGTTGACGCGCAAAAGGAAAAGCCACGTGGAAACAAATAAAGGCCATTTGACCAAGGACGGGATCCGCATCTATGAACGCGGTGATTTCGCTGGCATGGCCAAAGCGGGGGCGCTGGCCGCGCGCATTCTTGATGACATTGCTGAACACGTTTTTCCCGGTCAGACCACGGGCGAGATTGACCGGATCATCACCCAGATGGTCAATGATGCAGGCGCGACCTCGGCCACGATCGGCTACAAAGGCTATCAGCATGCCAGCTGTATCTCGGTCAACCATGTGGTCTGCCACGGCATTCCCGGCGACAAGAAGCTGAAAGATGGCGATATCCTGAATATCGACGTGACCGTGATCGTCGATGGCTGGTTTGGCGACACCAGCCGGATGTATGTGGCGGGCAAGATGCCCCGCAAGGCTGAACGGCTCGTGCAGGTCACCCATGACGCGCTGATGAAGGGGATTGAGGCGGCGAAGCCCGGCAATACGTTCGGTGATATCGGCCATGCGATCCAGACTTATGCGGAGAGCCACCGCATGTCGGTCGTGCGTGATTTCTGCGGTCACGGGCTGGGCCGGGTGTTTCACGCGCCGCCCAATGTGCTGCATTACGGGCGTCCGGGCACCGGGGCTGTGCTCGAAGAAGGAATGTTCTTCACGATTGAGCCGATGATCAATCTTGGCCGTCCTGATACCAAGGTCCTCGCCGATGATTGGACCGCCGTCACCCGCGACAAATCCCTGTCAGCCCAGTTCGAACATTCCATCGGGATCACCGCTGACGGGTGCGAGATTTTCACGCTGTCGCCCAAGAACATGTTCCACCCTACCTATTCCGCCTGACCCTCTGATGCGCGGGCG
>JBCBDL010000092.1:0-14515 GCA_038529695.1 Pseudomonadota bacterium | reverse complement strand
GCCTGTGGGCGCGATGCGCGCGTGCGCGCCCTATGGGGTGACGCTGCGCTTTTTGCCGGCGGTCAAAGCTGAAACGCCTGCACCTCGGCCAAATCCGGGATGACATCTGCTGTGCCGTGGCGCGTCACCATCAACGCCCCGGCCTTCATCGCCTGACCAATTGCCTGGGCCATGGGCATCCCTCGATCAAGCCCTGCCAGCACATATCCTGTGAACGTATCACCAGCCCCGGTCGTATCCACGGGGTCCACCTTGATTGCGCCGAAATGCTGCTTGCCCGTCGGGCCGTACCAATCAGCCCCGCCTGCCCCCAGCGTTACAATCACATCCCGCACCGACAAATCAGCAGGGGCTTGCCCCGTCGCATGCTTTAACTGCGCGGCCTCAACCGCGTTCAGGATCAGAAAATCCAGGTAGGGCAGCACCGCCTGCACCCGCTCCGCATCAAAAGGGGCAGCGGCATAGGCCACCTGCAACCCCATCTTTTTGCCCAAAGCTGCCGCCGTCCGCTGCAAGTTCGTCTCGTTCTGGATCACCAGCCAATCCCCCGTCTGCGCCTCTGCCATCGCCGTCTGTAGCGTCGCCTGCGGGATCTCTGCATTCGCACCGGGATGCAACACAATCGCATTTTCGCCATCCGGGGTCACCATGATGATCGCCTGCGCGGTCTCGGTCTCTATTTCAGCGATATTGCGGGTATCGACACCATATTCCAGCAATCGCTCAACTGCCCAGCGCCCATCGGGACCGACTGCGCCAATGTGGTTCACATGCGCCGCCGCCCGTGCCGCCGCGACCGACATATTGGTGCCCTTGCCGCCTAGAAACATCTGACGATTGCTGGACGACAACGTCTCTCCCCGTGCGGGGATGTGGGGCACGGCATAGACGAAATCCGCGTTGATCGATCCAAGGTTCCAGAGTGCCATGTGATATGCCCGCCAATTGTTGCGTGACCTTCTTAGCGGGCAATTTGGGATGGCTCAAACTTAACAGCTTCTGATTGCCGGTCTGTCCTGACCGTGTAAGCAACCGCTAGGGAATTGCACCAGGAAGTACCTCAGCCAGCTCTGGTTCAGTCGCGACAAAAGCCCCGCTGCCGATCAGGTCCGTAGTTACGCCATCGGAATCAGTGGTTGTGACATCTAGGTCGATCAAGCCACCAATTTCAGCGCCCTCATCTCCAAAAAACACGCCACCGATTGCGCTGTCGGATGTACAGCTGGCCTCGCCACAAAATCCGACCGTCAAATCCCCCGCAAAACCGTTCCCGGTGATGGCCGTTGGGGCAAGTTCCAGCCCAACTTCGAGGCCAGTCCCGTTCTGGGCAAGCTCAACATCGCCAGAAATGGTCGACGAGCCAAAGTCAGCTTCGAGCGTGACCAGCGCTTGCAAAGCATTCGGACCCCCGACAACCGGGTTGATCACAAAACCGTCTTTATACGTCACGGACCCAGACAAGGCGGCAATTTGATCGGGGTTTGTCTCCGCCCCGATCAGGAAACTTGATGAGCCAAGACGTACGCGATCATCATCAATGAGATCTATACCTGGTTCTCGCTTTTCCAACACAAAGGCCTGAACAGCGCTTCCGCCACCACTATTGCGCAGGGTAAAGACATCGCCGTTATCAGCGATCAATCGGTCTTCGACAATGTTCAGAACCTCACCATCCAGTGTGATCGTCAGATTTTCTTCATCCTGAAATTCCACAATCTCATCCGTGGTTTCCCGGCGCACTTCGCCTGTCTCTTCATCGACGGTCGCGCGGACAACACGGACGGTGAATGTCTGCCCTTCCAGATCCGCAAGGTTCGTATCCGCATCCGCATAGGCAAAACCATTGCGGGCTTGCGCAGGATCGGTACTGCCAAAAAAGAGCCCCAGGTTCCGCTCTGGCACGTCATCGCCACCACCACCGCCGCTGCTGCAGGCTGCCGTTGACAGACCGATGACCGTAAATGTCGCTAGTTTCTGAAGAAATTTCATGTCGCACCCCGTTTTGGAATTGATTTCACCGCGCCGCATGTCCGGGCGCTCTCAATCCGACTACGGGTGGGGGTGCGTGTTTATTCCCCGACCAGGGAACTTTTTTGCGGCGGTCAGTCGACCTTGCAGGCGGCAATCACCGCCATGTTCAGGATGTCATTGACGGTAGAGACGGTTGAACAGACCTGAATAGGCTTTCCGATCCCCGACAGGATCGGCCCAATCACAGTGGCCCCGGCCATTTCCTGCATCAGCTTGACCGAGATCGACGCAGAGTGTCGGGCAGGCACGACCAACACATTGGCGGGGCCCGTCAGGCGCTGGAAAGGGTAGTTTTCCTGTGCCTGCGCATTCAGGGCGACATCCACTGTCATCTCGCCCTCATACTCAAAATCCGCCTTTCGAGCATCCAGCACACGGGGCGCCTGATGCATCTTTTCGGCCCGTTCCGACACCGGATAACCGAAGGTAGAGAAGGACAAAAACGCCACGCGCGGTTCCAGCCCCAATTCGCGCGCCACGAAGGCCCCGCGTTCGGCGATATCCGCCAGATCGTTCTCATCCGGCCATTCATGGACCAGCGTGTCACTGATCAGCACAATCCGCCCGTTATGCAGCACCGCCGTCACCCCGACAGCGCCATCATGGGGCTGCGCATCAAAGACATGGTTGATCAGTTCCAGGATATGCGCCGATTTCCGCGTCGCCCCGGTCACCATCCCATCCGCGTGACCATGGGCCAGCATGAGTGCTGCAAAGACATGCCTGTCCCGCGCAGCGAGGCGGTGCACGTCCTGCGCGTCAAATCCTTTGCGCTGCAGTCGCTCGTAGAGAAACGCCTTGTAGGTCTCCAGATGTGTGGTGTTCGCAGCGTTCACGATCTCAAGCTCATCGAATGCTTCCGGCAATCCCTCTGCCGTCAGCTTTTCACGCACATCATCGTCCCGGCCCACGACCAGGGCCTTGCCCATACCTGACCGCTGATAAAGGACAGCAGCGCGCAAGACGCGGGCGTCGTCGCCTTCGGCAAAGACCAGTGTCGATTGATTGGCACGGGCGCGCGCATTCAGGCTGCGCAGAATCGATTGCGTCGGATCCATCCGCGATTTCAGCGACAGTTCGTAGGCATCCATATCCACGATGGGCCGCCGGGCCACGCCGGTTTTCATGCCGGCCTGTGCGACGGCGGTCGGGATGCGGTGGATCAGGCGTGGATCGAAGGGCGTCGGAATGATGTAGTCGCGCCCGAAGGTCAGTTTCTTGCCATAAGCCATTGCGACCTCATCCGGCACGTCTTCACGGGCGAGAGCGGCGAGCGCCTCTGCACAGGCGATCTTCATCTCTTCATTGATCGCGCGCGCATGGATGTCCAAAGCCCCTCGGAAAAGATATGGGAAGCCCAGCACGTTATTCACTTGGTTCGGGTAGTCGCTGCGCCCCGTGGCCACAATCGCATCGGGACGGACGGCATGCGCGTCTTCTGGTGTGATCTCTGGATCGGGGTTCGCCATCGCGAAAATCACCGGGTTTTCGGCCATGCTTTCCACCATCGCCTGGGTCACCGCCCCTTTGACGGACACGCCAAGGAACACGTCGCAATCCTTCATCGCCTCTTCCAGGTTGCGCAGGTCGGTCTTGACCGCATGGGCCGATTTCCACTGGTTCATACCTTCCGTGCGGCCTTGGTAGATGACGCCCTTGGTGTCGCAAACGATGCAGTTTTCGTGCCGGGCACCCATGAATTTCAGAAGCTCAATGCAGGCGATGCCGGCAGCCCCCGCGCCGTTGAGCACGATCTTCACATCCGCGATCTTCTTGCCTGACAGATGCAGCGCATTGATGAGCCCCGCCGCACAGATCACGGCCGTCCCGTGCTGGTCGTCGTGAAAGACAGGGATGTCCATCTGCTCTTTCAGCGTCTGTTCGATGATAAAGCATTCGGGCGCCTTGATGTCCTCAAGGTTGATGCCCCCAAAGGTCGGCCCCATCAGTTTGCAGGCTTGGATAAAGGCGTCGGTGTCTTCGGTGTCGAGTTCGATATCGATGGAGTTCACGTCGGCAAACCGTTTGAACAGCACCGATTTGCCTTCCATCACCGGTTTACTGCCCAGCGCACCCAGATTGCCAAGACCCAGCACCGCGGTCCCGTTCGAGATGACAGCAACCAGGTTTCCCTTGTTGGTGTAGTCATAGGCAGTCGCCGGATCGGCGGCGATTTCCTCGCAAGGGATCGCCACACCGGGGGAATAGGCTAGCGACAGATCCCGCTGCGTGGTCATGGGGACGGTTGCGTTAATCTCCCACTTGCCGGGCGTGGGGTGCATATGGAATTGCAATGCATCTTCGCGCGTGTGTTTTGCTTTTGACATGCCGTCCCCCCAAATTCGTCCACAAGACATAGCGGGGAATGAATTGCGGGTACAAGTCAGAGTTTGCCGTAAGCCGATCCATAGACAGGCCGCGGGATATCGAACAGACGGTCATATCGGGGCACTTTATTTCTGCAACCATGGCGAGATCTAGGATCGTTGCACCAAGACCTGCCCAATCGACAGCCCGTGCGGGCGGCCTGTCGATGGATCGGCGCGCTTCGCGCTTGTCTCGATCCCGATACCCCACCCCAATTTCGCCCTTTCACCCACCCCCTCGCCTGATACTCTGCGCCGCAATCATTCCGGGGGCCCCATGACCAAAGCCACGCCTATGATGGCGCAATATCTTGAGATCAAAGCGCAACACCCCGATGCGCTTTTGTTCTACCGCATGGGTGACTTTTACGAGATGTTCTTTGACGATGCGGTCGCCGCGTCCGAGGCGCTCGACATCGCGCTGACCAAACGCGGTAAGCACGGGGATGACGACATCCCCATGTGCGGCGTCCCTCATCATGCCGCCGAGGGGTATTTCCTGACCCTGATCCGCAAAGGGTTCCGCGTCGCCGTCTGCGAACAGATGGAAAGCCCTGCTGAGGCGAAGAAACGCGGCTACAAAGCGGTGGTCAAACGTGAGGTTGTCCGCCTTGTCACCCCCGGCACATTGACCGAAGACTCCCTGCTCGACGCCCGCCGCCACAACTTTCTTGCGGCTTATCATGTGGTACGCGACGAGGGCGCGCTGGCCTGGGTCGATATTTCAACCGGCGCGTTCCACGTGATGCCCTGTGCCGGTGCCGCTTTGGGCCCGGAACTCGCCCGGCTCACGCCAAAGGAAGTCATCGTCGTCGATGGGTCCGAAGGCAATTGGTCCGCAACCATCTCCGAGGCAGGCGCGACCCTGACCACGCTTGGCGCGGCAGCCTTTGACAGCACTGCAGGTGAAAAGCGGCTCTGCGCGCTCTACAAGGTCGGCTCTCTCGACGCGTTCGGCAGCTTCACCCGCGCCGAAATCGGGGCGATGGCTGCCGTGGCCGAATACCTCGACATCACACAACGCGGCAACCTGCCACTGCTCCGCCCGCCGGTGCGCGAAGGGCAATCAGCGACAATGCAAATCGACGCCGCAACGCGCAAGTCGCTGGAACTGACCCAAGCGATGGCAGGTGGGCGGCAAGGTTCGCTGCTGCACTGCATTGACCGGACGATCACCGCTGGAGGTGCGCGGCTTTTGGAGCGACGTCTCGCCTCGCCGTCTTGCACCCTCTCCATCATCGCCGACCGACAAGATGCGGTCGGGTATCTTGCAGAAAACGCCCGCCTCACCACTGATATCCGCGACCACCTGAAAGGGGTGCATGACCTCGACCGCGCATTGTCGCGTCTTGCGCTGGGCCGTGGGGGGCCACGCGACATGGCCGCGATCCGCAACACGTTGGGGCAGGCCGCAAGGCTTGGGCAGGCACTGCCGGGTGACATGCCAAGGCCGCTGGCAGATGCAGCGAAAGACCTTGTCGGCCATGATGACCTGCTGAACCTTCTCGACCAAGCGCTGATCGCTGAACCCCCGCTTCTGTCCCGCGATGGTGGTTTCATCGCGCCGGGCTATGACGACGAACTGGACGAGGTCCGCAATCTCCGCGACGAAGGCCGCTCTGTCATCGCGGGTATGCAGGCGCAGTATATCGAGATGTCGGGCGTGCAGTCGCTGAAGATCAAGCACAACAATGTGCTTGGTTATTTTATTGAGACCACCGCAACGCATGCTGAAAAGATGCTGGCGGACGATCGGTTCATCCACCGCCAGACGACAGCAAATCAGGTGCGGTTTACGACCGTTGACCTCTCTGAAATCGAAACCCGCATCCTAAACGCCGGTGGCCGTGCGCTGGAGATTGAAAAGCGGCTCTATACCAGCTTAACCGAGGCCATCATTGCCGTGGCTGCGCCCCTTGGCGCGCTCGCACGCGCGTTGGCCGAGATCGACCTGAGCACCGCCCTCGCCCATCTGGCAACCACGGAAAACTGGACCCGACCAAAGGTCGATGACAGCCGCGCGTTCGGCATTACTGGCGGGCGTCACCCGGTGGTGGAGGCCGCTCTACAAAAAGACGGCGCACCCTTCATCGCCAATGATTGCAACCTGTCAGACGCCCATATCTGGCTGCTCACCGGACCGAATATGGCCGGTAAATCAACGTTCCTGCGCCAGAACGCCCTGCTTGCGATCCTCGCGCAAATGGGCAGTTTTGTTCCAGCGGAGGCCGCACATATCGGCCTTGTCAGCCAGATTTTCAGCCGGGTCGGTGCGTCGGACGATCTCGCGCGCGGCCGCTCGACCTTCATGGTCGAAATGGTCGAAACCGCCGCGATCCTGAACCAGGCAGACGACCGGGCGCTGGTGATTTTGGACGAGATCGGACGGGGTACTGCGACCTACGACGGCCTGTCTATCGCATGGGCGACGCTGGAGCATTTGCATGACGTGAACCGCTGCCGCGCATTATTCGCGACGCATTACCACGAAATGACCGCCCTTTCCAACAAGCTCGATGGCGTCGAAAACGCCACCGTTGCGGTCAAGGAATGGGAAGGCGACGTGATCTTCCTGCATGAGGTGCGGCGCGGTACTGCTGACCGCAGCTATGGCGTGCAGGTCGCACGGCTGGCTGGTCTGCCACCGGTTGTCGTGGAACGGGCGAAAGTGGTTTTGGAGGCGCTGGAAAAAGGGGAACGGGAAGGCGGCGCGCAAAAGGCGATCATTGACGACCTGCCGCTTTTTGCAGCCACACCTGCACCGCAACCTGTCACTGCGAATGCGTCGGAAGTTGAGATCAAGCTGAGGGATATCCTACCTGACGAACTGACGCCGAAAGAGGCATTGTCGTTGATCTACGAGTTACGCGACCTCGTGACAGATCGTTGACACCTTCCGGGGCTACCACTTCCCGCTTGCGCCGCCGCCGCTAGACCGACCCCCACCTCTAGATCGGGACGACGAAGATCGTGAGGACGTGCGTGAAGTCCCGCTTGAGCGATTACTGCGGGGTTGCAGGATCGGGATCGCCTTTGTCTCAACCGTCACGTGATCGCAGTTATGGCAGGTCCAGGTGATCTCGCGTCTGCCGGGTGCTGTGGTTGACGGCATAGACGTCACGAGGCTGCGCCCCTCTAGCGTGCGATAATTGCAGTTGCTGCAGGCACCGTAAATCTTTTGCTTTGTCGGGTAGGATTCGATCGTGATGTGATCGCATGTATCGCAAAACCAGACGTCATGATCGATGGATTTCAGCCGCTCTTCCAATTGCTGTCCGGGGGTCAGCACCTCATCCTCTGTCTCCTCAAGATAGCGGCGCATCCGCGACCCATCATTGGGGCATTTGCGGGCATGGTTGCGCTGCCAGCGTTTGTAACCGCGCAGAGCAAAAGGGACGGCGGGAATAATCAACAGGAAAAGCCATGCGCCCAAAAGCGACACGACATTCGTGAAACCACGCATGACGCGGGTGGCCGCATGGCGTGCCCAAGAATAATCGTACTCACCAGGGTAGCGGCCTGCGACCTGATAGATGATTTCATCCACCCCGGCGGCGATCCCCGCAGGATAATCATCCAGCCGGAAATATGGCACGATCTGTTTGTTGATGATCCGCTGCATGGGGCCGTTCAGGCTGTCGCCATAGCCCGCCCCAACCTCAATCCGCAATTCGCGATCAAGGCGCGAGACAAGCAGTAACAGCCCATCGTTGCGCTGAGCATCACCAATGCCCCAGGCGTTAAAGAGATCGGTCGCGAAAGGTTCGATAGCGCCCGCATGCCCATAGTCGGACATGCGGTTGATGGTCAGGACGGTGAATTCGATGTCACGCGCCTGATAGAATTCTTCTAGCGTTTGACGAAGAGCCGTTTCCTGCTGAACGTTCAGCAGGTCTGCATAATCATTGACGAAAAAGTCGCGATCTTCGGGGAAGGTCTGCGCGAACGCGGCGCCAAAAGATAAAAGCAGGAACAACGCCCCTGCTTTCAAAGCCCTGATCATGAGGCTGGTGTGGATGACACCCCAACCTGCGCCGGCCGCAGCAACCTGTCATGCAGCATAAAGCCGGTGGCCGACACCTGGATAATCTCACCCGCCTTCGTGCCGGGCAATGGCGCCTCAAACATCGCTTCGTGCTGTTGTGGATCGAAGCGGTCGCCGACTTCTGGCTGGATCGTCTCAATCCCGTGCTTTTTGAACACATTCAGAAGCTCACGCATGGTCAGCTCGACACCTTCCAAGAGCGCCTCTGGCACCTTTTCCTCGCCCTCTTTGGCGGCGGACAAGGCGCGGCTCATATTGTCGAAAACGGGAAGAAGATCGCGGGCCAAGCGGGAACCGCCATAGTTTTCGGCCTCGCGCCGGTCGCGGTCGGCGCGTTTGCGCGTGTTCTCAGCATCCGCCAGGGCACGCATAAACTTGTCGCGGAAATCGTCCCGCTCAGCCCGCAAAGCCTCAATCTCGTCATAGCTCGCGGCCACCTGATCAAAATCCGGCTCCTCGGCTTCGGCGGCGAGTTCATCAAGCGATTGCAGCTCTTCTTCTTTTTCGGACATGTCCCGTTCCCTTAAGAGCGGTCGGCAATCATCTTGCCCACCAGCTGTGCAGTATAATTCACGATGGGCACGATGCGCCCGTAGTTCAGTCGCGTGGGCCCGATAACCCCAACCGCCCCGATAATTTTTCGATCCGCGTTCATATAAGGAGAAACCACCAAAGAGGAACCCGAAAGTGAGAACAATTTATTCTCGGACCCGATAAAAATGCGCACGCCGTCGCCCTCTTCTGCCAGATCAAGGAATTGGGCAATATCCCGCTTGCGCTCAAGGTCGTCAAAGAGGGTGCGGATGCGTTCGAGGTCAGCCTCGTCTTCGCTGTCCGATAGTAGGTTCCCGCGTCCACGCACGATCAACCGTTCGGTGGCTTCACCTTCGTTTTCCCAAAGGGCGACACCACTTTCCACCAGATCAGCGGCGAGTTTGTCGATTTCCTGCCTGCGCGCTGCAACCTCGTTCGAGATAACCTTTCCAAGCTCGGAAAGCGTGTGTCCCTCGGCAATCGCGTTCAGAAAATTTGCCGCTTCACGCATGGAGGACGGCGTTTGTCCTGGCGGCGGCGTGAAGATGCGGTTTTCGACATGTCCGTCAGCGAAGACCAGCACAACAAGCGCACGTTCGCGGGATAGCGAGACGAATTCTATATGTTTGATCGGCGCCTCATGTTTGGGGGTTAGCACAAGACTCGCCCCTTGGGTCACGCCCGACAAGGCCTCACCCACATGATCCAGCACGGATGCCACATCCTGATCATTACTGCCGAATGTGCGGTCGATTTTCTGGCGATCCTCGCTTTCCAGATCACCGACCTCCAGCAATCCGTCCACAAACATCCGCAGGCCAAGTTGTGTTGGAATGCGCCCGGCACTGACATGCGGGCTGTCGAGCAATCCCAGAAACTCAAGATCCTGCATCACGTTGCGAATGGTTGCCGCACTGACATTTTCCGAAAAGTCCCGCGTCAGTGTCCGCGAGCCCACAGGTACGCCGCTTTCCAGATACCCTTCGACGACGCGGCGAAAAACCTCGCGCGACCGGTCGTTCATCTCTTCGATATTGGGCGTCTGGTCGTTCATCACATTCTCTGCAAGGGGCGTGGCAATTAAATCGAAAGTGAGCTCTGCGTCAATCGGGGTTGGATTTCAGATATGGGCAGCGTATCCGAAGGGCGCAACCAAAGGAGTGATCCCATGCGCCCATCCGGCCGTCAGACCAACGAAATGCGCGAAATAACGATTGAAACGGGTGTGACGATGCATGCCGAAGGGTCGTGCCTGATCAAATGCGGGAACACCCATGTTCTATGCACTGCAACCATCGACGATCGCGTGCCGCCGTTCCTGAAAAATTCTGGACTGGGTTGGGTGACTGCGGAATATGGCATGCTGCCCCGTGCGACGAATACCCGCATGCGCCGTGAGGCCAAAAATGGTCAGTCAGGCCGCACACAGGAAATCCAGCGCCTGATCGGGCGGTCGTTGCGCGCCGGGGTGGATCGCGTCGCGTTGGGTGAGCGGCAGATCGTGGTCGATTGCGATGTAATCCAAGCTGATGGCGGCACGCGCTGTGCATCTATCACCGGGGGTTGGGTCGCACTGAAACTGGCCGTGCAGAAGCTGATGAAGGCCGGTGATGTGATCAGTGATCCGCTGATTGACCCAGTTGCAGCGATTTCTTGCGGTATCTATGCGGGGCAAGAGGTGCTGGATCTGGACTATCCCGAAGACAGTGAAGCCGGGGTGGACGGGAATTTCGTGATGACAGGGGGAAAACTGATTGAGGTGCAGATGTCAGCGGAGGGTGCAACCTTCACCCGTGCGCAAATGGATGGGCTTTTGGACTTGGCGGAAAAAGGTGTCGCGGAACTGACTGCCGCGCAGCTGACCGCGGTGGGCTGATGCGGAAATTTACAGGCAAGGAACTGGTCATCGCGACCCATAACAAAGGCAAGCTGGAAGAGATGATCGACCTGCTTGGCCCCTATGGTGTCACGCTGACGTCTAATGCGGATCACGGTCTGCCCGAGCCAGAGGAGACGGAAACAACGTTTGTCGGCAATGCGCGGATCAAGGCGCATGCGGCGATGACAGCGACCGGCCTGCCCGCCCTTGCCGATGACAGCGGCATTACCATTGATGGTCTGAATGGCGCGCCGGGTGTCTATACGGCGGACTGGGCCGAAACATCGCAGGGCCGGGACTTCGCAATTGCGATGGAACGTGCATGGCGCGAATTGGAGGCCGCCAACGCCCCCTTCCCCCGCGCGGCCCAGTTCCGCGCAACCATGGTGCTGGCCTGGCCAGATGGCCATGACGAAGTGTTCGAGGGTGTGATGCCGGGGCAGATCGTCTGGCCGATGCGCGGCGATCAGGGGCATGGCTATGACCCGATCTTTCAACCTGATGGCTATGACATGACCTTTGGCGAGATGGACCGCTGGGAGAAAAACAAGATCAGCCACCGGGGCCGCGCGGTCGCCAAACTGATCGCAGGTTGTTTTGCCTGAAGATTGGGAACATGGCGGCTTTGGCCTCTATATCCACTGGCCGTTCTGCCAGGCTAAATGCCCCTATTGCGACTTCAACAGCCACGTTGTGGCGCAGATCGATCAAAAGGCGTGGGAAGCCGCCTATTTGAGTGAGATCGACCGAATTGGCGCAGAAACATCGGGCCGCGTCCTCAGGTCGGTCTTTTTTGGCGGCGGCACACCCAGTTTGATGGATGCGTCCGTTGTTGATGCAGTGCTGACGAAGGTGCGGGCCACATGGGGCTGCGCGAATGACATCGAGGTCACGCTGGAGGCCAACCCCACCTCGGTGGAGGCCGGGCGCTTTGCCAGATATCGGGATGCGGGCGTGAACCGGGTGTCCATGGGCATCCAGGCGCTGAACGATGCCGATCTGAAAGCGTTGGGGCGGTTGCATACAGCGACAGAGGCAATGGCTGCGTTTGACGTCGCGCGCGATGTGTTCGACCGCGTGAGCTTTGATTTGATCTATGCGCGGCAGGATCAAACATTAGCCGGTTGGGAAGCGGAATTGCGGCAAGCACTTGACCTGGCCATTGACCACCTGTCGCTTTATCAGCTGACGATTGAAGATGGTACAGCCTTTGGTGATCGATTTGCTGCCGGTAGGTTGCGTGGCCTGCCAGAGGACGATGTCGCAGCCGACATGTATCTGCTGACACAGGATATCTGTGAAGATGCTGGCATGGTCGGGTATGAAGTGTCCAACCACGCCAGACCCGGCGCGGAAAGCATTCACAACCAAATCTATTGGCGTTACTGCGATTATGCGGGCATTGGACCTGGTGCGCATGGGCGATTAACGTTGCAGGGCCAACGTTATGCGACAGAAACACCGCTTGGCCCGGCGGCCTGGCTGCACCAAGTGCGACAGTCTGGGTCAGGTGAAAAGACGCGGACGGTCCTGACCGCAGAAGATCAGTTTGCAGAGTTACTGTTAATGGGGATGCGGTTGAAAGATGGGGTCGATTTGGTACGACTTACGGATAATCAGGTCGAACATTTAGCAAATAAAATCAAATATTTATCTGATATTGGTATGATTGAGCAAGACGACCAAAGAATCCGGCTAACACCGAAAGGCCAACCCATACTGAACGCTGTCCTACGTACGCTGCTTTCCGATTAGGTGTTCGACAGAGCACGTAAAAGATCATCAAGCTGATCCAGTGATTTGTAGGTGATCGACATCGTGCCGCCTTCTTGATCCGGTTTGTGATCTATCTTGACGCGCATTTGCAAAGTCGCTGTCAGCTCTTTCTCGATCTGGATGGTATCGGCGTCTTTTTCGGCTGGTTTTGGGGTAACCTTCTTTGGCCCGGGGAAACCCTGCTTGGCGAGCTTTTCCGCCTGACGAACGGACAGCTTGTCCTGGACAATCGCACGCGCGAGACTAACCGCGTCTGCATGCCCAACGAGCGCACGAGCGTGACCCGCGGACAGGACACCGTGTGTGAGGTATTCCTGTACCTCATCGGGTAGGGTGAGCAACCGCAGAAGATTTGCGATATGGCTGCGGCTTTTGCCCAAAGCGCTTGCCAATTGCTCCTGTGTATGACCGAAGCGGTCCATCAACTGTCGGTATCCTGCGGCTTCATCAACAGGGTTCAGATCAGCCCGTTGAATATTCTCTATGATGGCTATTTCGAGCGTTTCTGTATCGTCATAATCGCGGATGATGACGGGCACGTCATGCAGCTTTGCCATCTGTGCCGCGCGCCAGCGACGTTCACCTGCAACGATTTCATATGATCCCTGCTCAGACGCTGATTTCCGGACAATCAGTGGCTGGATAATGCCTTTTTCCGCAATCGACTGCGCCAGTTCCTGCATGGCGTCGTCAGCAAATGTGCGTCTTGGTTGATCAGGATTGGGCTGCACATTCTCGATGGGGACCATCATGTCGGCACGTTTGGTACCGCCTTCCGGCGCATCATCCTGCTGCACATCTGACATCAGCGCTGACAGGCCACGCCCGAGACCCCGCGATTTCTTTGTGCTGCGTGCCATTGTCATACCCTTACTTTGCGTGACTTTTTGATAACCTCATTGGCAAGCGCACGATATGCGGCACTGCCCTTGGAGTTGGTATCGTACTTTAGAACTGGCATGGCAAATGACGGTGCCTCGCTCACTCTGACATTTCTTGGGATGACCGTCTGAAACACCATATCGCCCATATTTTCGCGTGCATCATCTTCGACCTGCAATGAGAGATTATTCCGACTGTCATACATCGTTAGCGCGATCCCTTCGATGCGTAGATCGGGATTTGCCGACTGCCGGACATCCCGAACCGTCAGGATCAGTTGTGACAGACCTTCAAGGGCAAAAAACTCGCTCTGCAATGGAACAATGATAGAATGGGCCGCGACCATCGCATTGACTGTCAATATATTGAGCGACGGTGGACAATCTATCAATATGTAGTCGTATTTCTGAATATCCGCCGGCAACGTCCGCAGAACTTGCTGTAACAGGAAACTGCGTTTTTCGTTGTCGATCAATTCGATGTCAGCAGAGCTGAGATCCGTGGTTGCAGGCACGATATCCAGTTTATCGACCTGAGTGCTCTGGATTGCGTCGGATATCGTGACATCGCCTGCCAAAAGATCATAGGTCGTGGCCTCTCTTTGATCCTGGTCAATACCCAGCCCGGTTGACGCGTTGCCTTGTGGATCAAGATCAATAAGAAGCACGTGTTTGTCATGCTCCGCTAACGCTGCGCCCAGATTGATGGTTGTGGTTGTTTTGCCAACACCACCCTTCTGGTTTGCAATTGCAATGATTTTTGGACCGCTAAGATCGTTTTTCGCCGACACGGGATATCCTTTGAATACTCAGAAGCCGTGCCGCAGGATCGGTGAAACTGGGGCGTTGTTCAAGGTCAAACGCCCAATCCGCGCGGGCCTTTGCAATCTCTTCTGCGGAAGACTGACCTTTGTGGAAAAGCCCAAGACCCGAAGGCCTAAGATGCCTTGCTGCCATTGGGAGCAAGGCAGATAACGTAGCCAAAGCGCGTGCAGACACAACA
>JBCBDL010000091.1:0-14539 GCA_038529695.1 Pseudomonadota bacterium | reverse complement strand
GAGTCTTCCATCGCCTCGACTACCAGGCCGGGTTCGATGTTCTTTTCGCGCGCGACAGCCTCGGCCGTTTGCACCAGTTCCAGCTGGTTGGCTGATGTATAAGCCATTAGGTGTTCTCCTCACCTTCTATGATCGTTTCAATCTCATCAAATTGGGTCTCGTCAATCTGACCCGCATCTTTGCGTCCGCGCAGCACGTCGCGGATCAGTTCATCTGTCAGGACCAGCTTGGCGTCTGACAGCCAGTCGAATTTCAGACCAACTGTGCCTTCAGCGATATTGATCAGGATCTCATCGCCTTCGGTCCCGGCCAATTGGCCTTTGAAGCGGCGACGGCCATCGATCAGTTGTTCTGTCTCAACTTTCGCCTCAAACCCTTCCCATTGGTCAAAATCCTTGAGCCGGGTTAGCGGGCGGTCGATGCCGGGGCTTGAAACCTCAAGATTGTATTCGTCCAGAATGGGGTCCTCGACGTCCAGCACCGCACTCAGCGCAGTGGAAATCTGCCCGCATTCATCAACCTCAATCTGGCCATCAGGGCGCTGCACCATGATCTGCACCACAGTGTCCTTCCCGCTCATCATCCGCACGCGCACAACTTCGAACCCCATGTCTTCCACGACAGGGGTCACGATTTCGGCGATGCGGCGGTCAATGGCCGCTTTGGCGATTAGATCGTTCATATCTTTCATAAGCACAAAAAAACGGGCGCGCGGCCCGTTGATGTTTCCCGGTGGAGCCTTGGGGGTGGAAGCCGAGGCGCCGCTGTTAGTTGTCATATACGGAACGCTGCTTGAGTCTGCAAGGGGAATGCGAACCCGTATCGTCGGTGCGCGTTAGAACTAGGTTCGGCCCAACCAAACTTGCATTCGGCCAGTGGCGACCGACGATACGAAGTCACATCACCCCGAAAGATCGATTGCCGAGTGCCAGACAAAATAATCCGGATCACCAACCTGCTTTCGAAGCGTCAAAGCGTTGTAATCCAGTTCGTCTTCGAAACTACAGACACAACGTCACTCGCTAACAATTTATGCTTAATTCAAAGCGTGTGAACCACCGTTGAACAGTTGGTTAAGAAGTGGTTAAGATCATCATTTTATGCAAAAAAGCCCCGCCAAATTGACGGGGCTTTAAGCTGCTTATGCAGGCAGGCGTGTTATGCGACGGACCAACGCTCGGCCATCCGCGCATTATCCATCTGCCAAAGGTTCCCGACAACTTCGGGCGACGCGATCCGGTTATTCACCGCCTGAACATAATTGGCGAACATCGGCACCAGCACACCACCGTCATCCCTCAGGATCTGCTGCATCTCGAAGTACTGCTCACGCCGCTTATCGCTATCCAACTCGGCACGGGCCGTCAGCAACAGCTCTTGGAAACGTGCGCTGTCGTTGCTGTCCCACTGGCTGTCATTCCACGGCACGCCTGCCTCGTAAGCGGTCGAGAACATCCAGTCTTCGGTCGCACGTCCCGACCAATAGACGGCCGAGAATGGCTTGTTCAGCCAGACATTGGACCAATAACCGTCCGCAGGCTCCTGCACCACGTTGAGGTTGATGCCGCCGGCAGCCGCCGATGCCTGGAACAACTGGGCTGCGTCAACAGCACCTTCGAACGCAGCGCTAGATGCGCTGATATCGATGTTCAGGCTATCAAGACCAGCCTGCTGCAGGTAGAACTTGGACTGGTCCGGATCGTATTCCAGCTGCTCCATTTCCGCATGGAAGAACTGGTTCGCAGGGCCAATTGGCGTGTCGTTACCGACCATGCCGTGACCCAGCAGGATTTTATCGACCATCTCTTGACGGTTGATGCCGTATTTCAGGGCCCGGCGCACATTCACGTCATTGAAGGGCTCGGTATCTGTCAGCATTGCAAAGGTATAATGCTGGTTGCCAGTCACTTCCTGGATGCGCAAGGCAGGGTTGGCCCGCAACAGCGCCTCGGTCTTGAAATCGATCCGGTTGATCGTATCGACCTGACCGGTCATCAGCGCGTTCATCCGGGCGGTGTTATCGTTGATCGCGATATACTCAACCTCATCAAAGAAGCCTGCCTCGTCCCCTTTGTAGTGATCAGGATAGCGCGTCGCGACCATGCGCACACCGGGGTCAAATGACTGAACCTGATAAAGGCCAGTACCGATACCATTAGCAATCGCTTCGTCGATCTGACCCGCAGGGAAGATCAGCAGATGATAATCAGACATCAGGTACGGGAAGTCGGCATTGCCCGATGCGAGCGTAAACTGCACTTGGAAGTCAGTGACCTTCGTCATTTCGCTGATTGATGCGACGATGGGTTGTGCGGCAGATTTCGCGCCCTCAGCCACATGCATTTGCAGCGATTCAATCACATCATCCGCGTTGAATGGCTTGCCATTGTGGAACGTGACGCCCTGACGCAAGTTGAAAGTCCAGGTCTTCGCATCTGCCGAAGCTTCCCAGCTTTCGGCCAGTTCACCTTTCAAGGAGCCGTCTGCGGCAACTTCAGTCAAACAGTCAAAGACTGTGCCGTGTGCGGCTGCGATCATGAAGAGGTCCGAATGTGTCCGGCCATCCCAACTGTCGGATGTGTTCGCGCCACCTAGGCCCGCCGTCAGCTTGCCGCCGCGCGTCTGGGCGCGCAGGGGCATGCCGGTCAGGCCAAGCACACCGGCAGCAGCACCTGTTTTCAACAGACCGCGTCTACTAATTCCATGCATATTTCTGATCTCCCTAGTTGTTTGGTCGGGCGTCCCAACACCCGGTTATTTTACGCCTTTCAGCGACGATTCTTGTTACATCTTATCAACGGCTGCATCGCCGATGTTCTCAACCCCGCGTTCAGCCAGCAGATTGGTCAGCCAATCAGGGTCCATTTCCGGCACAGATGACAGCAGAAGATCTGTGTAGGCGTGGTGTGGTGGCTTAAACATATCCTGTTTTGGCCCTTGTTCCACTACACGGCCATCTTTCATCACAACGACTTCATCCGCGATCGCCTTTACTGTGGCCAAATCGTGGGTGATGAACATATAGGTCAGCGACAGCTCGTCCTGCAAACGCGCCAAAAGCCGCAGAATGCCTTCGGCGACCAATTGGTCTAGCGCAGATGTGACCTCGTCACAGATGATAAACTTTGGTTCGGCCGCGAGCGCCCGTGCAATCCCGATGCGTTGTTTTTGGCCGCCCGACAGTTCAGAAGGCAGGCGATGATAATACTTCGATGGCTCAAGCTCGATTTGTTCAAGCAAGGCGTCCACCTTTTTGCGGCGCTCTGCCCCGGTCAGGCCCAGATAAAATTGGACCGGGCGCGCAATGATCTGGCCGATGGACATACGCGGGTTCAGCGCTGTGTCGGCCATCTGATAGATCATCTGAACCTGCCGCAACTGATCCTTGTTGCGTTTGCGATAATCGTCAGGAAGAACTTCGCCATCCAACAGAATTTGCCCCGCTTTCGGTGGCAAAAGGCCCGTGATGCAGCGCGCTGTTGTCGATTTGCCTGACCCACTTTCGCCAACCACGGCGACCGTACGCCCTTCATGCAGATCAAAGCTGACGTCATGCAGGACAGGTATCTTGCCATAGGCCGCATCGACATGCTGAACACTGACAACCGGTACAGCCCCGGTTTGCACCGCCGGCTTCAGCGGGCGCTCAAAGCTACGCACAGCCCATAGCGATTTCGTATATTCCTGCGTTGGGGCAGCCAGCATGGTGCGGGTGTCCGCGGTCTCAACCTCATCCCCTTTCAGCAGCACCTTAATCCGGTCGGCCATCTGCGCCACAACGGCAAGGTCGTGGGTGATATAGATCGCGGCGGTGTTGAACTGCTCCACAATGTCGCGAATGGATGCCAACACCTCAATCTGCGTCGTCACATCCAGCGCGGTTGTCGGTTCGTCAAAGATAATCAGGTCGGGGCGGCACGACATCGCCATCGCCGTCATACAGCGTTGGAGTTGACCACCCGACACCTGATGCGGGTAGCGAAAGCCGATCTGATCGGGGTTCGGCAGGCGCAGCTTGCGATACAGCTCCATCCCGTCTTCTTCGCTTTCACCACGTGGCATGACGCCGTGCTGTACGGGCCCTTCGACATGCTGATCCATTAGCTTGTGCGCTGGGTTAAAGCTGGCGGCGGCAGACTGGGCAACGTAGGCGATGCGCTTGCCCAAAAGCTCCCTTTTCGTGGCGGCGGATGCTTTCAACAGGTCAATGCCGTCAAACTCAACGGTACCATCACTGATCCGAACGCCATCGCGCGTATAGCCCATCGCGGCCAGACCAAGCGTGGATTTACCAGCACCGGATTCGCCAATCAGCCCCAGTACTTCACCCCGCATCAAGGTCAGATCGACGCCGTTGATGATGGGGGTCCAAGTCTCATCACTGCGCCCTTCCAGCTTGATGCCGCGGATCTTGACCAGAGGTTCTTCGCTCATTCTTTCAGCCCCGAAGATTTGTAGAGCATCCAGTCCACAACAAAGTTCACCGCCACGGTCAGCAAGGCAATCGCACCGGCTGCCAGCAACGGCGCCGTCGCGGCCATCGGCGCGAAGGCCGCAAAATTCACGAAACCGCCCAGATCACGCACCATCGTCCCCCAATCCGCCAGCGGCGGCTGGATGCCAACGCCGAGGAATGACAACGCCGCAATCGTCAGGAAAACAAAGCAGAAGCGCAGACCAAATTCAGCCAGCAGCGGCGCTGTTGCATTGGGCAGGATTTCCTTGAACACCAGATAGCCAAGGCCCTCACCCCGCAATTTCGCGGCTTCGATGTAGTCCATCACAACGATGTTCTGTCCGACGGCGCGGGCAAGGCGATAAACGCGGGTGCTATCAATTACAGCAATGATCACCACCATGAAGAAGGTCAGCGGAATACCCAATTCCGGCGCCCAAACGCTGGCGATTGTCATCAGCAAAAGCGCAAAGATCAGCGATGGGATCGCCATCAGCACATCCACCATGCGTGACAGAACCTGATCCAGCCAGCCGCCTAAAGTGGCCGCCAGAAAACCAAATGTCCCACCCAGCAAAAAAGCCAGAACTGTTGTGGCAAACGCAATACCTACCGTGTTCTGCGCACCATAGATCAAACGGCTGAGGATATCGCGCCCGATCTGATCGGTGCCAAGCGGGAATTCCGGGTTGCCACCCATCGCTGGATCACCACCCGGTACGATATTGGCAGCGACGCCGGGAATAATCTGCTCTTGCCCGTAGGGCGCAATCGCGCCCGCGAAAACCGCAAAGATCGCATAAATCAGGATCGTCAGTAGACCAAATGACGCCGTCAGCGGCATGGAGCGGAACATCTTTTTGCTCCAGGCGGTGCCGACACTGCGGCCAAGCAGCCGGAATATCCACGCCGCGATCCCAAACAGGATAAACCCTTCAATCGCGATGCGCAGGAAAAAAAACTTGTTTGCGATGGCCGGGTCAGGATTGCGACCTTGCAGATACGCCCAGATCAGCCAGAGCAAAACAGCCACACCCAGCACATAGCCGTAAGCCACGCCGTAAGGCATATCGCGGAATGTCGGTGCGTTGCCTGTTGCCGTCTGCCCCGCAAAACGAAACACCCAAGCCAGTGCCCCCATGCCGATCAGTGCTAAGACAACCCATAAAATCATTTCGGATGCCTCAGCCTTGGGTTGGACAGGATCGACATGATATCCGCCGTCAGGTTCAGCAGGATAAAGGCCGTCGCAAAGATCAGACAGCAGGCCTGCACAACGGGAATGTCGCGGATCTTCACGCTATCGACGAAAAGCTGACCGATGCCCGGATAGACAAACACAACTTCGACCACCACGACGCCGGTGATCAGATATGCCAAGTTCAGCGCGATGACGTTGATAATCGGGGCCAGCGCGTTCGGCAGGGCGTGCTTGACGATCACCCGCATGGGCGACAAGCCTTTCAGGCGCGCCATCTCGATATACGGCGATGCGAGCAGATTGATAATCGCCGCACGTGTCATCCGCATCATATGCGCCGTCACGACCAGTGTTAGGGTCAAGGCAGGCAGCATGGACGCCACCAATCGGTCGCTAAAGGGCATGCCATCAAAGATATTCGACAGCGATGGCAAGATCGGGTTCAGGACTGCGAGAAACAGGATGAGAATATAAGCAAGAAAGAATTCAGGGCTGGAGATTGACGACAACGTAAAGATATTTGTCGCGCGGTCGAAAACGGTATTGCGATAAAGGGCGGCCAAAATGCCCAGAATAATCGAAAACGGAACCGCAATCGCCGCTGTCACCATCGCGAGGAACATTGTATTGGCAAAGCGCGGAGCGATTTGTTCTGCCACAGTCGTCGCACCGGAATTTGTCCCACTGAAGCTCGCAAAATTCGCCTGCGCAAAGCTCGACCCGAAATCGCCGCGCAGCACACCGCCAAGCCAGTCAAAATACCGAACGACCATTGGCTGGTCGAGGCCTAGGTCACGCTCAATCGCAGCGACGGCTTCGGGGGTTGCCCCTTGACCCAGAATGGCCTGTGCAAAGTTTCCCGGCAGCAGGTTGACTGCCACAAAGATCACCACCGAAACGATCAGCAAGGTCAGGACGCCCAACGTCAGGCGTTGTAGAATAATAGTCAGGACGTTGCCCAAGGTGACTTTTTTCCCCGTTAGTCCTATGAAGTTTAGCGGCTGATTTTCACGTGTAAACCCTAAAGGCCTAGCTTACCGCGTTGCGCACCCATCATGTCCATAGTGCGTACCAGTTCAGCACTTATTCCGGGTTCTGACAATGCATGACCTGCACGTCCGATAAAGGTGAGCCGCGACTTCGGCCATTTCTTAGACAGATGATGCGCCGAAACCGGCGGACAAATCATATCGTAGCGGCCCTGCACGATGACGCCGGGAATGTCCGCAATCTTCGCCATCTGATCGGGATGCAGAATCTGCTGATCATCTGACAAGAACCCGTTGTTGAAGAAGTAATGGTTTTCAAGCCGGGCAAAGGCACGCGCATAATCCGCCGGGCTGTCGCCCGTAATCCCATCGCTGTCGATTGAGGCGAGCGCATTCTCCCACGACGCCCAGGCGCGGGCATATCGCGTCTCTAACGGAATATCCCCGGAAAATAGCCGGCGATTATAGGCCCCAATAAAATCATCCTGTTCGTCGGCCGGGATAAGATCAGCAAAGCGCGCCCAAAGCTCTGGCCAGAATTTGCCCGCGCCACCACCATAGAACCACTCCAACTCTGGCTTGGTCATCAAAAATACGCCGCGCAATGTGAGGGCGGCAGCCCGATCCGGATGCGCCTGCGCGTAGATCAGCGCCAGCGTCGCGCCCCAGGACCCACCAAACACGATCCAGCGGTCAATCCCAAGCGTGGCGCGAATAAGTTCAATATCATCGACCAGATGCCAGGTCGTATTCGCCTCCACACTCGCGTGGGGGCGCGACCGGCCGCAGCCGCGCTGATCGAACAGGATCACACGAAATACGTCAGGATCAAAATACCGGCGCATCGCGGGGCTGCAACCACCGCCAGGGCCACCATGCAGCACGACAACAGGCACACCATCGGGGTTACCGCATTGTTCAACATAAATACGGTGCCCATCCCCCACATCCAGCATACGCTGATCAAACGGATCGATGGGCTGGTAAAGATGCGCGTTGATGCGCTTTTGTCCTACGACTTTATCCATAATCCCTCTATATCGCGTCTTGAATGTAGAAACCATGAGTACTGTTGAAATCGAGGTGACTAAATGTCCGCGACCACCGTCGACCCATCAGAGATTGCAAAGTTTGAGGCGATGGCAGCCGAATGGTGGGACCTCAACGGCAAGTTCAAGCCGCTACATATGATGAACCCGGTACGGCTTGATTACATCACCGGCCAGATCGCGGCAGAGTTCGGGCGCGATTTGTCGCTGCCCAAACCTTTTGCTGGCCTACGCATTCTGGATATCGGCTGCGGTGGTGGATTGCTGTGCGAACCGATGGCGCGTCTCGGCGCAGAGGTCGTAGGCGCTGATGCGGCAGAGGGAAACATTCCCGTCGCCAAAATCCATGCAGAGCAATCTGGTCTGACCATCGATTACCGTCACACCACGGCAGAGGCATTGGCCGAAGCAGACGAACAGTTTGACGCGGTCCTGAATATGGAAGTGGTCGAACATGTCGCCGACCCGCAGGCCTACCTGACAGCCTGCCAAAACCTGATGAAGCCGGGTGGGATTCACATCTGTTCGACCATCAACCGCAACGCCAAGAGCTTTGCCGCTGCGATTGTCGGCGCGGAATACGTTATGCGCTGGCTGCCCAAAGGCACGCATGACTGGCGCAAGTTCATCACCCCTGATGAATTGTTCAGCCTGCTGGAAAAGGCCGGGATGAAACCGGTGGACCGCAAAGGTTTCGTTTTCAATCCGTTGCAGTTCACCTGGTCGATCTCAGACCAAGACTTATCCGTCAACTATGTAACGGCCGCCACAAAATCGGGTTGAGTTGATCGGGCACAAAAGTTACCCAGCGTCAGTCGGTTTACGTCGTGCTGATACCAGCCCACCGACTATTGAATCGGACGGGATCAGTGCTGAAAGCATACAGGGATTTACGTAAACAGCTGCGCGCGCCGATGGTGCGGCGTCGGCGTCGTCAACGGCTGCTGGACGAAACATATCGACAATTCACGCTTGCCGGGGTGACCCAGCCAAAGGTCACGATTACGCCATCAAGCGAACCATTGGCCCCAACAGATGTAATTTTCGAAAAGACCGGCAACAATCGTATCACTGCGCTGATTAACGAGCATTGGCGTTGGCCCTTGCTGGTTGAGACCCGCAACAAATTCGCGTGCTATGCCTATTGGCTCAACCAAACGCCTGACAGTGTCCGCCGGATCACGGCCAACGCCTCTGACGGCTGCTTTCCCACGGCTGCTGACTATAAATTCGCGACGACATCCGACCGCTATACGCCATTGCCTGACGCTTATTTCTTTCGCGACAGGGGCTATTCCGAAACAGACGCATTCGCCAAACAAAACCCGGTGGCTTGGCATGATCGCTCTGATGACATTGTCTGGCGCGGCGTTCCAAGCGGCATGGGTATCTTTGACCTTGATCCGCACTTGGCTGACAACCCGTTGGTGATCCAGCGCCTGCGGATGGCTATGAAATGCCGCGATCTGGATGTCGATTTCCGCTTTGTTGCCTGCCCCGACAAAGCCTATGAGCGGTTGATTGAAGAGGCGGGCTTAGTCGGCGGTTACATCCCCACCAATGACTGGGGCCAGATGAAATACGCCATCGATATTGATGGGTTTACCAACGCGTGGAACAACTTCATGCAACGGCTGAAGCTGGGATGTTGTGTGCTGAAGGTCGACAGCCCCATGGGCTATTACCAGTGGTATTACCACAAGCTGACCCCTTGGGAGCATTATGTGCCGATCCGCGCAGACCTGAGTGATTTGGCGGAGCAGATCGATTGGGTCAAAACAAACCCTGGCAAAGCGCGTGAAATCGCAGCAAATGGACAATCGGTGGCCCGTGCCCTGACATTCGAAAGTGAAACGCAGGTGGCAAGAGAGGCGATTGAAAAGCGCGAGGCGGCAACATGAGCCATTGGCAGAACAAAACCGTTCTTGTCGCGGGCGGTGCGGGGTTTATCGGGCATGACCTGGTCGTCGCGTTGTTGGATACGGGCGCCATCGTGCACGTTGTGGATGATTACAGGACCGGGCAAAAGTCGCATCTTGATGCGCTTTGCGCACAACACCCTGAGCGGCTGCACACGCACACCCAGGATATCAGCCACGCCGCAGCCCTCCCAAAGGCCGACACCATCTATAATCTCGCCAGTCCAGCCTCACCTGTGCATTACCAGGCGGACCCCGTCGGGACATGGAAGAGCAATGTGTTGGGCACGTTGCATCTGCTAGAGCATGCACAGACCTGCAACGCAACCTTTATTCAGGCGTCAACAAGCGAGGTCTATGGCGACCCTTTGCAGCACCCGCAGGTGGAAAGCGACTGGGGCAATGTGAACCCCGTTGGACCGCGCGCGTGTTATGACGAAAGCAAACGGGCGGCTGAAACGCTACTGATGGATGCTGTTCGCGTCCATGATACCGATGTCCGGATTGGTCGGATCTTCAACACCTACGGGCCAGGCATGCGGGCGGGCGATGGCCGTGCTGTGCCCAACTTTGTCGCTCAGGCACAGACTGGGCGCCCGATCACGATCCACGGCGATGGCACACAAACGCGGAGCCTCTGTTACGTCAGCGATACGGTTGATGCACTTTTGCTGCTGGGCTCATCAGGCGCTGCGCGGGGTGAGATCTTTAACATCGGTAATCCGGTCGAAATGACGATTTTGCAGATTGCCGAACACGTGAATGCAGCCTTCCAGAATCAAAGCCAGATCGTCTTTGAACCGCGCCCCATTGACGATCCTGCACGACGCTGCCCTGACATCACCAAGGCACAGCAGGTGCTGGGCTGGTCACCCAAGATCAGCTTTGCTGATGGCTTGCGGCGTCTTTTGGATGGTGACGATCACAGCGCCAAATCCGCCATCAACGCGTCTTTCGCATAATCGGATTTGTCGGCGGTCTCTTTCACGCGCCCACGCTCCATGACTGTGAATCTGTCCGCGATCCGATAGGCGAAGTCAGCATTCTGTTCGACCAGCACAATCGCCATCTGACCCTGATCGCGCAGCGTTTCGAGCGCGTCGCCGATCTGTTGAATGACATTCGGCTGAATACCCTCCGTCGGTTCATCAAGCAGTAAAACCTTCGGCTGTGTGATCAGTGCGCGCGCGATGGCAAGCTGTTGCTGCTGCCCGCCCGACAGGTCACCACCACGGCGTGCCTGCATGTCGCGCAGGACGGGAAACAGATCAAAAACGAAGTCGGGGATCTGGTGATCGGCTTTCGGCAGGCAGGCAAAGCCGGTTTCAAGGTTCTCCAGGACCGACATCATCGGAAAGACCTCGCGGCCCTGTGGGACATAAGCGATACCTGCCCGTGCCGCGTGATAGGCGGACGTCAATTGCACCGGCTCGCCCGCGACCTTGACCGTTCCACTGGCCATGGGGTGCCGCCCGGATATCGCCTTCAGCAAGCTGGTCTTACCGACACCATTGTTACCCATCACGGCAGTAATCTGACCGACAGATGCGGTGACAGACACATCAAAAAGGATCTGGCTTTGCCCGTATTTGAGGTCGATATGCTGCGCATCAAGCATGGGCGCGCCCCAAATAAACGTCGATCACGGTCTGGTTGGAGGTGACGTGATCCAGGCTCCCCTCGGCCAGGACCGATCCTTCATGCAGCACCGTGACCTTGCAATCAAGGCGGCGGACAAATTCCATATCATGTTCGACCACGACCACGGCCCGCGTCTTGGCGGCCTCTTTCAGAATGTCGGTCGTCTTTTCGCGTTCCTCTGGCGTCATACCTGCTGCGGGCTCGTCGACCAGCATCAGCCGCGGTTCCTGCGCCAGCAGCATCCCGATTTCCAGCCATTGCTTTTGTCCGTGGCTGAGTTCACCTGCGACACGGGTTAGGCCGTCGGACAGGCCGATTTGCTCTGCCACGGCCTCAATCCGCTCCGCATTGCTTTTGGTCTTCTTGTGCATAAGCACCGTAAACGGTCCGCGCGGGTTTTTCAGGGCCATGGCAAGGTTCTGGCGCACCGTCTGCGCCTCAAACACTGTCGGTTTTTGAAACTTGCGCCCGATCCCCTCGCGCGCAATCTGGCTTTCGGACATCCCCAGAAGCGAGATGTTGCGATCCCCCCAAATGACACTCCCTTCATCAGGTTTCGTCTTGCCGGTGACGATATCCATGAATGTCGTCTTACCTGCACCATTTGGGCCGATGATCGCGCGGAGTTCGGTCGGTGCAAAGTTGATCGACAGGTTGTTGATTGCCCGGAACCCGTCAAAGGTGACAGACACACCTGACACTTCCAAAAGCATGCTCATGATTGCTTTCTCACCAAAAGATCGAACAGCCCACCAATCCCCTTGGGAAAGAACAACGTTATCGCGACGAATGAAAAGCCCAGCAGGACAAGCCACCAATCGGTCCACTGGATCGTGTAGAAGCCCAGATTGATATTCGGTGCCCCGCCACCAGTGAACCAGCTGGACAGCAGCGAGACAAACGCTGCGCCAATGACGGCTCCGTAAAGCCGCCCGCGCCCGCCAATCGCGACCCAGACCGCCAGATAGATCGACGCAATTGGAGCGATTTCACCGGGGTTGATGATACCTGCTTGGGGGTAATAAAGCGCACCGGCAATGCCCGCGACCACAGCCGTCGTTGTGAAGACGAAAAGCTTATAACTCTCCACATGGTAACCCAGAAAGCGGACGCGCGCCTCGTTATCGCGGATGCCTTTGATCACGCTGCCCATCTTTCCGGACACGATCCACGCGAAAAAGATGTAGCCCGCGCCAAGCGCGATGGCTGAGGCAATGAAGAAGATGATAGAAACCGTCGCTTGCGGCACATCTTCGTAACCCGGGATGTTTTGCAGGCCCGACAGGCCGTTATTGCCCCGCAGGCCGCTGTCGTTTTGGAATAGATAGAGGGCGAGGGCGAGCGTCATCGCCTGCGTCAGGATCGAGAGATAGACGCCTGTGACGCGGCTGCGAAAGGCGAGCCAGCCGAAGACCAGCGCGAGCAGGCCGGGGACCAGCACAACGAACAAAAGCTGCAGCGCGAGACTGTCGGCAAAGGCCCAGATCAAGGGGAATTCAGAACTGCCCACAACGCCGAAAATCTGATTACCGATGGCGTCGGATATTTCCTGCGCTGTGGGCGGGATCGCCTGTGTCGCAAGGCTTTCGAGTACAATGAGTTCGGTGCGGGCATACATCAGCCACATGCCAATCGCGTAACCACCAATGCCGAAGAAGGCGAAATGGCCAAGGCTCAGAATCCCGCAATAGCCCCAGACCACATCCATCGCGATTGCCACAAGGCAGAGGCAGAGCGTTTTGCCCAAGGTTTTCACGAAAGACGTCGAGATGAGACCGATGCCGGTTGCTTCGGACAGGATAGATACTGCAATGGTAAAGATTGCGAGGATGGCGATGAACCACATTACGGACGGGTTTTGTGCGAGGAAACTCTTATGCATTTGCGCCGCCTTCGGCGCCGCGACGCTGGAGGGGCGCTGCCCCTCCAGACCTCCCCGCGGTATTTTTGAACAAAAGAAGGGTCATGCGCCTAATCCGCTGCCGCCCGACCCTTAAGCGCAACGATGCCTTTGGGCCGGAATTGGATGAAGAGAATGATGAAGAGGATCATGTAGGTTTGCGCGGCCAGCGTGTTGGAGGGGTTCAGCCACTCAATCCCCTTCTGCAGGAAGCCGATCAGCGAGGCCCCCGCAAGCGTTCCCCAGACATTGCCGACACCGCCGACAACCACGGTCATGAAGCTTTGTACAATGTAATCGGCGCCCATTTCCGAGGTGACTTTGGCGTAAAGGCCAATGGCCACACCAGCAATGCCTGCAATGCCGGAACCGAGGCCAAAGGTCAGCATATTAATCCGGTCGGGGTTGATCCCCATGGATGCCGCCATGCCGGGGTTTTGCGTAACCGCACGAACCTCAAGCCCCAGCCGCGTGCGTTTGAGGACAAAGAGGATGAGGGCCAGGAACAAGAGCGCCATCACGAAAATCGCTATGCGGATATAACTGATTGCGATCACGTCATTGAAGACAAGCGCCCCGTCCAGCCATTCCGGTGACGTCAGCGGCCGCGCCTGAGTGCCAAAGATGTTTTTAGCGAGTTGCTGCAGCGCGATGGAAATACCGAAGGTTGCCAGCAGTGTCTCCAACGGGCGGTGATAGAGATGGCGGATGACCAGGCGTTCCATCGCGACGCCCGCGCCGAACGTCACTGCAAAGGCAAGCGGAAGCGCGATGATGATTGAGAGCGTATAGTCGGGCACGAATTGCTGGACGACAAAGCCGGTATAGGCCCCCATCATGATAAATTCGCCATGGGCCATGTTAATGACTCCCATAACGCCGAAAGTGATGGCCAGGCCAATGGCAGCAAGGAAATAGATTGATGCCAGCGACAATGCATCAAGCCCCAGATCAGCCGCCTGGCTGAAACCGACACGCGTTTCGATACTGTCAAGTGCCGCGCGCGCGGCATCTGTAACAGCTGCATCAGGTTCGGTGTAGGACGCAAAGAATACATGGGCGGCAACCGCGTCGATCTGCGCCTGCGGTTTGACACGTCCGGGCACCAACCCATCACGCGCCAACGCATCATAGGCCAGACCCCGGGCTGCGTCGGTACTAAGTGCGTGAATAGGCACGCCCCCCACTTCGCCACCTTGGATGTTGGCCACCAGTGCATCGCGGATGTTGTCATTTGAAACCAATGGTGGGGCGAGGTCTGCCGCGACAAGGCGCGCATAGGCTTCGGTTTGCGTCAGATCTTCTCCAACCACGTAAACCTGCGCGATATTGGCATTATCCGGTGCGGCGGTGGCGACGGTGTCTGTTGTTACCAGAATGCGGT
>JBCBDL010000090.1:0-14561 GCA_038529695.1 Pseudomonadota bacterium | reverse complement strand
CGTGATGTTTGACCATTCTGGTCATGTTTTTGGTCATTACGTTCACTAACTTTGGTCATTCCTCAGTTTAGCGTGGTCTGGCACGTTGTAGTGCTCGATGACACGCGCGCGTAACCCAAGCACCGGAACACCGAGTGATCCGAGCTCACGCGTGGTGGACGCTCCGAGATGCTAATTGACGCCTCTAATCGATGCAGCGACATAGTTCGTCGAAAGAGACATTCGCTGAAGAGGCAGGACTATTGTGGCGCTGAACAACTACGCTGATCATACAGGTTGGCACAACTGCGTTTTTTGGATCTGAATATGTTGCGCTGTGGATGGATGTGGCATTTGATCAAAGCACAATCGAACGTTCTGATGTCGCAAGCAGGCCGGGTTTATCAAGCTTCGGTGCCTCTTTGACCCTATTTGGTATACCGCGCTCCCTTTCGATTTACCCCAGTCTTATTATTCTCATTTTCTTAGCAACCATAATGTTTCTGATTTGGCGCAAGCATGGTGTGCATTCAGACATGGCCTGTGCTGCGCTATGTGCCGCAATTCTCTTTTCGACGCCTTATCTTTGGCACTATGATACTGCATTTTCAGCACTCACTGCGCTTTTTTTATATCGCAGTCGCCCCTCAGATCCGCCTTTTTTCTTTTGGCCGCTTGTAATTATCTTTTGGCTTGGGCCTAGCATTTCCGTCATCAATCAAACATACTTTCACGTAGCATGGATTTATCACACAGTGATAAATGCCCCAATTTTGATGATCGCCTTCGTGTTTAGTTTGATGCAACTTAGCGCATCACAAAAAATCGATGCTGCCTAAACGGTCGCGCGCTATGTTGCGGTTTGAGAAAAAAGGATCACTGGTCTCGAAACTGACCATCGAAGCTTACAACCAATCCTTTCTGCTTTGATTTACCTGGGGCAATGCAGTGCAATTCCACCGGTCACTCCTTCTGCCATTTGAACGTTGCGTTGGCGGGCAGCTCGGCTCCGTTGTCAATGACATCCAAGCGGGGGATGCCGCGCATCTCGGCGATACGTTCCGGTTTTCGGGCGGCGCGGATTTCCCAGATCGGCGCGTCAACGACCCTCGCTAGACATTATGTGCAAACGGTGATTGCGTGACCGACGACACTCAGACGCAAATTTCTTCATCTTCGCCCGCAACTCGGTGTCGGCTAGGCGCTTGGACATCCGGCAACATATCCTGACCAACGCACAGGCGTAACGTCGTGAATATCCCTGCTGTTTCATTGACCCTCCTCTCAACGGACTTGGCTATGACACGGATCGTCGTAATAATTGATGACGTGTTCTTGCATTGCGTCCGTCAGACCCTTGCCCCAAGACGCCGGTGATTTTGGATGAAGCGGAGCCAGATGATGCGCGCAGCAGATGTCGTTGCCAAACGTCTTTATGATGCCGGATGCAGGTGGGCATTCGGGATGCCGGGGGGCGAGGTGCTGACCCTGATGGATGCGTTAGAGAAAGCCGGGATCACCTTTGTGCTGTGCAAGCATGAGAACGCTGCCGGTTTCATGGCGGAAGGCACCTATCACCGGACTGGCGCACCTGGCATCATGCTGGCCACCGTTGGTCCCGGTGCGTTGAACGGGATCAATGCTATTGAAAACGCGCATCAAGATCGCGTGCCGTTGATCGTACTGACCGGCTGCGTCGATGCCGATCAGGCGCAGGTTTATACGCATCAGGTGCTGGATCAGCCCCGCGTGTTCCGCCCAATCACCAAGGAGACATTCACGTTGAACGCTACTGCGGCCCATGTGATCATCGACAAAGCGATTGCGATTGCGACCGAAGGGCGCCCCGGTCCGGTGCATATTGATGTGCCGATTTCCGTCGCCGATGCGCAAGCGGAAGGTGTGGGTGTTCTGCGCCCTGCCGCCGCTGCTGTGGCACCTGTCGGACCTGATCTTGATCGCGCGCGCGCGGCTTTGGCGGGGGCGAAACGTCCGTTGATTATTGCCGGGCTTGATGCGGTTGGTGAAGGTGCGGCGGAGGCTGTTCAAGTGGCGGCGGAGACGCTGGGTGCGCCTGTCATTACGACCTACAAGGCCAAGGGACTTTTGCCCGAAAGCCATGCCCTGTCGCTGGGTGGTGCGGGGCTGTCGCCCAAAGCTGACAAGGTGCTTTTGCCCTTTGTGGCGCAGGCGGATGTGATCCTGGCGATTGGCTATGACCCGATTGAGATGCGGCCCGGTTGGCAGAACCCATGGGACCCGAACACGCAGATGGTGATCGATATTACTGCCGCCCCGAACCATCATTACATGCATCAATCGACCCTGAATATCATCGGGGATTGTGCGGCCTCCGTCGACGCAATGCTGCCTGATGCGTCTTTGTCCGGCGTCTGGCCTGAAGGGAAGATTGATGCCGTGAAAGCGGCCCTGTCTGAGGCATTTCCGCAGCCTGACACATGGGGTCCCGCGCAGGTCATCGCGACCTGTCAGGCGGTCTTGCCGGATGACACGCTCGCTACCGCAGATAGCGGGGCGCACCGCATTTTGCTGTCGCAGATGTGGGAATGTGAATTCCCGCGCGCGCTGACCCAGTCATCGGGATTTTGCACAATGGGCTGTGCGGTTCCGCTGGCCCTAGGCGCGCAGATTGTGGAGCCGGAGCGGACTATCGTGTCATTCTCTGGCGATGCCGGATTGCTGATGGTCGCAGGGGAACTGGCGACTGCCGCCGAGATAGGGCTGAAGACCATATTCGTTGTCTTTGTAGATGCGTCACTTGCACTAATCGAACTCAAACAACGTCAGCGGCAATTGCCCAATACGGGCGTCGATTTTGGCCAGATCGACTTTGCCGCCATCGCCCGAGGGTTTGGTGGACAGGGGCACCGGGTGGGGTCCAAGGAAGAATTGGAAGCAGCACTTGCCGCCGCCCAGTCTGCCGAGACCTTTACACTGATCGCAGCAGAGATTGATCGCAAATCCTATGACGGAGCCTTCTAGTATGGCCGGCGCATTGGATGGGCTACTCGTGCTGGACCTTTCGCGGATCCTTGCGGGGCCGACGGCGACGCAGCTTCTGGGTGATCTGGGAGCGACGGTCATCAAGATCGAAAACCCCAAGACAGGCGGCGACGACACCCGCAGCTGGGGGCCGCCTTATGCGGAAACGCCGGACGGGAAAAGCGACCTGAGCGCCTATTTCATGGCTGCGAACCGCAACAAGTATTCCGTGGCCGCGGACCTGACGACGGAAGCTGGGCAGGATTTGGTCCGATCGATTGCGGAACAGGCGGATGTGGTGATCGAGAACTACAAACCGGATGGCTTGGTCAAATATGGCCTGGATCATGCAACGCTGTGTGCCGTGCATCCTGGCCTCGTCTATTGCTCAATCTCTGGCTTTGGGCAGACAGGGCCGGAACGAGACCGTGCCGGGTATGACCTGATGGCCCAGGGTTTTGGTGGGATCATGTCGCTGACCGGTGACCCGGACGGCCCACCAATGAAGGTGGGCGTGGGGATCGCCGATGTGATGTGCGGGATGTATGCAACCATCGGGATATTGGCCGCTTTGCGTCACCGCGATGCGACGGGCGAGGGGCAGCATATCGATCTGGCGCTGGTTGATAGCCAAATGGCGTGGCTCATCAATGAAGGCACGAATTTCCTAGCCTCTGGGAAAGAGCCGGTGCGCCGTGGCAATGCCCACCCCAATATCGTGCCGTACGATGTGTTCCCGACCAAGGACGGCCATATCATTCTGGCGGTGGGCAATGACCGACAGTTTCAGGCGTTTTGCAAAGCGATGGATCGCCATGATCTGGCGCAAACGCCGGAATTTGCGACAAATCCTGACAGAATCGCCAATCGCGAGGTGCTTACCGTTGCGGTAACTGAAACACTCGCCACATGGACCAGTGCAGAAATCTTGAAAGTATTACAGGATTTGGGTGTGCCTGCGGGGCCAATCCACTCTGTCGGGCAAGCATTGGGAACCGCACAGGCGGAAGCGCGCGGGGCCGTTGTGGACGTACCGCATCCCGATACCGTGGCAGGACATGTGCAATTACTGGGCAATCCGCTGAAATTTTCGAAGACACCAGTCAGCGTAAATCGGCCGCCACCACGATTTGGCGCGGATACAGGCAATCTTGCGCAAATTTTGGGCGCGCTTCGGCGGTAAATAGCGCGACGTACCAAGTACACGTTTTCGTGACCGATAATCACGTTCGCGCGTGCTGTCATGCACGTGATGTGAGCTTTGGGTGGGACCTCTCTAGCTTGCCTCAAATGGAACACGTGTGAAACGCGTCTTTGAGGATTCGTATATGCTGAACGATATCGCAAATAGTGAGGTCAGCCTGACCGATCACACCGCCCTTGCGGAATGGAATGGTGTCATCCTGGGTGTTTTGGCGCACGGTCAAAGCGCGCCGGTCCATCTGGGCAAACTGCTAGAGCTGGCACCCGGTTTTGCAATGGGTCACGCGCTGAAAGGTTTGTCCGCCCTCATGCTGGGACGGCGAGAGCTTTACGCAGCAGCAGAAGAGGCAAGCCAGACAGCGCAGGCCGCACTTCGGGCCGGTGGAGCGACCAAGCGTGAGCATCTCTGGTGTGACGCATTGCAAGACTGGCTGGCTGGCAAGCCGAGCCATGCGATTGCCCGGATGGAAGCAGCATTGCAGCTGAACCCGGCAGACACAATCAGCATGAAGTTGTCCCACGGTATTCGTTTTATCCTCGGCGATCATATCGGCATGCGCAAATCGGTTGAGGCTGTGATTGATGCCCATGGCGAGGATCATGCCTTGCGCGGCTATGCGCTAGGTTGTCTCGCCTTCGCGATGGAGGAAACGGGCAGCTATGATGAGGCAGAGCGCTTTGGCCTGATGGGCCTGAACTATGCCAGCGACGATGCCTGGGGCCTGCATGCAGTGGCCCATGTCTATGATATGACCCACCGTCCCACAAAAGGGATTGCGCTGATTGATGACAATCTGGATGCCTGGGGCCACTGCAACAATTTCCGCTTCCATGTCTGGTGGCACAAGGCGTTGCTGCATCTGGATCAAGGTGATGTGGCACAGGTGCTTGCGCTGTACGACACCAAGATCCGCAGTGAAAAGACCGACGATTATCGCGACTTTTCCAATGCCAGTTCGCTGCTTGTCCGGCTGGAACTCGAAGGCGTGGATGTGGGTGATCGCTGGGGTGAATTGGCTGATCTGGCCGAGGCGCGCACGAATGACGGCTGCCTGACCTTCGCTGATCTGCATTACATGCTGGCCCTTGTGGGTGATAACCGGGCAGATGCAGCCACCCGCATGACCGCACGCATGGCCAAGGATGCCAAAGGCGACACCGAAGTGGCGGATATCATGCGCGACCCCGGCGTCGCGGTGACCAAGGGATTGGCCGCGTTTTCAGATGGATGCTATGAAATAGCCTTTGCCCAGCTTCACACCGCCCATCCGCGTTTCCAGACCATGGGCGGCAGCCATGCCCAGCGCGATGTGTTCGAACGCGTGACGATTGAGGCGGGATTACGCGCAGGGTCACTTGACGCGACCAAGGCTTTGCTGGAACAGCGTGTCGGGCGGCGCAAGGGCGCTGTAGATACATTTGCGGAAACCCGCTTGAAGATGATCGACGACGCCCGAGAACTGCAAGCGGCTGTTGCTGCGGAATAATTGCGGAATAGGTTCGCACTATGACACTAGCCGATCCAATGTCAGCGATGCCGCGTGCCAATGCGGCGGCCGCGGTCGCGCCTGCAGCGCGCGTGCGTGATCCGCGACTGGATTTCTTTCGCGGAATTGCGATGTTCATCATCCTGATCGCGCATGTGCCCAGCAACTGGGTCACGCTTTGGATACCGGCGCGTTTTGGTTTCTCGGATGCGACAGAGACGTTTGTCTTCTGTTCCGGCATGGCGTCGGCCATCGCGTTTGGTGCGGTTTTCCGTAAACAGGGCTGGCTGATGGGAACGGCGCGTATCGCGTATCGCAGTTGGCAGGTCTATTGGGCGCATATCGCGCTCTTCATTGCCGTTGCCGCAACGATGGTGTTGCTGGTACGCATTTTCCCTGATGGGCGGGATTATGTGGGGCAGTTGAATCTGCACCCATTCTTTAACCGCCCGCAGGAAAACCTGCTTGGTCTTCTGACTTTGACTTATGTGCCCAATTATTTCGATATCCTGCCGATGTATCTGGGCATTCTGGTGATGATCCCGCTGATGGTTGCCCTTGCCAATGTGCATGTCAGCCTGGCGATCATCGCGTCTATCGCGCTCTGGCTTGGTGCAAATGTGCTGGGCTGGAACTTCCCGGCAGAGCCATGGTCAGAACGGGAATGGTTTTTCAATCCTTTCGGGTGGCAACTGATCTTTTTCACCGGCTTTGCATTCATGGCGGGTTGGATCCCGGCACCGCCAAAAGACTGGCGTCTTTTTGGTCTGGCCGTCGCGATTGTGCTGATCACCGTGCCTTTCGCATGGGGCAAGATTTATCGCGAGGTTGATGTCTTTCTGGAATTCCGGACGGAATGGAAGTTCCTGATCCAGAAAACTGATTTCGGCATCCTGCGTTATGTGCATTTCCTGGCCACTGCCTATATCGCGTGGATGCTGGTGGGCCCAAAAGGCGCCAATATCCTGCCCAGCGGTAGTGGCCGGTTCTTTGCCACGGTCTGGTCGTACATTCTGGCTGCGATCATGAAAGTTGGGCAGCAATCGCTCGCCGTTTTCATCTCTTCGATGTATCTGGCACGGCTTTTGGGTGTTCTGCTGGACTATTTTGGCCGGTCGTACACGAGCATGGCCTGGGTGAACGCGCTTGGTTTTGCCTTGATTATCGCACTGGCCTATGGCGTGGGCTGGTTCAAGACACAGCCATGGAAAAAGAAGGCCTGACCCGGATGATAAGACGAGAAGTCCTGACCGGCCTGATGGCCCTGGCTGCCAGCCCTGCCCTGAGCCAAAGCGCGCCTGCAGGCGAGCCTGGCCTGCAACTGGGTGAGGCGACCCCGTTTGATCCGAATTTCGTGATGGAAAAGGCACGGGCGTTAGCGGCGCAAGCTTATGAAGAGCCGGCGCGTATTCCCGCTGCGTGGACTGATATTACTTACGAAGACTATGTCTCGATCTGGTTTGATGGGCGCAATGCCTTGTGGCAGAACGAACGTGATGCCCCGTTAAAGGTCGACACTTTTGCGCCGGGCCTTTATTACCCCCATCCGGTTGATATCTCTGTCGTCAACGGTGACGTGGCGCGGCCCGTCCTGTTTGACATGGCCGTTTTCGATAAGACCGACAAGTTCCCTGATCTGCCGATTGACGACACACTTGGCTATTCTGGTTTGCGCTTGCGGGCTGAACTCGAAACACCGGGAATCTTCACCGAATTCGCGGTGTTTCAAGGCGCTTCGTACTTCCGGGCGATTGGGACCGGTGACATTTACGGCATTTCAGCGCGTGGATTGGCCATTGATACCGCCGAACCACGTGGTGAGGAGTTCCCCGAATTTCGCGCCTTCTGGATCGAACGCCCGCCAGCAGGCACTGATACGTTTATCCTGCATGCGTTGATGGACAGCCCAAGTTGTACCGGGGCATACACATTCACCATTACCCATGGTCAGCCCCTGATCATGCAAGTCGCAGCCACAGTGTTCCCGCGTGTTGACATGAAACATGTCGGCATCGGCGCGTTGACATCGATGTTCCAGTTTGACGAAACCAACCGCGATAGGTTTTCGGATTTCCGGCCAGCCGTGCATGACAATGATGGGCTTCTGATCCATAACGGCGCGGGCGAGACGATCTGGCGCCCGTTGGCGAACCCCAAAAACCTGCAAATCTCGGCCTTTCGGGATAACAACCCGCAAGGGTTTGGCCTGATGCAGCGGGCGCGGAAATTCAGCGACTTCGCCGATCTTTTTGCGCTCTACCATCGCCGTCCGGGTCTATGGGTTGAACCGGGCGAAGGTTGGGGATCGGGTGCGGTGACATTGATCGAAATCCCGACGGATGACGAAATCTATGACAACATTGTTGCCTATTGGCGGCCTGATGGCGGTTTGAAGGCTGGTCAAGAGCATGCGATGACCTATCGGATGATCTGGGGCGACGACAGTGCCTTTGGCACAGGTTTGCGTGTGCTCAATACCCGGATCGGTGAGGCATTCGAGACCGGGATCATCGTTGCCATCGATTTTGAAGACGGCCCTGATCTGCCAGCGGATCTGGATAATGTCGAACGTCTGATCCGCGCCAGTGCAGGCGAGGTGGATGAGGGTATATTACAGCGCAATCCCGAAACAGGCGGTGCGCGCCTGGCCTTCCGCTTTATCCCCGGCGATGAGAACCTGATCGAGTTTCGTGCGCAACTGCGCCTGAACGGCGAACCGCTGAGCGAGGTCTGGCTTTATCGGTGGACCGCATGAGCAGCGCAGCTTTCTGCGATATGCCGGACCGCGCCCCGCTGGCGATGCCAGCGCAGGACTTTCGCCGTGTGCCTTCCCCACAAACGACCCCACCCGCGATGACCCGCGACGATCGCCTGTGGCGTTTTGCGGCCTTTGGGCCATCGGTTCTGATGACGCTTGCCCTGACCTATGCCATTACAAATTGGCTGTCGCGGGATGGGATCACGATGCTCGAAGGGGTGGTTGTTGCGCTGATCGCGTTGACATTCATTTGGGTGTCGCTGTCGGTCAGCACGGTTCTTTTGGGTCTTGCTAAGCGGGTGCTTTACCCGTGTTTCACCCGCCATACGCGCGGGCGGGGTGACGCGCAGGATATCGCACTTCTGATGCCGATCTATAACGAGGTGCCGTGGGATGTCTTTGGCAACGCGACCGCGATGCTGAAAGAGCTGGCGCAGGGGCAATGCAAAGACCGCTATACGCTGTTTATCCTGAGTGACACGGCAGATCCGGACATTGCAGAACAGGAACGCCGGGCGTTCCGGGCGCTGCGCGCTGACGCACCGCCCGGTATTGAGGTCTATTATCGCCGTCGCGCGCAGAATACGGACAAGAAAACCGGTAACCTGACCGATTGGATCCAGAACTGGGGCGCGCGGTACGAGGCGATGCTGGTTCTTGATGCGGACAGTTTGATGAGCGGGGCGGCCATCCGGCAACTCGCCCATGAACTGTCTGCCCATCCGGACGCGGGCCTGATCCAGAGTTTTCCGCATCTGATTGGCGCCGAAACGCTGTTTGGCCGGATGCAGCAGTTTTCCAACGCGGTTTACGGATGGCTTCTGGCCGAGGGGCTGGCCGTCTGGTCGCAAAGCGAAGGGAATTACTGGGGCCACAACGCCATCATCCGCACCCGCGCCTTTGCCGACAGTGCGCGGCTGCCGTACATGCGCGGCCATCGTGGGCGGCAGAACCTGATCCTGAGCCACGATTTTGTCGAAGCGGGCATGTTACGACGCGCGGGTTGGGCGGTGCGGTTCCTGCCGCGCGCAGGTGGGTCGTTTGAAGAAACGCCCCAGACGCTGATTGATTATGCGTTGCGGGATCGCCGTTGGTGCCAGGGCAACCTGCAGCACCTGCGTATCTTGACGGCGCGCGGCTTTCACCCAATCTCGCGCTTTCATTTGCTGCAAGGGGCGGTGGCATTCCTGCTGTCGCCCGCCTGGTTTGCCGTGATCGTTATGTGGTCATTAATCGGCGCGATGCCGGATGGCACTGTTTCGTATTTCAACAGCGCAAATCCCTTGCAACCGATCTGGCCGGATGCGGAACCTATCGATGGCCTGATGGTTCTTTTGTTCATTTATGCGATGCTTTTGATGCCCAAAATCGTCGGTACCTGTGCGCTAGGCTTTGTTGGGCGGACGCGTGCAGATTATGGCGGTTGGCATAATCTGGCGGGCACCGCGCTGATCGAGATCATATGTTCGATCCTCTATGCACCCGTCATGATGGTGCAGCAGACGATTGCTGTGATCTACGCGCTGTTTGGCTGGTCGCGGGCTTGGGTGCCGCAAAACCGGTCTGGCACCGGTTATTCCTGGGCAGAGGTGTTTCGTTTTCACATTGTTGAAACGATCACCGGCCTTGGGATGGTCGCAGGCATTGTGCTGGGCGGTGTGTCGCTGTGGCTGGCGCCGATTGCATTCAGCCTAGTGCTGGCTGTGCCGCTTTCCAGATTGAGTGGCATGCGCATATCAGACGGCAGCTTTCGTTTGTTCCGTCTGGATGCGCCACAGAACCTGCGCGAACCCCGTATCGCCCGCCGCGCCCGGCAAGAGCGCGCCCGGATCAAAGCGCTGGTGCTCGCGCCCGAACAGGCTGATCCATTGGCTATTGCGGCAGAGTAACTACAGCCCTTCGAACCAATCGAGTGTCAGCGTCGCCCATCCTTGCGGGATCACATGCCCGCCGGGGAAAAGCGCGAATTCGAGCGCACTATCCGGTGCGCAATTACTCCATTTGCGCATCAAAAAAGGGCCGTCTGTCACATAAGAGTCAGGCTTGAGCTGGTAGCAACCATTCGTCTCGCGCCAAAGCGACAGGGCATAAAACACATCACCTTGCATCAATGCCTCAGGATCACGGCTGTCGGTGCCGCGCAGCACGCGCCCTTCCAGCGGGACGGTACCATCGGTCCAACCATGCGTGTGCAGCATGCGCACCGGACCTTCGCAAGTGGTCGGGTGGGGACGCCAGAAATTGCCGCCAACAGGGGAGTAGGCGGCAAAGGTGTCGGGGGCCGCGCAGGCCAGATAGGCCGTCATGGATCCGCCGATCGAAAACCCTGCCAGAATGATCCTGTCGGGGTCTATGCCGTGGCGTGCAATTGCGTCGTCGCGGACTTCGGTCAGAAAGGCAATCTCATCGCGGCGCCCTGGCCGGTCGGGATGAAAAGCCCATGAGCCGCCATTGCCATTTGCGCGCGGCAACCCCTGAGGTGCGATCACAGCGTAGCCGCGATCCGTAAAAGTGCCCACCATACCAGTATTGCGAAATACGCCGGGGCCGCTGCCGCCCCAACCATGGATAAAGACGATGGCAGGTCGTGCGCTGCTGTCGTCATCGGGCAGCGTGATGACATATTCGCCGCTATCAACAGCACACATGGTGGTCGCCGAACAAGCAGTTACTTGTGTGGCAAGACCAAAGATGCTGCCGAAAGCTGCTGTGAGGATACTGACTGCCGATAGTCTCATGCGATCTGTTGCCTTACCCGTTTTCATTCCACTCGCGTATAGGCAGATCACGTTTGACCCATCCCGGTCCAGCAAAAGAACCCAGCATGCCTTCCGGAATATCAATAATTTGGGTCAGACCTGCCCGCGTCAAACGATTTGTCATGCGGGCAGACCGGACGCCTCGGGCGCAGATCAGCGCAATTGGCTGAGCGTTAGACATTCGCTCCGCTAGGACCGCGTCAACGAAATCGTCGCGTCGCATGTCGATAGGCACGGCCCCTTCGGCGATCCCGGTTCTGACCCATTCATCCGGTCGGCGGATGTCGACAATCAGGATTTCGCCAGCTTGCGCTGCGCGGTAAGCCTGTTCTGGCGTGAGCGTGTCGCGGACGCCCGTATCTGCAACCGAATAAGCCGCGATGCCAAGCGCAGTGGCCCCAACCAAACCGGTCAAGACCACGCGCCGAGGGAAGCGTTGCATGCGTTACTGCAAGGGCGCAGGGGATGAGAATTGTGGGATGGCACGATCCGACGCAGCACTTGGCTCTAGATCAACCCAGTTGCCTTCGGCGAGGGTGATGTTGCCGGGAATGTCTTCTTCCCAGAAACCGACGACGTTTTCCGTGATATTCAGATAAAGCTGATCATCAACGATACGCCACAGATTTGGGTTGCCCGGCACTTTGCCACCTTTGGAAACACCGTAGGCACAATGACCATCATATTGAGGGGCGAACCGTGCTGGATCAGCAAGAAAGCGATCCCGGTTTTCTGCGGTCGAAAAGGCGAAGGTTGCACCGTTGTACTCTGCAGTAATATTGGCAAGCCCTGGCACTGCTTCAGCCTGGGGCGAACCAATATCGGATTGTGGCAGGTCGAAATAGGCCACAACGTCGTAGCCGGAAACAGCAAAACCAGTCTCATCAATGTATTGCTCACCGGCGAAGCTCAGCGTGGCCATGAGCGAAACGGATGCTGCGATCGTTGCCGAAAGAAGGAGTTTTTTCATCTGCGTTTTCCTTTGTCAGTCGCGTTGTCGTTGCGGCAACTTACCGGTGATGTGCAAAACTCGCATCCCACCTCGCGGGGCTGTGACAAGAGGTGTTTGCGGGTTTACCAAAAACTCTTACGACGCGGCGATCGGGCTGAAAACATGGGGGTCTGCATCATTTTCGGTAATATTTGCCGTCTTGCCTTGCTACCGGATGAAACATTCCAACGGCTTCCACATCAAGCAAGAATAAGTAGTCATGCACGCCACGAAGCCAATTGGCCATGTCTCCACCACCGATCGCGCGGAATCCTCAGATATCAGTACTATTTGCGACAGCATTTATGCATCGGGCTGGTAAGCTCACCTTGCAAGCTTGTTCAAGAAGGACGCTGATATGAGTTCGGTCAATACAAACCTCACCGATAGTGATGCGATGCCGGTCAGCCGTCCCGCGCCTGGTCACCAGTTGGGACAACAACCACTTTGGTACAGTCATAAGTATCTGACATCATATTCTTTTTCTGTGTGACCATGGCACAGTCATGTCCGGATAGCGATAATCGCGACATTCGCCACAGAACCGGTCTACCGAGCCGGTGATGTCCCAACGAATTGCGAATAAGAGCCGGAATAATGGGGCTGGATGTGCCTAATAGTACATCTCTACTTCTCAGCACGAATAAGCTATAGACAATTATGCGCAAGGAAATGTTCGGTGTTCCATCAGGCAGACGACATAAAACTGTTCTTATCCCCCTTTGATTTGGGGGAAACATCTGCTGCAAGAACCCTTGCGGCGGCCACGACGATTTCGCCCAACGAAATGAAAGACCTTGTCAAAGCGGATTTGGCTGAGCGGGCGGAAACAAACCCCTTAACCCATGAATTCATGAGGAAATCTGGCGTCTGCCTAGACACTTGCGATGACCATCCGACCCTCGAAGACAAACTGTCATCGGCGATGGATGTACAAGACCTCAACCCCGACACAGTTTATCATCTCGGATTGATGTCTTTTAAGAACGGACAGATTGCAGATGCGGTCTATGCCTTTTCAGTTCTGGCGGCGCATCCTGAACGCCGTGCACCGGCGTTGTCAGCACTCGCCTCATGTGCTTGTTTTCAGGAAGAATATCGCGTTGCTTTGATTTTTGCTCAGGAAAGCATTGCATGCAAGGAAACGCATCCTCGGACATATCTGATTGCGGGTTATAGTGCCTTGAAATCAGGTGACAAAAAGACGGCAAAACGCCAACTTGCGCTCACCACTCGGCTGGCGCGAGGCAATGCAAATTATCGCGATGAACAACGCTGCGCGCAGCGTGAATTGCTGTTGATGCAGTTGGCAAGCTAGATTCTCCAAGACACATTCAACGACCGTTGGCTTTATGGGCGGGCGCAGCTACGCGGTTGCGGCACGTGTTTACGTCATGAAACATATCGAAGCGGTCGATGTATCGCCCATATCGAATATGATCTCCGCGCAGCCCAGTGATGACAATTTGCAAGTCAGTTTATCCGGTAATCGGGTGACTTGTTGCTTCACCGCCGAAATGAACGGCGTGTGGTACGGTGCTCAGGTGACACAATAAGCTCAGTTGTCGAATTTGCGCTTGGCATTCGCAAAAGCATTGCCATCCCTGCCAGGAATGTCGATTGGACGTGTCTGTGTTGGCGGGGGTGGTGTGTGGGTGCGTTGAATGTCTTCCACCATCATATCTACCTTAGAGCGCTGAATGACCCGGCCAGTATGCTCGAATGGCTGATGGACCACGACCGGCTCAAGTGGCGGTGCGGGGTGCGTCAAGACGATCTTATCAGTGTCGAGGTCGGGTTGACCGCCTTCATTCACGTCGCGTTTCTTATCTATTGTGCTTTCGATCTCTTCTGTTGAGGTGGTAGGCACTTGCAATGCATCGTTTGTGACCGGCTGTGTATCTGACTGTGGTTTTATGAAGTGATTGCGCAAATGCGCATGTAGATCTTTAAAGCGGCCCTGCGCGATGATGAGCGCGGAGACTGTAATCATGTTACCATCGGCTTTGAAATCAGGTTTCAGAACCAACTCCTGATCGATCGCATGTCCATCTTCGACGAACTTCTCTAATAGTGGGCGAAGCTCACGATCACGCAGAATGCATTGCATACCATTTTGAATGTCGTAGGTGTTTGGGGCGAGGGCCTCGCCGGAGCTGTACTCGCTGTGTGGTCCTGCAAGTAATGCGACAACCAGCACGTCATCAGGCGTCAGCGGGCCTTCTTGCAGTTTTGCTTTTTCCCAGGCCCGGTCATCGATTGCTACGCTGTTCTTGTACCCCGCCCAGTAGGGTCCGGTGTCGGCCTTTCTCATTTGGTTTTCGGTGTTTGTGGTGTTGAGCCTTGTATTGGCCGCGGCATCATTTTGCCTCGTTATGCCG
>JBCBDL010000089.1:0-15005 GCA_038529695.1 Pseudomonadota bacterium | reverse complement strand
AAACGACAGCCGCCCGGCAAACTGATCCACATCCATGCCGCGCGCGATGGCTGTGCGCACATATTCGCGCCCATCGGCCAGCGTGTAGGCCAGCTCCTGCACCAGGTTCGCCCCGGCCTCTTGCATGTGATAGCCGCTGATCGAGATCGAGTTGAATTTCGGCATCTCATGCGTCGTATATTCGATGATATCCGCGATGATCCGCATCGAGGGTTCGGGCGGATAAACATACGTGTTCCGCACCATGAACTCTTTCAGGATGTCATTCTGGATCGTCCCCGACAGCACATTGCGCGGATGCCCCTGCTCTTCCCCTGCCACAATGAAATTGGCGAGGATCGGGATGACCGCCCCGTTCATCGTCATTGACACGCTGACCTTGTCGAGCGGAATGCCGTCAAAGAGGATCTTCATATCCTCAACGCTATCGATGGCAACACCGGCCTTACCAACATCGCCCTCAACGCGGGGGTGATCACTGTCGTAACCCCGATGCGTCGCCAGATCGAACGCGACCGAGACACCCTGTTGCCCCGCATCAAGTGCCTTGCGATAGAACGCGTTCGATTCCTCTGCCGTCGAAAACCCCGCATATTGCCGGATCGTCCAGGGGCGGCCCGCATACATGGTCGCTTTCACACCACGCGTAAACGGCGCCTCGCCGGGAATGCCACCGAGATGCGGCAGGTCCGCGATATCCGCAGCCGTGTAAAGCGGTTTGACCTTGATCCCTTCCAGCGTATCCCAGTCCAAAGCCTCCAAAGGCTTGCCGCGCAACTCGCTCAACGCGATCTGGGCCCAGGTTTTCTGATCAGTCATGCTCCCCTCCGCGGGATAAGTATGTGGGCCATCACAAAATTCTTTGCGATGTTTTGTCGTTGGGCCTTAGCTTTTGCCAAAGCCACCTCTATATCTGAAATTATGAAAGCGATAACGTATATCCGATTGGCTGCTGCCGCCAGTTTACTGGCCGCGACCAGTTTGCATGCCCAAGCCACCACCGTGCTGGAGCGCTGGGAAGAAGACCGCACCCAAGTCTTTGACGCTGAAGAGGTCACCAAGGCAGAACTGCAATGGCTGGCCCGGCCTTTGGTCGTGTTTGCCGACACGCCCAACGATCCGCGGTTCCAGCAACAGATGGACCGGCTGGCTAGCGGGCTTGAGGATTTGGCGGAACGTGACGTGATCATCATCACCGACACAGATCCCAGTGCGGAAAGCGAATGGCGTACAGAACTGCGCCCGCGCGGATACATGATGTCACTGATCGGCAAGGACGGGCGGGTCGCGTTACGCAAACCCGCACCTTGGAGCGTGCGTGAACTTTCGCGGTCCATCGACAAGATGCCGCTGCGCCAACAGGAAATCGCGGATCGGCGGGCATTGGGGCAATAACCCGACTTGGCTGCACCGCAATCACCGATATGGCCGAGCGTGTGGCTCATTCAAACTCCATGATCACATCGTCCACAGCCAGGCTGTCACCGGCACCGGCGTTGATCTTTTTCACCACACCTTTGCGTTCGGCGCGCAAGATGTTTTCCATCTTCATCGCCTCAACCGTGCACAGCGCCTGACCTTCCTGCACCTCGTCGCCCGCCTCAACATCGACCTTCACGATCAGGCCGGGCATGGGGCATAGCAGGAATTTCGACGTATCGGGTGGCAGTTTTTCAGGCATAAGGGCTGCGAGTTCCGCCTGGCGCGGGCTGCGCACATGCACCTTCAAGTCCGCGCCGCGATAGCGTACGCGGAACCCGCCGGAAATTTTGCCGATTTTCAGAACCAGCGGCGTGCCATCGACCATCAACCGCGCCAGAGGATCACCAGGCGTCCAGTCGCTTTCCACCCGCATCGTCCGGTCGCCAACCGTCACATCTGCCCCGGTCTTGTCCGCACTGATTTTGACGTTGTGCGACGCGCCTTGCAAACGTACGACCCAATCATCGCCGACCGTGCGTTCGTGATTATCCATCGTGCCCGAGATCCGTGCGCGACGGATTTCTCCGACCCGGTGCATGGCGGCACAGGCCGCAGCAATACGGACGCATGTGTTTTCGGGCAATGTCACACCATCGAAACCTTCGGGATATTCTTCCTCGATAAAGGCCGTCGTCATATTGCCGGAAGTGAATTTCGGATGGTCATAAACGGCCGCCAGGAACGGCAGATTATGCCCGATCCCTTCCAGCTCAAACCCGTCGAGCGCCAGCCGCATTTCCTCAATCGCGGTGGCCCGGTCGGGGGCCCATGTGCATAGCTTGGCGATCATCGGGTCATAATACATGCTGATCTCGCCGCCTTCGTAGACGCCAGTATCGTTGCGCACTGCGCGGGTCACCTCGGCCTCTTCAACCGGTGGGCGGTAGCGCACAAGTCGCCCAATAGAGGGCAGAAAGTTGCGATAAGGGTCTTCGGCATAAAGGCGGCTTTCCATCGCCCAACCATTGATTTTCAGATCCTTCTGCGCAAATGGCAGCTTTTCACCAGCAGCCACGCGGATCATCTGTTCAACAAGATCAACGCCCGTGATCAGTTCGGTGACAGGGTGTTCCACCTGCAACCGGGTGTTCATCTCAAGGAAGTAGAAGTTGCGGTCGCCATCCACGATGAACTCAACCGTACCTGCGCTGGTGTAACCCACAGCTTGGGCCAACGCGACCGATTGCTCGCCCATCGCCTTCCGCGTCGCCTCATCCAGAAACGGGCTCGGCGCTTCCTCAATCACCTTCTGGTTCCGGCGCTGGATCGAGCATTCGCGTTCGTGCAGGTAGACCGCATTGCCATGACTGTCACAGAGCACCTGAATCTCGATATGGCGCGGCTGCGTGACGAACTTTTCGATGAAAATCCGGTCATCGCCAAAGGAACTCGCCGCCTCGTTCTTGGAGGATTGAAACCCCTCGCGCGCCTCATCATCGTTCCAAGCGATCCGCATGCCCTTACCGCCACCACCGGCGCTGGCCTTGATCATCACTGGATAGCCGATGTCGTTGGAAATCTTCACGGCCTCTTCGGCATCTTCGATCAGGCCCATATAGCCAGGCACCGTCGACACCTGCGCATCCTGCGCGATCTTCTTCGATGTGATCTTGTCGCCCATCGCCTCAATCGCACCCTTTGGGGGTCCGATGAAGGCAACACCGGCGGCCTCAAGCGCCTCGGCGAATTTCGGGTTTTCGGACAGGAACCCATAACCGGGATGCACCGCCTCCGCCCCGGTCTGTTTGATCGCCTCCATCACCTTATCGATGACGATGTAGGATTGGTTCGCGGGGGGCGGGCCGATATGCACGGCCTCATCCGCCATCTGCACATGCAACGCGTTCCGGTCGGCATCCGAATAGATCGCCACTGTCCCAATGCCCATCTTGCGGGCCGTCTTGATCACACGGCAGGCGATTTCGCCGCGATTGGCGATGAGTATTTTCTTGAACATTTACTTTCCGTCCCCAAAACGCAGAACCGCCGCCGAGGATATCCCCCGACGACGGTTCGATTGATGTGTCCGCGCGATCAGCGCGCGGTTATTCAGATTAGCGGCAGCCGTTGATGCCTGCGTCGTCGCACAGCACACCTGCGGCAGCACCGGCCAGGATTGTGCCTGTGCGGTCTGTGCCCAGCACTTCAGATGCGACAAGACCTGCGCCCGCGCCTGCGACGCCACGCTCCACGTCGCCTTCAAGACAACCGGCAAGGCCAAATACAGCAACAGCTGCGATAATGATTGATTTCTTTTGCATAGTCTTCTGCCTAACTTTTGTTTCGACGTAGCCCCGGAATGGGCGCCTACTGCAGCAGACTGAATAGCTGAACCGCCCTGATATCCAATAACAATGGCTATATCTTTTGTTGATCGGCAAAAAAACGCAATCGGCCTGCCTTGGGACAAGGCAGACCGATCTAGGGAAGGGTAACGTTGTAGACAATCGGCAATTACGCGCTTGCTGGAACGCGTAGCTGCAATGTTGATATTGCTGCAAGAAACGCGCCTTGCATAGCGGCGTGATCTGCCCCCCCAGAAATGGGCGGTTTCCCGCTTAGATTGTATTGCAGAAGTGTAGCTATCGTGAGCCTGTGGCATTACTGCATCCCTTCCACATCGGGAAAGCTCACCCGTGCAACTTCAACGTTAATACGCAATAGGGCATTGTAACTTCTAGGATCAAAAGGGTCTTCCGCCGGAATCACCTCGCGGCCGAAAAGCCAGCTTAGCCGTCCGGCATCAAGGTTACCGCGTTCGAAAGGCTGATCACCGAACTGATCCCACAATGCCTGCATGAATCCAGCGTCAGCGCGCCTGTCTGCTGGTCGGCGGTCGGGATAACGAACACGCTCTGCAATCTCGGTGGCAATACCGTCCTTGTTGGCGCGTCGGATCGTGAACTGAAAATCTGTACCGGGAAGGCGGCCAGGAAAGCCGCGATGCTTTTGCATGTTACACATACCCCCCGGAAAAGGATATGCGACGGGCGGGCCCTGCAGCCCACCCGCGACTTGGATGACTAGTTAATAGCGCGGTAGATTTCGACCGCCTGAATGCGGGCCGTGTCTGACGTGACCTGTAGTGTCGCACGGTCCTGGCTACCCGATACAGCCACAAGCGCCAGAAGCGCTGCGAATGCAAAGGCCAGAATTCCTTGTACCATTTTTGTTGCCTGCCTCTTCTTGTGCAGGGGTCCACGTGGTCGTTGCCAGCATCCCCCCACGAGGGCGCGATACCATTCTCGCGTGTAAGCAACATAGCCAAAAATGCTTTGTTTTCATATGCCTGCCGCATGAAGCTGCCCATGTGTGACGTTGGGGCACCATGAGCGGAGGATCGCCCAGCGCAAGGGGCTACATCTTGTGCTTTGACAAGTGTCGCATCGAGATATTGCGCATCATCCGGCAGAACCTCTCTCAACACATTTCTGCGTGATGCAGCAGGTTTTTGCCAGAGGCGGCTGAATATCCCGGCCTTGTATGACAGTCGGTAACTCAAAGCGGGATATTGTCGTGTTTTTTCCACGGTGTCCGCGACCGCTTGTTCCGCAAGGATGCAAATGCCCGACACACACGCTTGCGGGTCGAATGCGGCATGATCACTTCGTCAATGAACCCTTTCTCGGCCGCCACAAACGGATTGGCAAAGCGTTCTTCGTAATCCTGCGTATGCTGCGCGGTCTTGTCAGCGTCATCAAGGTCGGCGCGATGAATGATTTCGGTCGCCCCCTTGGCGCCCATCACCGCGATCTCGGCTGTGGGCCAGGCGTAATTGAAATCCGCCTCCAGATGTTTGGACGACATCACGACGTAGGCGCCACCATAGGCTTTGCGGGTAATCACGGTCACTTTGGGCACTGTCGCCTCACCATAGGCATAAAGCAGTTTGGCCCCGTGTTTGATCACCCCGCCATATTCCTGGCTGGTGCCGGGCAGAAAGCCCGGAACATCGATCAGCGTCAGGATCGGGATTTCGAACGCATCGCAGAACCGCACAAATCGCGCAGCCTTGCGTGCGCTGTCGATATCGATACACCCCGCCAGCACCATCGGCTGGTTGGCCACCACGCCCACAGTGGACCCACCAAGGCGGATGAACCCGGTCAGGATGTTCTTCGCAAACTCTTCCTGTATCTCATAAAAATCGCCCTCATCCGCGAGCTTCAGGATCAGTTCTTTCATGTCATAAGGTGAATTGGGGTTGTCTGGGATCAGCGTATCCAGACTGTCCTCCACCCGATCGACATCATCAAAGAAGGGGCGCACGGGTGGCTTTTCGCGGTTGTTCAGCGGCAGGAAGTCGACCAAACGCCGGACCTCGGCCAAAGCCTCTACATCATTTTCGAACGCACCATCGGCGACGGAAGATTTTTTGGTATGGGTCGACGCGCCACCCAACTCTTCAGCCGACACCATTTCGTTGGTCACCGTCTTGACCACATCCGGTCCGGTCACAAACATGTACGAACTGTCTTTGACCATAAAGATAAAGTCGGTCATCGCGGGGCTATAGACCGCACCACCCGCACAAGGCCCCATGATCACGCTGATCTGTGGCACAACACCGGACGCCATGATGTTTCGCTGAAACACGTCGCCATAGGCGGCAAGGCTGGCCACACCTTCCTGAATGCGCGCGCCGCCGCTGTCATTCAGGCCGATGATCGGCGCCCCGTTCTGCACCGCCATATCCATGATCTTGCAGATCTTCTGGCCGTGGGTTTCGGACACCGACCCACCCATGACAGTGAAATCCTGGCTGAACACATAAACCATCCGCCCGTTGATCGTACCCCAACCGGTGACGACCCCATCGCCTGCGGGCCGCTCCTTATCCATGCCGAAATCGGTGCAGCGGTGGGCCACGAACATATCAAACTCTTCGAACGATCCCGCATCCAACAACAGCTCAATCCGTTCACGCGCAGTCAGCTTGCCCTTCTTATGCTGCGCGGCAATCCGGCGTTCACCGCCACCCAACCGGGCAAGCTCACGCCGATTTTCAAGTTCCTGCAAGACATCCATGTATTCGCACCCCGACTGTTTCGCCGCGGACCATAGCGCCGGAAAAGCACCGACAGAAGGGCCAACCGGAATATTTGCAAACTTCAGACTTCGCCAATCATCAAGAATGCAAAACTGCAAATACCAGAGCCTCGGCTTCGCAACCATGGACATGTGCGGAAACGCCGCTTACTGCTTAGGAATGAGTTCTTACCCAGCGATCCGTTTTCTGGATCGTACCACACCACCCCATATCATTACGCTGGTCCTGATCACGGGCATGTCGGCGTTGAACATGTCCATCTTCCTGCCTTCGCTGGCAGCGATGACGACCTATTTCAATACCGAATACGCCATCATGCAAATTGCATTATCCGGCTATCTGGCAGCCACTGCGGTACTACAGATCTTCATCGGCCCGATCTCGGACCGCTATGGACGCCGGATATTGGTTCTGGGTTCCTTGACACTTTTTGTCGTGGCCACCCTTGGCACGTTGATTGCCACAACGGTGGAGGTGTTCCTGTTTTTCCGGATCATGCAGGCGGCGGTCGCTACATCTATGGCGCTCAGCCGTGCGATTGTCCGTGACATCGTCCCGCAGGAACAGGCCGCATCGATGATCGGCTACGTCACGATGGGCATGGCGTTGGTGCCAATGTTTGGGCCGATGATCGGCGGCGCGCTGGATCAATGGCTCGGTTGGCACGCGACATTCGTGTTTCTGGCGCTTGCCGGTGCGGGCACGTTGACGCTGGTCTATTTCGACCTGGGCGAAACCGTGGCCCAAGGCGGCACCGGATTCCGCGAACAGGTGCGCACCTATCCTGAATTGCTGCAGTCACCGCGCTTTTGGGGCTACGTGCTATGTGCCGCATTCAGTTCGGGGGCGTTCTTTGCGCTGTTGGGCGGGGCCTCATTTGTGGGCAGCACGCTTTTCGGATTGTCGCCATTCTGGTCTGGCGTGGCGCTTGGCGCGCCCGCGATCGGCTATGCTTTGGGCAACTACTTTTCGGGACGCTTTTCTGTCCGCATCGGGATCAACCGGATGGCATTGATCGGCACCAGTGTCACCGTCATTGGCATGGGCATTTCGCTGGGGCTGACCCTTGCGGGCGTCAATCATCCGCTGAATTTCTTCGGCTTTTGTACGTTTTTGGGTGTCGGCAACGGCATCGCGCTGCCGAATGTGATGGCGGGCTCAATCTCTGTGCGGCCCCATCTTGCAGGCACAGCCAGCGGCCTGGGTGGCGCAATCATGATTGGCGGCGGCGCGGCCCTGTCGCAGTTTGCTGGCAGCATTCTCACGATTGAGACGGGCACCGTCCCGTTGCAATTGCTGATGCTTGCAGTGTCACTGCTTGCCATGCTTGCAATCTTCTTTGTGATCTGGCGGGAAAAACGTATCGGTTGACGTGGAATTTGCAGCAGCTAAACCCCACAAGCAAAGCTGCAAAGGACTGAAAATATGCCGGTTCAAAAACTCTATGCTGGGGCAAAGTTGCGCGAACTGCGCGGCCGGTTGTCGCTAACGCAAAAGGACTTCGCGCAGAAACTGGGCGTGTCCCTGCCCTATCTCAACCAAATGGAGAACAACAATCGCCCCGTATCAACCGCGGTTGTGCTCGGCTTGGCGCAGGAATTCGGCTTTGACGTCACCGAACTGCAATCCGGGGACGAGGCACGTCTGGTCGGCGATATGCGCGAGGCGCTGGCCGATCCGGTCTTTACCGGTACGGCACCGGTATTGGCAGATCTGCGGCTCGCGGCAGCCAATGCACCGGCTCTGGCCCGCGCGTTTCTAGACCTGCATGCCGCCTACCGGCAAACCCATGAACGGCTCGCCTCATTGGACGAGGCCTTGGGCCGCGAAGATGCCCGCCTGCAACCCAGCCCCTGGGAAGAGGTGCGCGATTTCTTCCATTATTGCGACAACTATATCGATGCCGTCGACCGCAGCGCAGAGCGTTTTGCCGCCAGCCGTCAGCCAAATGAGACCATGGCCGATGCCGCGATCCGCACGCTTGGCGCGTCTGACATCAGGGTCGTCTTCACTGACGATGACATCATTCGCGCCTATGACCCCAGCACGCGCACATTATCTATTTCGCGGCGAAGCAATCCCGCAACACAGACCTTTCAGTTATTGCTGCAACTGGCACTCGTCACACAAGGAAAACTGCTTGACGCTACGCTTGATCTGGCGCGCTTTCAATCAGACGCTGCACGCGATGTCGCCAAGGTCGGCCTCGCCAACTACTTCGCCGGGGCCGCGCTGATGCCCTATGCGGCCTTCCTCAAAGCCGCCCAGGCAACCCGGCACGATCTTGAGGTTCTGGCGACCCGCTTTGGCGCATCACTCGAACAGGTTGCGCATCGTCTGTCGACCATGCAGCGCCCAGGTGCAAAGGGTATTCCGTTCTTCTTTGTGCGGGTTGATCAAGCGGGCACAATCACCAAACGGCATTCCGCCACGACATTGCAATTTGCGCGCTACGGCGGGGCCTGCCCTTTGTGGAACGTGCACCAGGCCTTTGCAATGCCGGGACAGTTCCTGCGCCAGCTTGCCGAAACGCCCGATGGCGCGCGCTATTTCTGCCTCGCACGCGATGTCAGCAAATCGGGCGGGGCCTATGGCACGCCCACGCGTCGTTATGCCATCGGCTTGGGCTGCGAGGTAAAACACGTCCCTGCGCTTGTCTATGCCGACCACATGGATACCAACGCGGCCGAAGCCTACGCCCCGATCGGCATTTCCTGCCGGATTTGCGAGCGGCGCAATTGCCACCAAAGATCCGTTCCACCACTGGGACGTCAATTGCGGGTTGATCCAGACCGTCGGGGCATTTTGCCGTACCAGTTGGACTAAGTGTCAGACAAGGCCGCGCGACACAGGGCTGCTGATCCCGCGCGCGCGAAGGGTTTCAGACATCACGCAAAATCGCCGCTATCTTGTCCTTCAGCGCCATGCGCTCTTTGCGCATCTCTGCCATATGCAGGTCGTCAGTCGGTTCGATATTCGTCTCCGCGCGATGAATGGCGCGGTTCACAGTGTGGTAGTCGTCAAACATGCGCGCAAAATGCGCGTCCTCACCTTTGAGCCGATGCATCGCATCCGTCTTATCCGGAAATTCTTCCGTAAGCTCGTGCGGCGTGTGGGACATCTCGGCTTTCCTCTGTTGTCATACCATTGGTCGGGGCGGCGTTGATCTGGGCTGGCATGCGGCCAAGCGCCTCGAACATTTCCAACACCTTGGTGCGGGCCTCATCATTCAGGCGCTGAAGGTGATACATCCGCAACTCGTCAACCTGTTCAGAGATAGCCACCGCAAGCGCGGCACTTGCCTCATGCCATGCTGTCAACAATTGCTCAAACGCGGCATCTACCGCTGCCAATTCATCTTCAGACACGTCTGCTTCCAATGACTTTTCACAAGAACCCATACCAAAACACCTATTCTGAACGCGGTTTCGTTATCACGACACTTGGCAGCCTGACCTTGATCTGCATCAAGGTTTTTCAACTTTTTGCGGGGTGCCAGCCCGCAATTTCTGCTTCTGATTGTGTGCAGAACCATCGCTCCCCGCGGGTCTCATCGATCACTGTCCGGGCATAATGAACGGTGCCAGGCATGTGATAGATGTAACCATTGGTTGAGATATTACCTTTGATCGTGCATGCCGGGTCCGGTGGTGTGGTGTTTGCGCCGCCCGCCGCGCGAAATGCCGCCGGCGACTGTGTTGTGACGCGCCATAGACCACGGTGTTCCAGCGCCGCAATCTCTTCTGCAGGTTCATACCGTTTCGAATATCGGCGATACGCCCAAGCCAAGCCTTCGCTGACCAAATGCGCACCAAGATCCCGCCCGGCAACGGCACATGTTGCAACGACCCGACCATAGCGATCGACGTGTTGCGCAATGCAGGTTGCATGTCGCCCGCCAAATTCACTGCGGAGCAGATCACGCACCCAAACCCCACAATCCCATTCCCGCCCATCAGCCGCACAGATTTGACCGATTTCAGGTGCGTCCACAGCAAAAAGCCGGACGCGGACCCCACCCACATCGAATGTGTCGCCATCAATCACCTTCAACGGGCCACTGGGGCCCGCAAACGCAAGGCCGGGAGACAAAAGAAGAGAGATGACAAAAAACAGCAGGCGCATACCCTGCCTTAGGACCAAGCTTCCTGCGCAATCAAGGTATTTTGTTAACCATGACTAACAAAGTGTTAATCGCGTTCGTTAACGTTGTGCAGCGCGCCAATCAGGATGGATCCAAGGTGGATCATTGGCGGGCGGCAACGGATTGCGCTGCAGGATATGGTCGGCAACCTTCTCGCCGACCATGATCGAGGGGGCGTTCAGGTTGCCATTCGTGACCCGCGGAAAGATTGAACTGTCGGCCAGTCGGAGCCCGGCAACCCCAATCACGCGCGCCTGTGGATCCACGACCGCCATTGGGTCATCAACGGCCCCCATCTTACAGGTTCCACAGGGATGATAGGCGCTTTCCACATGCTGCCGAATGAAATCATCCAATTCATCATCACTCTGCGCGCCATCTCCCGGTTGAATTTCGTGACCTCGAAACGCATCGAAGGCGGGTTGCGCAAATATCTCGCGTGTCAGACGAATACAGGTGCGGAAATCCTCCCAATCCTGAGGATCAGACATGTAGTTGAACTGGATACGGGGGGCGTCGTTGGGGTCGGCTGAACGCAAAGTGACTTGCCCCCGCGACGCTGACCGCATCGGCCCCACATGCGCTTGAAATCCGTGCCCTTCGGGTACCACCTTACCGTCATAACTGACGGCCATCGGCAAAAAGTGGAACTGGATATCCGGGTAATCCACCCCAGCGCGTGACCGGATGAACCCTGCACTTTCAAACTGGTTGGAACTGCCCAATCCGGTCTTCCAAAGCACCCATTCCGCCCCAATCCGCGCCTTGCCCCGCAGGTTCCAATAGGAAAAGAGCGTCACGGGTTTCGTCGCGGCCTGCTGGATGTAAAGCTCCAGATGATCCTGCAGGTTCTGGCCAACCCCAGGCCGGTCTGCAATCACGTCAATCCCATGGTCGCGCAGATGCGCAGCCGGGCCAATGCCCGACAGCATCAAAAGCTTCGGTGAATTGAGCGAGGACGCCGCAACGATCACTTCAACATTCGCGTGAATGATCTCAACTTTGCCGCCGCGACTGACCTCCACGCCAGTCGCCCGCCCATCCTCGATGATGATCCGGCGCGCCAAAGCGCGTGTTATGCTGCAATTTGGCCGCTTCAGTGCGGGCCGCATATAGGCATTGGCCGCCGACCAGCGCCGCCCCTTGTAGATCGTGGCATCGAAGGGCCCAAAACCCTCCTGTTGTTCACCGTTATAATCGCCGGTGACCGGATAACCCGCCTGCGCCCCGGCCTCGACGAAAGCGCGGGTCAACGGGTTCTTGCGCGGCCCACGCGTGACATGCAGCGGGCCATCTGTGCCGCGCCAATCGGGGTCACCGCCATGCCCGCCATCATGCCAAGTTTCCATCCGTTTGAAATAGGGCAGCACATCGGCATAGGACCAACCCTGCGCGCCCTGCTCGGCCCAATGATCAAAGTCGCGCGCATGCCCGCGCACATAGATCATGCCGTTGATCGAGGATGAGCCGCCGATGACCTTGCCACGCGGCGTGACCAAAACCCGCCCCGCCAGATGCGGTTCGGGTTCTGTTTTCAGCCCCCAATCATACATCTTCATATTCATCGGATAGGACAGGGCCGCGGGCATCTGAATGAAAGGCCCCGCATCAGAACCGCCATATTCGATGACCAGCACCTGTTTGCCCGCCTCGGCCAAGCGGTAAGCCATCGCACAGCCAGCCGAACCGGCACCCACAATCACATAATCTGCGCGCATCAACCCGCTCCCTGAGCCTGACGGCTCTCGTCGCTCAGCGAGAAGAGCCCGCCAGGGCTCACCGAGCGGGGATCAGAACGGCGCATCAAGATCCCCCATCCGCACATAGACGCCCTTGATCTGGCTGTAATGCTCGATCGCGGCTTTGGAGTTTTCACGACCAACGCCTGACAGTTTCATGCCGCCAAACGGTGCCTCGACCGGTGCATCATTATAGGTGTTGATGTAACAGGTTCCCGCCTCAAACCCCGCCGCCATTCTGTGCGCGCGGATCAAATCAGCCGTGAAGACCCCTGCAGCAAGCCCGAATTCAGTTGCGTTGGCACGGGCCAGCACCTCTGCTTCGGTGTCGAAATCCAAGACTGACATGACAGGGCCAAAGATTTCGTCCCGCGCAATGGTCATGTCGTCGGTGACATCGGCAAACACTGTGGGTTCAAGGAAAAAGCCGTCACCAGCGGCGCGCTTTCCGCCGGCCACCAGCGTCGCCCCCTCGTCCACACCCTTGGCGATGAACCCTTCAACGATATCGCGTTGGCGTTCGGACACCATGGGCCCAAAATTCACCGCCGGGTCCTGCGGATCACCCATTTTCACCGATGCCAGCCGTTCGGCCAAGCGCTTGAGAAAGGCATCCTTGATCCCGTTCTGGACAAAGACCCGTGTACCATTCGAGCACACCTGACCGGACGAATAAAAGTTCCCTAAAATCGCGCCCGATACCGCATTTTCAAGATCGGCATCGTCAAAGATCACCAGAGGAGATTTGCCGCCGAGTTCCATCGTCACATGCCGCACGCCTTCGGCGGCGGCTGCATAGACCTTGCGGCCTGTCGGAACTGATCCAGTCAGTGACACTTTGTCGACGCGTGGATCACTGATCAGCGATGCACCCACCGCGCCGTATCCTTGGATCACATTGTAAACGCCCGCGGGCGCACCCGCCTCATGCAGGATTTCGGCCACTTTCAACGCGCAAAGGGGTGTCGTTTCGGATGGTTTGAACACCATCGCATTGCCGCAAGCAAGCGCAGGCGCGCCTTTCCAGCAGGCGATCTGAGTGGGATAGTTCCACGCACCGATGCCCACACAAACACCCAACGGTTCCCGCCGTGTATAGACGAAATCTTCCCCTAACGGGATATGTTCGCCGGTAATGCTGGCCGCGAGCCCGCCGAAATATTCCAGGGCATCAGCACCCGATGTCGCATCGGCCACGCTGGTTTCCTGATAGGGTTTGCCAGTGTCATAGGTCTCCAGCACCGACAGATCATGGTTGCGTTCGCGCATGATATCCGCCGCCCGGCGCAGCACCCTGCCCCGTTCGGTCGCGGTCCAGCCTGCCCACTCCTTTTGCGCGCGTTTGGCCGAAGCCAGCGCTTGGTCCACAATCGCGGGAGTTGCGGCATGAAGTTTGGCAATGACCGCGCCCGTGGCAGGATAGATCACTTCGATGAGCTCACCGGCAATGTCTTCGACATATTGGCCATCGATAAAATGGCTGGCGTTGGGTTGTGTGTTCATGGGTTAGATGCCTCCGGCGGGAGTATTTTTGGCAAGATGATGAGGTTATTCGTCTCGGGGAAAGCGTTGAGCTTCTTCAAGGACGTTGAGGTCCATGTGATTGCGCATGTAGCGTTCGGACGCTTTTTGCAGCGGCTGGTAGTCCCATGGATAGTAGCTGCCATTGCGCAAAGCCTCGTAGACCACCCAGCGACAGGCCTGGCTGTGGCGCACATCGGCGTCGAATTGAACGAGGTCCCAGCGCGCCTCTGACTTGGCGCGCAACTGGGTGACGGTACCTTGATGGGCCGGCACCTCTGCCAGATTGGTCAGTTCATGTGGGTCGGCTTCCAGATCGAACAACTGATCAGGGTCCAGCGCGCAGCGATTGTATTTCCATTTGCCGTAGCGGAGCGACACCAGCGGGGCGTAGCTGGCCTCAGCGGCATATTCCATGGCCACAGGCGTATCGCGGGCGCCGCCTTGCCCCAGATCAACCAGACTTTCACCTTCGGTCCAGGGCATCACCTCGGACATATCGATGCCGGCAAGATCGCATAGCGTGGGTGTGATATCGATCGTGCTGACCGGTGTGAGGTTCAGACCCGGTACCATATCAGGCGATGCGATCATCAGCGGCACGCGCGATGATCCTTCATAGAACGACATCTTGAACCACAGGCCGCGCTCTCCAAGCATGTCGCCATGATCGCTGACAAAGAGGATCACAGCCTCCTGCCGCGTCGTCTCCAGCGCCTCCATCACTTCACCGATCTTGTCATCGAGATAGGAGATATTGGCGAAATAGGCGCGGCGCGCGCGCGTGATATTCTCATCCGTGATGTTGAAATTGTCGCGATCATTGGCATCGAGGATACGTTGCGAATGCGCGTCCTGATCCTCATACGGGATTGGGCCGACCTCTGGCATCAGATGTTCGCAGCCTTCGTAGAGGTCCCAATATTTTTTCCGCGCCACATAGGGATCATGCGGATGCGTAAAGCTGACGGTCAGGCACCAAGGTCGCGCGTCATGTCGGCGCGACAGATCATAGAGTTTCCGCGTCGCGTGATAGGCGACCTCGTCATCATATTCCATCTGATTGGTG
>JBCBDL010000088.1:0-15190 GCA_038529695.1 Pseudomonadota bacterium | reverse complement strand
GGGCGGTGAAGTCGGCGGCTGCTTTGGCAACGGCGAGCGAGACGCCGAGGATGGCGTTGGCACCCAGACGACCCTTGTTCGGGGTGCCATCGAGTTCGATCATCGCTTCGTCAATGGCGACCTGTTCGGTGGCGTCGAAACCGACGAGTGCTTCGGCGATTTCGCCGTTGACGGCTGTCACCGCCTCCAAAACGCCTTTGCCCATATAGCGGGATTTGTCGCCATCACGCTTTTCGACGGCCTCATGTGCGCCGGTGGATGCGCCAGATGGTACGGCGGCCCGGCCCATTGTGCCGTCTTCCAGGATCACATCGACCTCCACCGTGGGGTTGCCCCGGCTGTCGAGAATTTCGCGGGCGTGGATGTCGATGATGGTGCTCATGGCAGGCTCCTTGGGGGATGTTAGCGGTATCAGCCGCTCTATAACGCGGGTCTTTCCGCAAGGGAAGCGCGGTGCAGACGGGCCTCGCGCCAGAGGGTGAACAGGCCCGATCCGATGATGATGGCAGCGCCGATCAGGGTGGGCGCGTCGGGGATTTCGGCGAAGGCGATGTAGCCGATGACAAGCGCAAAGACCATGCGGCTATAGCGGAAGGATGAAATGATGCCGGCATTGCCGGTGCGCGTGGCGGCGACGATGGCGAGATAGGCGATCATGCCGATGATGACGCCCGCGCCGAGGATGGCCCATTCGACCCCGGCGGGTTGGACCAGCCTTTGCCCTTGGATCAGCGACAGGGCGAGTGCTGCAGGTGTGACAATGGCGAAGGCGTGAATGCCAAGTTGCACGCCAGAAAGTGAGACAGTCAGGCTGCGCGTGATGACGTCGCGCGCGGCAAGACCCAGCATGCCGCCCACGGCCAGGAGTGTTGCGGGCACAAAGCCCTCCATGCCGGGGCGAATGATCAGGAGGACGCCGCAGAAGCCGACGACAATCGCGATCCAGCGCCGCCACCCCATGGGTTGTTTGAGGAAAAGTGCGGCAGCCATGGCCACTACCAGTGGTGTGGCCTGGATGACGGCGGATGCGGTTGTCAGCGGGATGAGTGCGAGGGCAGAGACAAAGAAGCAGGAGCCGATGACCTCGCAAAGGCTGCGGGCGATCACGCGGGGATCAAGATAGTCGGGGTGCCAGAGCGGGATGTGTTTGATGCGCGACCAGACCAGAAAGACGATCAGCCCGCCAAGGCAGATGAACGCCAGCACCTGCGCGGCTGGAATGGTGCCCGACAATTGCTTGATCAACGCGTCTTCGACGGCGAAGCAGAACATTGCGAAGACCATAAAGGCAGCACCGCGCAGGTTTTCCACTAGCGGTCCTTGTCTTTGAGCGGGACACCGTAGAGTTCCAGCCGGTGGCCCATGAGCCGATAGCCGAGTTTGTGCGCTATCTTTTCTTGCAGTTCTTCGATCTCTTCGTCCATGAATTCAATCACGTCGCCAGATTGCACATCAATCAGATGGTCGTGATGGTCGCGGTCTGCGGCCTCATACCTCGCACGGCCATCGCCGAATTCATGTTTGTCGAGGATCCCGGCCTCTTCAAACAGTTTGACGGTGCGATAGACGGTGGCGAGCGAGATGCGCGGATCAGCGGCGGCGGCGCGCTTGTAAAGCTCTTCGACGTCCGGATGATCCTCGGCGGCTTCCAGGACGGCGGCGATGGTGCGCCGCTGATCGGTCATGCGCAGGCCATTTGCTTCACAACGGGCGAGGATCGTGTTGGTCATGGTGGTCCCAAGTGAACGTGCCCTTTCATAACGGCGCGGCCGCGGGGATGCCAGAGGGGCTAGAGCACAAGTTCGCCTTGCATCGTGCGAACCGCTTGCCCGCTGATCGTGATGGGGACCGGTGTGCCCGTTCCCGCCTGCGCGGTGATTAGTGATGGGCGGCCCATGGCGGTGCCTTGGCGGATGGTCAGCGCCATGGGGGTAGAGAGCGTTTCGGACAAAAGTGCTGTCAGCGTTGCCGCAGCACTGCCGGTCGCGGGGTCTTCGGGGATGTTGTCAAGCGGGGCGAACATGCGGGCATTCACCTGATCATCCGCACGGGTATAAGCGAAGATCGCGAAGTCGAGGCCAGCGGGATGCAGCACCGCGCCTTGTTTGATCGCGTCGATTGAGGGCGCGCAAGCATCAAGGTCTGCATCGCTTTGCAATTCGACGATGACAAATGGCAAGCCGAGGCTGGCCTGGATGGGCGGATGCGTTTCGGTCGAAATTGCATCCGCTGGCAGGCCAAGGGCGTTTGCGACCAATGCTGTGTCAGGCTGCGCGATGCGTTCGAGTGGCGCAGATGTGGTGAAGGCGGCGCGGTCACCGTCAAACCGGCATGGGATGGGGCCAACGCCAAGCTCTAGCACCATGTCGCCTTCATGCCCTTCATCGCGCAGCGCGAGGGCGGTGCCGATTGTTGGATGTCCGGCAAAGGGGATTTCCGTTGTCGGGGTGAAGATGCGGACCCTGGCGGTATGGGCCGGGTCGGTGGCCGGATAAACGAATGTCGTTTCAGAGAAATTGAATTCGCGGGCGATGTTTTGCAGATCTGCGTTGTTCAGGGCGGTCGCATCCGGGATCACAGCCAGGGGATTGCCGCCGAATGCATGGTCGGTGAAAACGTCATAAACGAAATAGCGGGTCATTGGGCGGTCCTGATACGTGGTGTCGTAGTTTGCCAGACCATGCCTGCGCGCGCGCCGGGGTGCAATTTCTAATCGGGTTCAGCCTGCCGCCTAACGCAATAGGGCTAGAACAGGGGTAACCGCAGCCATGTCCCGCCTAAGGGGCGCACAATTGCGCCGGTACCGATCTTAAAACGCGCCAGATCGGGTGCGGTTTCTGTATCGACCGATCCCAGATCAAGCCTGCGATACTTTTTCTGATGCAGCCAATCCGCCGCTTCGACCAACAGCCGATGATGGGCGTTCACGGTGCGGCCCGTCGCATCACTCCACCCCAGATGATAGGTCGCCACAGGGCGATGCAGCAGGAACACCATCGCGGCAATCGGCGCGCGTTTCTGGCGGGCGACAAAGACAATCACGTTGCCGGGCTGGCGTGCGGCATAGGCCAACAGGATCGCGTGTGGCAGGGCGCGAAAGCCTTTTGCCTTTTGTTGTTGGTGATCCGCATTTAGCAGCCACTGATGCTGTTCTGGATCGAAAGGTTGAATTTTCGTGACAAATGACGCCGTTTGTGCCCGCCGCCATGCGTTGCGCCATTTCGGTTTGGCGCGCATCAGGCGGGTATCGGAGGACAGCGTCAGGTCGAGTTCAGCCACCGACGCGGCGGTGGAAATCATGCGAAATCCGGCCTGACGATAGAGCGTAGGATCATAGTGATCGGCATTGATCAGGCGCAGTCCGCTATCACGCAGGCCGCGCAATTTCTGGTCCGGTGTTGCGTCATCGCGCCAAATCGGGCCGCGCGAGGCAAATGTGATGCCGAAGCGGCGCAAGGTGACCACCGGGGCCGCATCGGGCAGTTTTTGCAGCCGGCTTGGCTGGCCAAGTTGGCGCAAGGCATCCGCGAAATGTTTGTGTTGTTGCAGGGGCAGGGCGACAGCAGAATTCATGCGCCTCATTAAGCCCACGGAAACCTAAATCGTGGTTAAAGGCGGCATGAAAAAGACGATAAATAAATCGGGGCCTGTGTCGGGTGTCGTTGCACCGCCACCACGACCAACACCGCTGGGCGCTGCTGTGGTGGCTGCCATCATTACATTCCCAATCGGGGTGACCCTGTTGGTCGTCGATCTGTTGTTGCTTTAACCCAGTTGCACCAGCGCATGGCGTTTCTTTCCTGCGCTAAGCTTGATGGGCTGCGCCAGCGCGGATGCGTCCATAAAGAGTCCGGCATCGGTCAGCGGTTCGTCATTCAGCCGCGCGCCGTTTTCTGCGATCAGGCGCTTGGCCTCTTTCCCGCTGCCTGCAAGGCCGGACCGGACGAGGAGTTGCACCACGGATATGCCATCGCCCAGATCACCGGGTGACAGGGTCAGGGTGGGAAGGTCATCACCCACGCCACCTTTCTCGAACACTTCGCGTGCGGTTGCTTCTGCCGCTTTGGCGGCTTCAGCCCCGTGCAGCAATGTTGTGACCTCATTGGCGAGGATGATTTTGGCTTCGTTGATTTCAGACCCTGCGAGCGCGCCGAGGCGGTCGCATTCCGCAACCGGCAATTCGGTGTAGAGTTTCAGGAACCTCCCCGTATCGGCATCGGTCGTGTTGCGCCAGAATTGCCAGAATTCATACGGGCTGCACATATCTGCGTTCAGCCAGACAGCACCTGCCGCCGATTTGCCCATCTTGCGCCCGTCGCTGGTGGTAAGGAGCGGCGAGGTCAGCCCGTAGATTTCGTGATCCAGCACACGGCGGGTCAGGTCGATCCCGTTGACGATATTGCCCCATTGATCCGACCCGCCCATCTGCAAGAGGCACCCATACCCCCGGTTGAGCTCCAGAAAATCATAGGCCTGCAGGATCATGTAGTTGAATTCGAGGAAGGACAGGGATTGTTCCCGATCCAGCCGCGATTTGACGCTTTCAAACGACAGCATGCGGTTGATTGAGAAATGCCGCCCGATATCGCGCAGGAAATCGAGATAATTAAGCCCGTCCAGCCATTCGGCGTTGTTGATCATCAGCGCGTCGGTCGCGCCAGCACCATAGGTTAGGTAGGCCGAGAAGACCTGTTTGATCCCCGCGATATTCGCGTCGATATCCGCAGGGGTCAGCAGGTTGCGCTCGGTGTCGCGGCCTGACGGGTCGCCCACCTTGGTTGTCCCGCCGCCCATCAGGGTGATGGGCTTGTGCCCTGTCTTTTGCAGCCAGCGCAGCATCATGATCTGGATCAGTGAGCCCACATGCAGCGATTTTGCAGTCGCGTCAAAGCCGATATAGGCGGGGGTGACGCCACGGCTCAGCGCCTCATCCACGCCCTGATAATCGGTGCAATCAGCCAGAAAGCCGCGCGTCATCATGACGTTCATAAAATCGGATTTCGGATGGTAGGTCATTGGCTTGTTCCCCGGCGTTGCACGGTGCACTCTATAGTGAGGTGAAGGGCCAAGGGAAAGCAGATGTTGCAGGCAGGTATCGTGACGGCATTGGGGACAATGTCAGGCACTTCGCTGGACGGTGTGGATGCCGCGATCCTGCGGACGGATGGCGTTGCGATTGCGGGGTTTGGGCCAAGCGATTACCGGGCCTACAGCGATGCAGAGCGGGCGGTTTTGCGCGATCATTTGGGGCGCTGGCCACAGGATGATATATGTGCCGCCGCGCAGATTGTGGAGGATGCGCATATCGCGTTGATGCGCGGCTTTGGTGCTGTCGATCTGGCGGGGTTCCATGGCCAGACATTGGCGCATGACCCCGGAGGCCGGGGGACATATCAATGCGGCGATGGTGGGCGGTTGGCCGCGGCGCTGGGCTATCCGGTGGCCTGGGATTTTCGCAGCGAAGATATGCGCCAGGGTGGGCAGGGCGCGCCACTGGCGCCGTTTTATCATTTTGCGCTGGCGAAATGGATCAAGGCCACGGCACCAATTGCGTTTCTGAACCTGGGTGGCGTTGGCAATGTCACGATTGTCGATCCTGCTTATACCGATCCCGCAGAGCCCGGTGCGCTGGTTGCCTTTGACACTGGACCTGCCAATGCGCCGATAAATGATGCCATGATGGTGCGGTTTGGACTTCCTTATGATGCCAATGGTGCCGTCGCGGCGCAGGGTGTTGCTGATGATGCCATCATCCAATCGTTTCTGACCCATCCCTATTTCAGGCTGACCCCACCGAAATCGCTTGATCGGGATGCGTTTAGCGATTTGGTGCAGGCCGTTGCCCCTTTGCCCGATGCCGATGCAGTCGCAACGTTGACGGCGGCGGTCGCGGCGAGTGTTGCGCACGGAGTTTCAAAGCTACCGCTGGCCCCGACACAGATGTTGGTGATGGGTGGCGGCCGCCACAACCCAACGCTGATGCGCGCGCTGTCCGATCAATTAGAATGTGATGTCGCGCCGGTTGAAACGGTTGGCCTGAATGGCGATATGATAGAGGCGCAGGCGTTTGCCTATCTTGCGGTACGCGTGGCCATGGGGCTGCCGATTTCGGCCCCCGGAACGACAGGAATCGTACGCCCATCGCATGGCGGTTGCCTTTCTAATCCTGGCGAGGTTGCCACAATTACGCCTTAAAGAGACGCGTTTTCCCGCTGATCACGACACAATCACGCCGAAAGGCTGTAATTGTGTCAAAAGTAAGCGGGTTTTGGCTCACATTTTCAAAAAATCTTCGCTCAAAGCTGCCGGTATCGATCACAGCGGCGTGAGGGGCATTGTGATTGGATTTTTCGATGTCACTTGTACCTCACGACAACCCGAATAACGGAGAAGAAAATGAAACCGACATTCAAAACCGTCCGCGCGAGCATGTTGGCAGCACCATTGGCTGTTGTTGCAGGTATGGCATCTGCTGGCGGCCTGTCAGAACCTGTTGAGGCGCCTGCGCCAATTCCTGTCGCTCCGCCTCCGCCAGTTGCGGTAGGGACTGACTGGACGGGTTTTTACGCTGGTGCACAATTGGGCTTTGGTGAATTGGACGCCGAACTTGGCGACGCAGATGCCATTTCAGATGATGAATCCGGTCTGCTCTTTGGTGCCCATGCCGGTTATTTGTATGATTTTGGTAATATCGTTCTTGGTGGTGAATTGGACATCGATGGTTCGGATATCGAACCACAGATCGACCCTGCGATTGCCGCCGATGAAACCTTTGAACTCGACGCTGTGACACGCGCCAAGCTGTTGCTGGGTTATGACGCGGGCCGGTTCCTGCCTTACGTCACCGGCGGTGTGGCGCAGGCGCGGACAAGCTCTGATGTTGATGCTGTTGATGGCGACGATACCGGTGCATTCGCTGGTCTTGGCGTGAAGTACCTGCTGAGCGATAGCTTCATGATCGGTGGCGAGGTGCTGCAGCACCAGTTCGAGGACTACATCACTGATGACCTGGATGTGGACGCAACAACAGCGACATTGCGCGCCTCGTTCCGGTTCTAATCAAAGGCATAAGCATCCCGGACGATCTGTCCCTTCCCCAAAAAATGATGTTCGGGATGCTTCGCTTGGGCCCGCAGTTTACACTGCGGGCCTTTTTATTTGGTCAGTAGGTCGTCGATGACGTTGCCCCCGATGCTTGTGCGCAAATTGGCGAAGTCACCGTTGCTCAGCATCTGTTCCGCGGCGTCATACATTACCCGGTGGGTGATGCGGGCGAGCGAGGAACCGAGCGAGACACGCGCGACGCCGATTTGCGCAAAATCGGCCAGAGTGTGTTTGCAAAACCGTCCCGCGATCAGGGCATTAACGGGGGCCGCCACGGCGGCGCAAATCTGTTCTTGTGCATCAAGGCTGGGGGGCAGCGGGGCGTAGAGGCAATGAGCACCTGCTGCCGCGAATGCTTGCAAGCGTTTGATGGCCTCGTCCGTGTCATATTGGCCGGTCAGGATGCCGTCGGCGCGTGCGGTCAAAACGAAATCATGGGGCAGGGCCCTGGCCGCCTCTGCCGCCGCTTTGATCCGTTCCACAGCAACGTCAAAGTCATAAGCCGCATCACCGGGCAATATCGTGTCCTCGATACAGATCCCGGCCAGCCCCACCTCTGCTGAGAGCCGGACAGTTTCGGCGCAGGTTTCAGGATCATCGCCGAACCCATTTTCGAAATCGCCTTGTACCGGGACATTGGCGACGGACAGGATGTCTTGTGCATGGGCGAGCGCCTCATCTCGGGTGAGGGTCCCGCCATCAGGACGCCCCATCGTGAATGCATGCGCAGCAGAGGATGTTGCCAGCGCCTTGGCCCCCATGGCCTGCATCATCTTGGCAGAGCCTTTGTCCCAGACATTGACCAGAATGAAGGGATCGCCTTTCACGTGCAGGGCGCGGAATGTTTCGGCGGAATGTGTCATGGCAAAGCCTTTCTTGCGTAGTGGTGTTCAAGTGCGATGAGTTTCTGTTTGCGCCAAAGCCCGCCGCCATAGCCCGTCAGCGCGCCATCCGCACCAATCACGCGGTGGCAGGGGATCATCAGTGCGATCTGGTTGGCGCCATTTGCACGGGCGACGGCACGGGTTGCCTGTGGCGCACCGATCTGGGCAGCGAGGGCGCTGTAGCTGCGGGTTTCGCCCGGTTTGATCGCCTGCAAGGCGCGCCAGACCTGTTTGGTGAATTCCGTGCCGTGCAGCACCAGCGGCGATTGGAACGCGGCTGATTGGCCGCTGAAATAGGCATGCAGCTCTGCGCCCACCTGTTTTGTGACCTTGGTCTGTCCGACACCGATGCTCCCCTTGGTCATGTGACGCAGGCGCGCAAGTTCGGTTGGCAGTGCTTTTCGGTCGGCGAATTCCAGCAGATGCAGCGCGCGGTCGTCGCAAACCGCAATCATGGATCCCAACGGGGTCGGGATGTGATCGGCCAATAACATCGCGTCAGACCGGAAATCGGCGGGTGCCTGGCCGGTGAGCTTGGCAAAAGCGGCGCGGAAGGCCGACGCGCTTTCAAAACCGGCTGTCAGTTGGGCATCGATGACCTTGCCATCGCGGAGGGCGCTGAACCCATGTGCCAGGCGCCGCCCGCGCGCCATTTCCAGGAATGTCATCCCGAAATGCCGTTTGAAGGCGCGCCGGATGGTCGAAGGGTCAAAGCCGAGGCGGGCGATGTCAGCCTCTTGCCATTTGCGGGTTGGCTCCGTCTCAAGTGCCTTCAGCAGTGTCTGGACATTGGTGTCAGCTCCGGCCGCGGCGCCCAGCGGATGGCAGCGTCGGCAGGGGCGAAAGCCTGCCTGAAGACAGTCGGATACATGGTTGAAAAAAGTGCAGTTTTCACGCTTTGGCTTACGGGCTGGGCAGGTCAGCCGGCAAAAGACGCCGGTTGAGGAGACGCCGACAAACGCGCGCCCGTCATAGGCCGGGTCCCGCGCGAGCAAGGCGTCATAAAGGGTATCGTCAGAGGGCAGATCAAACAGCATGCCTCATGACTAGCCGATTCCCGCAGGCGCTGCCGCCGGAATTCGGGCGTCTATTACGAAACTTGCGACTGGGCGAAGGCGACCAGCCTTTTAAGCGCTGCAACATAGCGATCATCATCAACGGTCATCGCCACGCGGATATGGCCGGCTGCGGCTGCGCCAAAACTCTCGCCCGGCATGACGGCGATATGTTCGGCGTCAAGCAGGCCGTTGGCAAAGTCTTCACCGCTGAGGCCCGTCGCGCGGATATCCAGCATCGCATACATCGCCCCTTGCACGGGCAGAGGGCGCACGACGTTTTGGCCTGCGAGTGTGTCCAAGGTCAGCGTGCGGCGGCGCAAAAACGGGGCCGCGACGGCCTGTTCGACCTCTGGACCCTGACCAAGCGCGAATTCAGCGGCATCCTGAATATACCCTGCCACGCCATAGGTCGTGTGCGTGGCCAGATTGATCAGATGCGCAATGGCGTCTTCAGGTCCACAAATCCAACCCACGCGGCTGCCGGTCATCGCATGGCTTTTCGACATCGATCCCACCACCAAAGTCCGATCCGCCATATCAGGCAGGCTGCGCGGGCTGATATGCGCGCCCTCCCAAACCTGGGTGTCGTATACCTCGTCCGAGATCAGCCAAAGGTCGTGATCCTGACAGGCGGCGGCAATGCCATCGAGGGTTTCGGCGCTATAGACCGCGCCTGTTGGGTTGTTTGGTGTGTTGATGAGCAGCGACGTGGCGTCGGCCGCTTTCTTTGCGATTGCATCGTAGCTGGGCTGAAACGCGGTTTCAGGTGACGTGATGATCGCACGCGCCTGCGCACCGACTGCGCGGATCGTTCCGGGATAGGTTGCGTAATAAGGATCAATATAAAGGGCCACATCCCCTTGATTGCACACTGCATTGTGGGCGGCGAACAATCCGGCCTGTCCGCCAGGGGTGATCAGGATATTGTCTGCCGTTGTCGGCACGCCTGTCCGCTCTGCGATACGGGCCGCCACGCTTTGGCGTAGGCTGAGGATGCCGGGCACCTCGGCATAGCCGGTATGGCCAGCGGTTGCTGCGGCATGCATTGCACCCAGAATATCGGGGTGGGTGCCAACATCGTGTTCACCAATTGTCAATTGGGTCACCGGCACGCCTTCGCGGATCATCCGCCGCGCGCGGTAAAAGACGCCCCAGCCGTCAGAGCCGCCTCCAGTGATATTCATGATGCGATGCGATAATTCCATGAGGTGCAGGGGAACGATGATCGTCTGGCAAAGTCAAGCGCGGAACGTGGCCAAATTCCGTGGGCCGGTTCCGTCTTTGGCTTTGATGTCGGCGGGGTTGTAGAGCGCACAGGATTTGAGGCTGAGACATCCGCAACCAATGCAACCGTCCAACTTGTCACGCAACTCCTCCAATGCGGCGATTCGTGTGTCGATATCCTTGCGGAATTCTGTGCTGATCCGGGTCCAGTCCGCCTTGGTCGGGGCTTTGTGGTCAGGGAGCCTTTGTAGGTGCGGCGTGATCTCGGCCAAGGAGAAGCCCAGCTTTTGTGCGGCCATGACGAAGGATAAACGCCGGATGTCCGATCGCCCGTAGCGACGGTGTCCGCCCCTGTTGCGCAGGGGTTTGACGATACCATGTGTTTCATAAAACCGGATGGCCGAGACTGCCAGTCCGGTCCTGTCGGCCAGATCACCGATCGCTAGCCCTTGGGTCATGAAAATAATCCTTGATCTCAAGTTAACTTGAGAAATTAGAACATAAGGGTGGTTGAAGGAAAAGAGGAGAAAGTGATGCGACAGAAACCGACAGAACGCTATTGTGCGGACCCCGAGGCGCTCGCCGCGCTAAAGCGCGACGGCATGGGGTGGGGTCATGATCTTGAATGCGGTTGCTTTGAGGCACCTGCAGCGCAACGCTCCCGGCCTCTGATCGCGCGCGTGAACGACTGGTTTCGGAAAGGAATTTGAACCATGGCACAATTGGAACATGTGAACATCACTGTCTCTGATCCCAAAAAGACGGCGGCGATGTTGGCGGAATTGTTTGGGTGGAAAACCCGTTGGGAAGGGTCTGCAATGGGTGGTGCCGGATACACTGTGCATATCGGGACCGACGAAAGTTACATCGCGATCTATTCCGGCGCTGATCCTGATCAGACGGTGCCCAAGGCCGATGAAAGCTATCAGACCCGTGGCGGGCTGAACCACATTGGTGTTGTTGTCGATGACCTTGACGCGGTTGAGGCAAAGGTCCGGGCTGCAGGCTTTACAGCCCACAGCCATGCGGATTATGAGCCCGGACGCCGGTTCTATTTCCACGATGCAGATGGCGTCGAATTCGAGGTGGTCAGCTACGCCTGATCAATTGCGGCGCGTGCCTTTTTGGTCAGCCCGCTGACGACGATATCGTATGAGGTCTGAATGCGATGCCGCATTTCGTCCTCTGCGGCATCGAACGCGACCAGAACCCAGCTTTTGTGAAAATATGGTGCCTTGGTGGCTGCGCCTGCGTCGATCAGCATTTGTGCAGTATCGATGCTGTCGGTCTTCAGGCAGACACCGTCAATCCGGTCACCGAAACAGGCGAACATTTTGCCGCCAATCTTCCAACTATCGAGTTCTGTTGTCGGGTCAGAGGCTGTCGCCCCTGGCATTTTGGCGCAGATTTGATCGACAAGTTGGCGTGCCATGTGCGGACCCTCACCCTTTCTTCGTGAGCGTAGTGGAGATCGGCTTGCCCCGCAATTGACACGCGCGCAGTTAACCAATTGGTAGTAAAATGCGCGATTTTCGTGAATGGGTGCGCTAGTCTTGAACGCAGGATAAAGACGGAGCGGAGCGCCCTAATGGCATTTGCAGACCTTGTTGAACGCGATCGCAGCACCAATAGGTCAATTGGTCGACGTCAGGAAGATCGCGCCATGCGTGGCGGGGCTTGGGCCGCTGATCGGGAACGGCGACGTCCCGTTATGCACACCGGCGCGGCTGCGCAATCTGTGTTGATGGCGTGCATTGCCGACACGCCTAAAGCATGTATTCGACCGGATGTTACTTTGGCATATGCGCAGGCAAATCCTCAGAAATCTGCTACCGAACGGCGCCGGGAGGCATTCTTGCGCGAAGCGGAACTGGCCCATCAGGCCGCGCAGCGGGCCTGGGTGTTCGAACGTCGCACCGGCCAGAAACCGCGGTCGACGAATGTCGAAGACGCGGAATTTGTTGATATCTGACGCTGCGTTCATCATTTGTCGTGCCACATTACGGCGGTGCAGACTGACAGCGACAGGTGGTAAATGATGAAATGGGTTGCATTCCTGCGCGGGATCAATGTTGGCGGGCATCGAAAAGTGCCGATGGCCGACCTGCGCAAGATATGTGTGGATGTATTGGGTGCGCGTGACGTGCGGACCTATATCGCCTCTGGCAACGTCGTATTTGCGGCGGCGGGTACCGCGCATGATCTTGCTGTATCGCTTCAAGAGGGGATCGCCGCGGCATTGGGCTTTGACGTACCGGTGCTTGTGTTAAATGCAGACGCAATGCGGGCTGTGCTGGAAAGCTGCCCGTTTCCGCACGATAGCGGGAAGGCGGTACATGCATTTCTTTGCTATGACACGCCGCGCATTGATGACAGCGTCGTCGACAAGTTTCGCGCACCGACTGAGCAACTTGTCACGGTGGGACGAACCGTCTGGCTTTATGCGCCCGAAGGTATTGGACGCTCAAAACTCGCCGAGAAGCTGGATGTTGGTGTTGAGGTTACGGCCCGCAACCTCAATACGATCCAGAAAATGGTGGACATGTTGGATGCCTAGATCAGACCAAAGACCACCCCGCTGAGCACTGCGCCAACGAAACCAAGGATCACATAAAGCGCAAAGACTTGAGCCCTGACCAGTGCGAAGACAGCTGTCATGGCGGGGATAGAACTGACAGAACCTGCGACCATAAACGCCATGGCTGCGCCGATTGTCATGCCTTGCTCTATCAGCCCGGCAACCAAAGGTGGGGCGGCATAGGCATTCAGGTAAGCAGGCGCGCCGACCAGCGCCGCAAGTATGATGGGCATAAGCCCTTCGCCGCCGACGACGCCCACAATGGTTTCGGCGGGGATATATGCGATCAGCAGGCTTTCGAGCAGGTAGGCGAAGGCGAGCCACTTTACCAGAAATCCCAAATTGTGCAGCGCCGCGGATTTAAACACGGCGACGCGCGCAGGATCCGTCCAGAACCGCCAGACGGCTGCGCCAGACAACGGGTCGGTCGCGCAGGAACGACATCCTGAATTTGGTTGTGGTTTCATTGGGTTGGACAATGCGCCGGCACCGACGATCCATTTGGTCACAAAGCCACCCATAAGCCCGATGCCGACAGCGGCAACAGCCTTTGCAATGGCGAAATCCCAACCGATGGCGCCCGCCGTAATGATCAGGCTGGGCGGGTCAATGAGGGGTGAGGCCAGCCAGAACGCCATGACTGCCGAAAGCGGAGTGCCGACGGCAAGAAGGGCGGCGATGAAGGGAATGACCTCGCACGAGCAGAACGGAGCGAGCCCGCCGAAGACAGCCGCGAGGAAGATCATGCGGATTTCACGCCCTTCAAAGACCGATGAGATGATTGTGGCCGCACCGGTCGCGTTCAGGGCGCCAATGAGTGCGACGGCAAACAGAATATAGGGCAGCGTGGCCAGCAGGGCATTGATGGTGAATTCGATAGTGTCCGAGAATTGTGCCGTATCGGCCGCGGCGACCAGCGCCAGAATCAGAGCAAAGGCAATCCAGACGCGGTCGAGCTTTGGCAAGTGGACGCGGCTCAGCCGCGCGATAAAGGTGCTCATGTTGCTTCCTCTTGTCGGTCGGGAACGGCAGCGCAGCAGGTCGCCAGGATAAAGCCCGACAGGGCCTCTAGTTTTTCGAAATTCGGTCGGCTGATCGTCTCGCGCCCCCGCTTTTCTTGAGTGATTAGCTGCGCCGCTGTGAGGAACCGCAAATGATGCGAGAGGGTGGATGCAGGGATGCCTGTGCGTTCGCCAACCTCACGGAACAGCAGGCCGTTATGGCCTGCCTGCACGATGGCCAGCAACACGCCCATGCGCGGTTCAGAGCCGACAGCGGCAAAGCCTTGGCATGCTTCTTCAATTGTGAGCATGATATGTCCAATCTAATAAACTAGATTTATAGAATAATATGAAAAAGGTGTTTTGAAAACCTGAAATACTGGACGCACGCATATTGTTCTGCTACGCGATTGGCATGAAGAGCATCTGCATCATTCCCTGCTGCATTATTATCTGCTGACATCTGTCGCGGGTCGCTCTTTCACGTTTCAAATCAGAACTGAAGTTGTTAAGCCCGCGGCGCAACCCGCATGCGTGAGGCATCATGACGACTATCCGGCTCCAGAATACGAAGACACGTAAACGCGAGGAATTCGTGCCGATCGACCCCGCGAATGTGCGCATCTATCTTTGCGGGCCGACCGTGTATGACCGAGCACATTTGGGCAATTCGCGCAATGTGTTGCTGTTTGATGTGCTCTACCGGCTACTGCGCCATGTCTATGGCGCGGATCATGTGACTTACGTCCGCAACATCACGGATGTGGAGGACAAGATCAACGCGCGGGCGGCAGAGACGGGGCGTGCGATCGGGGATATCACGGCTGAGACGATTGGTTGGTATCACGCAGATATGGATGCGCTAGGGGCGCTTCGTCCGAGCAAGGAACCGCGGGCGACGGACTTTATTGCGCAGATGGTTGCGATGATCGCAGACTTGATTGCGAAAGGGCACGCGTATGAGGCTGAGGGCCACGTGCTATTCGCGGTTGACAGTTACACGGATTATGGCGCGCTTTCGGGGCGGTCGGTTGATGACATGATCGCGGGTGCGCGGGTAGAGGTGGCGCCGTACAAGCGTAATCCGATGGATTTTGTTTTGTGGAAACCATCGGGCGATGGGCAGCCCGGATGGGATAGCCCCTGGGGCTATGGCCGTCCCGGCTGGCATATCGAATGCTCGGCCATGAGCCATGCCTTGTTGGGGGACAGCTTTGATATCCATGGCGGTGGGGTGGACTTGCAATTCCCGCATCATGAAAACGAGATTGCGCAATCGGCCTGCGCCCACCCGACGGGTGAGTTCGCGCGCTATTGGGTCCACAATGAGATGCTTCAGGT
>JBCBDL010000087.1:0-15344 GCA_038529695.1 Pseudomonadota bacterium | reverse complement strand
GGCCCGATTGCCGAAATTGTCCAATCGGCAGGCAAGCGCGCGAGGCAATCAGATAGGCATCTGATCATCGCGCGCTGGGATAAGGTGGCGCCGTCGCGCAGGTAGACACCGTCGTCCGGGATCAAGATCACTGGTGGTTGTCCATCATGGTCGGCTTTGGGCAAAGCTGGGCCCAGAAACACGACATGATCGGGATAATATGAACCTGCAAGCGCAAGATCGGTGATCCGCCTGTCATAGGCCATCCAACTTTCACTAATCCGTTCGAAACCCGGCAAGGCCGAACCTGGTGGGGCGGTCGTGATCGCAGATATCGGCATCGCGAGACGCCGTTCGACCTCTTCGATCAGATCGCGGGTTGCCTCGACCGTGGCGCCGCAGCAGATCAGGCCGTGATTTTCAAGGACGATCACGGATGTATCGGAGGTGACGCGCGCCATGATCTGGCGTGTCAGTGGCAGACCGGGTTTGGCATAGGGGACGAAGATGGCCGGTAAATCGGTCAGCTTTTCGCGTGCGACCTGTCGTCCTTCTGGGCTGATTGCATGGACCAGTGTTGCTATGGAATGTGTATGCGCGACGACCGGCCAATCAATCGCTGCGTGAAAAGTTGTCTCTATGGAGGGTCGCAAAGTACTCGCCGGATCAAGAACGGTTGCCTTGCAACTGCCATCACCCGCGCCAGTAGCTTCGGCCTTTGCTGCATTTCTGTCCACTGCAACAAAGATGGGATCAGTTTCGGCATTGGCGAGTTCTGTGCCCGATGCCTTGATCCACATGATGTTGGCTGACTTGATCGAGGTATTTCCACCAGGTCCCTGAACGCGCAGCGGGTCCTGTCCCAACTGTGCCGACAGGGCACGGAATGCGGGTGTAAGCAGATCGTCCATGGCTACCTCAGATCAGGAAGGGAAAATGTGGGCGGCTCGATTTGGGCTGCTGCCGCGAGACGATGAATGTCGTCCTCGATCCGCGTCTCATCGATATCCGGCGCATGGATGCCGCCGCGCACCAAAAGGGTGGACCACCCCGCATGTTGAGCCCCTTGGATGTCGTGATGCAGGCTGTCCCCAACCATCAGGATCCTATCAGGCGCGCATTGCAACGCGCCCTGCATGGCCGCGAAAATCTCTGGATGCGGTTTGCCGAACAAGTGAACGGTTCCACCCATTTCTGCATAGCGCCGGGCAAGTACCCCAGGCGACATCACATAGGCACCGCCGCGCGGGGATGTCAGATCGGGGTTGGAACAATAAAGCGGCATTGCACGGCCGAGCCCCGCGGCCAAAACGGTGTCGTATCCTTCCTCTCGCGTACCGTCAGGCAGGCCCATCAACAGAATACCGTCGGCTTGGTCTATCATTTCGGTGATCGTCAGTTTCAGTCCGAGCGACCAGTTGGCCGCATCGCCCGGATGTCCTTCGATCGGGAAGACACAGGTGGCATGACCCTGTCCCGTCGCAAATTTGTTCCAAAGCGCCTCGCCAGAAGTCATGATGGTATCGAATTGTGTGATGTCGAAACCCTTGGTCTTGATGCGGTTTGCATTCAGTGCGGCGCGTTTGCCCGAATTCGACAGAACGCCAAGTTTCAGTGCATATGCTTTAAGCCGTGAAAGCGCTTGCAAGGCAGATGGATAAGGTGCCTGCCCATCATGCAGCACGCCCCATTGATCGAATACGATGGCGTCGAACTGATCCGCAATGTCGGTGATAGTGTCGATCAGTACGACCATCAGGTCAGGGGTCCGGCGTTGGTGGCACAAGGGCGGAAATATATGCGTCCACGTCCGCTGTGGTCAGCGCGGGCGCTGCTTTCCCGGCCATCCCGCCCGGCATATCGCCGAAATAGAACTGATAGCCGGGGATCACCTGACGGCGCTTGCGCAAGGGCATGCCTTCGAAAGGGAACACATCTGATCGCGCGTTGGCCACCTTGTCATGGCAGGCAAGGATGTAATCGGCACGCTTATCGAGCTCTTCGACGGATTTCCAACCTTCGTAGGAATTGACGAAACGGGCAGGAACCCAATAGCGCCAGCCTTCATCCGGGTTGGGTTCCATGTTGCGTTCCTGAAAGATCGCATCACCAGCAACTACGATATCGCCCATGCTAGTTGCCACCGTGACGGCCATATGACCCACCGAATGTCCCGGCGTGTGGAACATGGTGATGCCCGGCAGGACCTCGCATTCATCCTCAACCGCTTCGAACACACAGCCCGCATAGGCAGGTTCGATGCCCAGATAGCCGCTTTCATAAGTGCGGTAGTACAGCGGGAGGGGGTTATACGCCATTTCAATCTCGGCCTTCGGCGCGATGTAACGGGCGTTCTTGAACTCCTTCATGTTCTGCACGTGGTCCCAGTGCAGATGCGTAAAGACGATCGCGTCAATTTCATCAGGATGCACGCCGAGCTTTTGTTCCAGATGTTCATGCACCTGCAAACAACCGCGTTTGTCGCATTTATGGTGGTACTTGGTGGCGCGCTCTTCGTCGCAAAGCCCGGTATCAATCAGGATCTTGTGCTCGCCTGTATCGACATAGTGGCAATAGACCGGGTTCCAGATCTTCTTGCCCGCAGGACCCTTCCAGAAGATGTAGGTGCCCAGATCGGCCTCTAGCCAGCCGGTATTGATCGGGTAAATCTTGGTCTCTGCTACGCCCATGGGGTCCTCCACATCCGAGTCGCCACGTTTGTATACAAAAATTATAAACTGTCTACAGCCAGCGCATATTTTTCCATTCTATAGCGTTGATGTCAGGTATTTACCGCCAAAATACGCATGAAACTTTCAGTCATGTGTTTGCGCATACCGTCGACTGCGACCTGTGAGTCCTCGGAAAAGATCTTGGCCAGCAAGTCCTCATGGTTTCTGACGGAGGCATCCAGATCGGCCTGTGTTTCCAGCTTTTTGGCGCGAAACGGTCCGGTCTTGCGGCGGAAATCGGATGCGAGTTCGCGGATATAGGGGTTGTCGGTCGCGCGGTAGATCGACAAATGCAGCTTCTCATTAGCGCGAATGTAGGCGATTCTGTCATTTGACTGGGCCGCTTGCTTGCACTCTTCCTGTGCCGCCTCAATCTCGGATCGGGCAAGCAGGGTGAGGCGTTGATTGGCCAATCGTGCGCAAATGCTTTCTATTTCTTGCATTGCTTCAAACATTTGCGCGAGTTCCTGACGTGAATATTCAGCAACGCGCACCCCGCGTTTTTCGCCCGCAACAAGAACACCTTGGGCGGTCAGGCGGCTGAGCGCCTCACGGACAGGTGTGCGGGAGACACCGAAACGCTCGGCCAACTTTGTCTCATCCAGTCTTTCGCCAGGCTGCAACTGTCCGGCAGCAATATCATCCAGCAGGATGGTCTCAATGCGCTGTCCGGTCGATTCGCGCGGTGATGTGCTGCTCCGGTCCATATCTGGCCCTCTTTCTTGGCAGTGATCTTCCGCTTGCCTAGCATGCAATTCGTCTAAAAACCACTAAAACTGACAACTTTGGATATTTGGTGTTGATTTTGTATACAAAGTAATGTTCCCTCCGCCTCAAGTAGGGGAGAGAGCCGTCAATGCCGGAGATACGACTGCAACAGTTGCGCAAGGATTACGGCGCACTGACGGTCATTGAAAATCTCAATCTTGAGATGGCGGATGGGGAATTCACTGTTCTTGTCGGCCCGTCCGGCTGCGGCAAATCCACGACCCTGCGCATGATCGCAGGGCTGGAAAGTGTCACAGACGGGCAAATTATGATCGGTGATCGCGATGTATCCCGTTTGGAACCGAAAGAGCGTGATCTTGCGATGGTGTTTCAGGATTATGCGCTTTACCCGCATATGAACGTGGCCAAGAACATGTCATTCGCCCTGCGTCTGGCCCGGATGAACAAGTCTGACATCGAAGAGCGCGTCAAAGAGGTCGCCGCCACGCTGGACCTGACCGCTTATCTGGACCGAAAGCCCGCAGAACTTTCTGGCGGGCAAAGGCAGCGCGTCGCGATGGGCCGCGCGCTGGTCCGCGATGCGGGCACGTTCCTGTTTGACGAACCGCTGTCGAACCTGGACGCAAAACTGCGTGGGCAGATGCGCGCTGAACTCGCCCTGATGTCGCAGCGGATCAAGAAGAACATGATCTACGTAACCCATGATCAGGTCGAGGCGATGACGCTGGGTGACAAGATTGTTGTCATGAAATTCGGTGAGATCATGCAGGCGGGCACGCCGGAAGAGCTTTACCGCAACCCGGCCAACAAATTCGTGGCGGGTTTCATCGGTTCGCCGACCATGAATTTCCTCAGCGCAGAACTGGTTGAGGAGGGCGGCACCTTAGCCGCAAAGGGGCAGGGGTTCTCAATCCCGCTGCCCGACGCGCGCAAGGCCAGTCTGCAAGCGCATAAGGATCGGCAGATCCATCTCGGCATTCGCCCGTCAAGCTTTGTCGAAGGGGCGGGTGGGCTGAAAATGCCTGTTATCCTGTCGGAATATATCGGCGCGCAATCGGTGCTGATTTCAGAATTGGGCGGGGAGCAGGTGGCGATTGAGGTCAACACCGTCGCCCCGATCCGCGCGGGCGAAGAACGTGAATTCACGGTGCAAGGGGATGAGGTGCATCTTTTTGACCCGAAAACGGAAATGGCGCTTTGACGCGCCGCAAAACCATCTGGGAGGATGATATGAAGGCAAGTAAGAAAACAGTCTGGTCTGCCGCGATTGCGGTCACGCTGACCTACACCACCGCTTACGCCGATGGGCATACGGCTGATGTCTATGCGCCCTATGAGGGCACAACGCTGGTTGTGAATTTTCCCGCGCATCCGCACTATAATGCTGTCCTGGAGGTTCTGCCGGAATTCACCGAACAGACCGGGATCGAGGTGGAGGTTGACCAGCTTCAATACTTGAAAATGCGCGAACGCCAGACGCTGGAACTGACCAAGGATGAAGGCGATTATGACCTGATCGCGTATGTGGTGTTCTCCAAGGCTGATTATGTTTTCGCCGACCAGTTGGAAAATTTGGCCAAGTATTTCATGAATCCGAAACTGGCCGATCCAAATTACGATGCCGGTGATCTGATTGATGGCTATGTCGCGAATATCGGCGTTGCCGGTGGTGAAAAGGGCTATCTGCCAGGTCCAACCGGGTCGCTTTTTGGTATTCCGTTCGGGTCCGAGACGTCCGTTCTGGCGTATCGCAAGGACATCTTTGAAAAGCACGGCATCGACGTGCCAACCAACTACGACCAACTGCTTGAGGTCGCTTGCCAGATCCCCGAATTGGAGCCGGGTATGGGTGGTATGGCTTCGCGAGCGGCGTCCGGTCACCAGGCAAGTCATGCGTTCCTTTTGCATCTTGCTCCCTTGGGCGGTCGCGTCTTCGACAGCGAATGGAACCCGATCATCAACAGCCCCGAAGGTGTCGCCGCGGCCAATGCGCTGAAAACTATCGTGGATTGTGGACCAGAGGGCGGCACGACCTTTGGCCCTGCCGAAGCGGCGGCTGCGTTCCAACAGGGGCAGGCGGCGATGTTCATGGACTCGATTGCTTTTGCTGCCGGGTTTGAGGACCCAAGCCGGTCGACCGTTGTGGGTAATGTCGGCTACGCGCTGCATCCCGAAGGTGTCCGCCGTGGTAGTCAGACGGGTGGTTTCGGCATCGGCATCCCGTCCAATGCGCAGAACAAAGAAGCGGCGTTCCTGTTGATGCAGTGGCTGACCTCCAAGGAACAGGACCTTGCCATTGCGATGGCGGGCGGGAACCCCTCCCGCTTTTCAACCTACGAAAACCCGGAGTTGAACGAGAAATTCCCATACTCCGCCACCTTCGGTGAAGCGCTGAAATATGCCGACCCTGACTGGCGTCCGATCATCCCGACATGGGGCACGATCAACGCCGATATCGGCACCACGATGAGCCAGGTTCTGACCGAAGGGCTGGACCCCCAAGAGGCGTTGGACGGTGTGGCCGAACGGGCCCGCGCCGTGATGGACGAAGCTGGCTACTACACCTGGCAGTAGCCTCCCTCCCTGATTGGGCTGGCCCATGCGCCGGCCCAATCCCTGAATGCCCCTTTTTAAGGCTCCGGTTTCATGAGCATCGCCCGCACGAACCGCCTGACCCCATATCTGTTTCTGGCCCCTGCTGGAATCGTCCTGCTGGTCGCGCTGTTTTATCCGATTTGCTACATGATCTATGCCAGTTTCCTTGACTGGAACCCCAGTCAGCGGATTGGCGAGGCAGAGTTTGTGGGCCTGCGAAACTACCTAAAACTTTTCACTGATGACGCCTTTCGCGAAAGCATGTGGGTGACGCTGAAATTCGCCGCCGTTGTCGTGACGATTGAGATGTTTTTGGGTGTTGGCCTCGCCTTGCTTTTGGACCGCAACATCCGGGGCATGTCGGTGCTGCGAACGCTCTTTATCCTGCCCATGATGATTGCCCCCATCGTTGTGGGTCTGATGTGGCGCTACATGTATCACCCCACAGTGGGCATCTTTAACCGCACGCTCAAGGATTGGGGGTTTGAGCCCATCCCGTGGCTATCCGATGGCGATTGGGCCTTTGCGTCGATTGTCATTGCCGATGTCTGGCAATGGACACCGTTCATCTTCATCCTGTCACTCGCAGCACTACAATCCCTGCCGTCGTCAGCGATTGAGGCGAGCAAAATTGATGGGGCGACCGGCTGGCAACAGATCATCTATATCAAGCTGCCGCTGATGTTGCCCGTGCTGATCGTCACCCTGCTTTTGCGCCTGATCGATAGTTTCAAAGTTCTTGAGGTGATCTTGGTCATGACCAATGGCGGGCCGGGCCTGTCCACCGAAATCCTGTCAATCCGCATCAACCGCACCGCATCAGAGTTCCGCGAATTGGGCGAGGCGGCGGCGATGTCGAACCTGCTATTGATCGTCCTCCTCATCCTGACTTTCGCGATGTTTATCTACAACAAGGCGCAAGAGGCGCGCGCCGCCCGCATGCGCGCGGTGGAGGAAGAGGCATGAGCACCCAGACCTACGACCGCCAGAACCCAGCGTTTTATGCGTTGCTGATCGCCTTGGTCGTGATGGCCATTGGCCCGATTTATCTGATGCTGGTCACGTCGCTCAAGCTGAACGTGGACATCATGTCAGACACGTCCAGCCTGCTTTTCATGCCGACCTTGCGGAATTACGAGACCGCTTTGTGTGATTTTCTGTGGTACGAACCCGAACATCTGCGCCGCTGTGATCCGACCTTTGGCCGCGCGCTGGTGAATTCGCTGATTATCGGTCTCGTCTCAACCGCGATCACCCTGGTCATCGGCACAATGGCGGCCTATGCGCTGGTGCGGTTCAGGTTCATGGGTCGCGATGTGGTGTCGATCTGGACGCTGATGATGCGGATGGTGCCGCCTGCTGTGCTGCTGGTGCCGGTCTTCGGCATCTGGACATTCCAATTCAGTATTGATGGGACGCGGGGCGGGATCATTCTGGTCTATGTCGCGCTGAACCTGCCTTTTGTTATCTGGATCTTGCAGAGTTTTATTGTCCAAGTGCCGATCCAGCTGGAAGAGGCCGCCCGCATGGACGGCGCCGGCCCCTTCCAGGTTTTCTTTCTGGTGGTGCTTCCCCTGATCAAGCCCGGTATCGCTGCGGCATCCATCTTTACCTTCCGCGTGGCCTGGAACGAATTCCTGCTGGCGAACGCCTTGGCCGACCGCAACAGCCGCACGGTGCCCGTGACCATCGTCAACAGTCTGACCGAGTTTGACATCGATTGGGGCGTGATCATGGCCACCGGCATGCTGCTGGCGATCCCGCCGATTATCTTCACCTTTGTCGCAAGTCGGCAAATCATCACGGGAATGACAGCGGGGGCGGTGAAAGGGTGATGAGTGTCCTGCTGCTGGCGACATACGACACCAAATATGAAGAGGCTGAATATCTGATCAACGCGCTGATAGCGCTGGGCATCGACGTGGACCGCTGCGATATCTCGCTGCATGCAGGCGGATCGCAATGGGCGCCAGAGGACAAGGTCGCCGGCATGGCCCGTGCCACCAAGCGCGCGATAGAAGAGATCGGATCAAAGCCGCAGATTGGTCGACGCATGGTGCTCGCCATAGGCGGCGGGACCGGTGCACAGATCGCACTCCGCGTGCTGCAATCGCTGCCGGTTGAAATGCCTAAGGTGCTTGTGACCACGCTGCCCTTCGATCCACGCTATGTGATTGCGGATAGTGCCATAGTGCTGGTGCCAACAGTCGCCGATCTTTGCGGTTTGAACGCGACAACGCGCGCCGCATTGGACCGCGCGGCGGCGATCACTGGCGGCCTTTACCATTCGACATTGCCGACTGGTCCGGCTTCGCTGACGCCATCCATCGGGATCACGTCGCTGGGGGTGACGGGGCCGGGGACCGATGCACTTTGCGCCGAACTCCGCGCGGGCGGCGAGGAGGTCACCGTGTTTCACGCCAACGGCTTTGGTGGCGCGGCCTTCACGCGCTGGGCGCAGATCGGTGCGTTCAAATCCGTGATCGATTATACACCCCACGAACTGACGCGCTGCTATGTGGCGGGCGTGCATGCCGACATGCCGGGTCGTTTCACGGCCATGGGCCATCTGCCCCGCGTGGTCCTGCCGGGTGGTGTGAATTTTATCGGGATGGGGCAGGCGGATCTGATGCCTGATGCCTATCTGAACCGTCCCCATTATGCGCATTCGCCGCTCTTTACGCATGTGGCCTGTTCTGCGGATGAAATGGAACGCTGTGCCACGATCCTTGCTGACGCACTGGACCAGTCGACAGCGCCGGTGCGGGTGCTCATCCCCATGGGTGGCTTTTCGTCCGAGGACCGGCCTGGCGGCGCCATCGAGGCACCGGACCTGCGCGCCGCCTTTGCCGATACGCTTGCCGCACGAATGCCGATAACGCGACTTGATGGCCATATCAACGACGTGGATGTGGCCCGTGCCGCAGCGCAAGCCCACTCTGCCCTGACAAAGGAAACCAGCCATGCTTGACCCCAATGATATCGAAGCGAAGAAAGACGCCCTGATCTGGTCGGCCCGTCGGTGCTTTGATCTGGGGTTGCAGACGAATGCGGGTGGGAACCTGTCGGTTCGCCTTAGCAGCGCAGATGCCATCGTGATCAAGCCCTCTGGCGTAGGTTTTGCAGAATGTAGTCGCGACAATCTGCAGGTGGTGCATCTGGATGGAACGATTGAGCCGTCTGCCTTTAAGCCATCCAAGGACATGGATTTCCATTTGGACCTTTACCGCATCCGCCCCGACATCAACGCCATCGTGCATTGCCACAGCCCATGGGCCACAGGCTTTGCCAGTGCGGGGATCGAAATCCCCTGCCTGACTGTACAGACGATTGAGAAAATCGGGCGCATGCCCCTGATCCCCTTGTCGGAGAATGGCGGCCCGCAGACCGAGATTGAGATCAGCCCGGTTTTCGCAGACGCCTCTGTCCGCGCCGCCGTGCTGGCAAACCATGGCACGATCGGTGTTGGCAAGACACTGACATCAGCGCAGTACCTTGCAGAGATCATTGAAGAAACGGCCCACATCGCCTTCGTGCGCGACACGTTGATGGCCGCACACGGTAAGACGGTCGCTGATTTGCCTGTCTTTGGGACGGCCAAAGATGCACGCGCGGCGCGCGTCTAGGCGTCAGCCAGCACCAGATCTGACGCCTTTTCTCCGATCATGATCGCTGGCGCATTGGTGTTCCCCGAAACGATTTCGGGCATGATCGAGCAATCGGCAACACGCAAGCCCTCGATCCCATGCACCCTGAGCTTTTCATCAACCACGGCGCCTTTGCCGCTGCCCATCTTGCAGGTGCCCGTCGGGTGGTAGATGGAAGCTGTATTACTGCGTGCCCAATCCAGTGTGCCCTCGTAATCGTCCATATCGAGGTCGGGGTTAGGCCGGAATTCTTCGGATATCTTTGATGTCAGCGGTGCATGCCGTGCAATTGTCCGCGCGATGTTTACGCCAGCCACCACAGTTTGGCAGTCGGTTTCGGTTGACAGGTAGTTCGGGATGATCTTGGGGTAGGTGCGTGGGTTGTTCCCCTGTAGACGAATTTCCCCTTTGCTTTCGGGCCTTAGCTGGCAAACCGACATCGTGAAGGCCGAAAACTTGTCAGCACCCTTCCCGGGGTTTTCCGCCGACAGTGGCTGGACATGGAATTGGATATCCGGGGTTTCGACATCTTCGCGGGATTTCATGAAACCCGTTGCAAGGCTGGCCGCCATTGTCATCGGTCCGGCCCGGAACATCAGGTATTTCAGCCCGATCTTGGCTTGGCCGAAAAGCGATGAAACTTCATCATTCAGCGTCGGTTCGTTGCATTTGTAGACCAGTCGGGCCTGCAGATGGTCTTGCATGTTTTTCCCGACGGCGGGAAGGTTATTGATGACTTCGATCCCATTTTCGGTCAATTGAGCTGCCTCTCCCAAGCCCGACAGCATCATGATCTGAGGCGAATTGATAGCTCCTCCACACAGGATAACCTCCTTGCGTGCTCTCACCGTCTGCAAATTGCCACCGCGGTCGGTGTACGTGACACCAGTGGCGCGTTTGTCTTTGATCTCAACTTTTTCAACCAGCGCATGGGTGATGATCTGAAGGTTCTCACGCGATTTGACAGGGTTCAGGTAAGCGACAGCAGAACTGCACCGGCGTCCGTTCTTGGCTGTCAGTTGGAAGAACCCGACGCCTTCCTGATCAGCCCCGTTGTAATCAGGGTTGAATTTGTAGCCAGCGGCCTGTGCAGCGGCGACCCATGCATCGGTGATAGGGCGCTGGATGCGCATGTTCGAGACGGATAGCGGGCCCTCATTGCCGTGATATTCGTCCGCACCGCGTTCGTTATTTTCGGCACGTTTGAAGAGCGGCAGCACGTCATCCCAGCCCCAGCCGGTATTGCCCATCTGCCGCCAGCGGTCGTAATCCTGTGGCTGCCCGCGGACATATAGCAGGCCGTTGAGGGAAGACGACCCGCCCAGCACTTTGCCGCGTGGCCATTCGATGGAGCGCCCGTTCAGGCCCGGATCGGGTTCGGTCTTGTAGCACCAATCGACCTTGGGATTGTGAATCGTCTTAAAATAACCGACCGGAATGTGGATCCAAGGGTTAGTATCCTTTCCACCGGCCTCAAGCAGAATCACTTTGTGCGCCGGATTTGCGCTTAATCTATTGGCAAGGACACACCCTGCGGACCCTGCACCAACGACGATAAAATCGGCTTCCACTGCATCTTTCTCCATCAACGTGAAAAAATACTATGCAGAATGGAAAGACTATACTAGGCTTTTTTGAAACGAATAGTCTCAATAATCGACAACATGGGAGGAAAGCATGAAGGTTGGAGATAAACTGAGCCACATTTCGCGGAGGGACCTGTTCAAAGTTGCAGGTCAATACGGGATGAGCTCAACCCTGCTGGCGGCAGGTACGTTTGGCGGCGCGATGAGCGTTGCAAACTTGGCGGCGGCGGCGGAGTCGTCATACGAGAAGCGTTTTGCCAACGAGCCAAAATATACGCTGAAGATGGGCGCTGCTGGGTTCAACCAGCGCAACCTCCTTGTTGAGCGTGCAGGTGTCTTGGAATTCTTGCGTGACCTCGAAAGTCGGACCGATGGTTTAGTACGTGTCGAATTCATCGGCGACAACCAGATCTGTAACCAGCTGTCATGTGTTGAAAAGACACAGCAGGGTATCGTGGATATGTATGCGGCATCCACGCAGAACTCTGCAGGTGGTGCGCCTTATCTGAATGTGCTGGACTATGCGTATATGTTCCGGACACGGGCCGACCAGTATCACTTCCTTTACAGCCCCAAGAGCCAGGAAGTGCTGCGCGATCCGTTTGAGAAGATGCACGGACTGAAGTTCCTCTTTAGCCATGCAGAACTGCGCGGTATCCAGTTGGGTCTGTCTTGGGAAGATCGTGAAACGGTCACCAGTATCGAGCAACTCAACGGTACGAAAAACCGCGTCACTGGCACACAGCTGGGCCGGATCGCCATGCAGGCGCTGGGTCTGAACCCTGTGCCGATTGCCTGGGAAGAAACGCTCGATGGTCTGAAGCAAGGTTTGATCGACGGCGCCGAAACATGGGCGTCAGCAGTGGCTTACGCGAACATGTCGCCTGTGGTGTCGCAATGTGTTGACCTGCGCTTCTTCTGCGGGACAGAGCATACCGCGATGTCGGCCTCTGTCTTTGACAGCATGGAACCAGAGATCCAGGACGCGATCATGGAATCGGCCTATCTGGCCCAGGTCCACGTCCAGGCCGCAAACGAGGCAGCACTCGTCAACACTGTCGGCTTCTCGACACCACAATTGGAAGGCACGATCTTTGCCGAAAACAACGTGCGGATCGCCAGCCTGTCGGATGCTGAGATCAAGAAGGCTGAGGAAATGTGCTCGCCCGAATACCAGCCTGCGCTTTGGGAAGAATGGCGTGAGCGGATCAACGGCTGGGCCGGTGGCATCGACACTTACCAGGAAATCTATGACGAGGTTCGCACCAACCCGCACACACTCGCGGAAAATGTTGAACCACGTCGTTGGTGGAAAGCCTAATCTTGCCGTAAGCTCAAAGAAGCCAGCCTGGGACCACTGGGCTGGCTTTTTTATGAAATGAGCCGGGTGAACCGGTCAGGTATGGACGGGAGGCCATATCCATGCTCAGCGAATTTTTTGGCATTTTTGGTGCGTTGGCAGATCAGGACGCGTTTATGATCCGCACCGCATTACGCACGAACGGTGCCTGGTTGTTTGGCGGTTTTCTGACGATTGTCGGCGGATTGATCGTGATGTTCATTTACAAGAAGGTGCCGTTTATCGACCGCCATCTAGAAAAGACGATCATGGTCTGGAGCTATCTCGCTATTGCCTACATCATCTTCATGGGCGTGATCGACCGCTTTATATTCAACGACCAACAACCCTGGTCGACGACAATACCGCCTTTCCTTTTCATGATCATGGCCTGGTTTGGCGCCGCGTATAACGTGCGTCTGCGGACGCATCTGAGCTTTAGCGAATTCCGGAGCCGGATGCCCCGGATTGGGCAGATGTTCTGTTTGACGTTGGATGCCATTTTGTGGCTCGGCCTGTCGGTCATCGTGGTGACGACGACATTGCGTCTGACGGCGAACTCTGCCGCGAATTTCCAGATCGTGCTGGGCACGGACAATGTTATGCAGTGGTGGTTCATTGCAACAATTCCGCTGGCCTTTATCATGCTGGCCGGCCGCGTTTTTGAAAACCTGTCTGACGACATCAGACGCTGGCGCAATGATGAGCCATTAATTGAACAAGCCGTGATCGGGGGGGATGTATGATGGATACCGGAACCTGGGTCACCATCATCTCGCTAGGGGTGACGTTCTTTTTCATGCTGGGTGTACCGGTTTTGTTGGTCATCGCCTATTGGGTCATCGGCTGTTCCTTTGTGCTGGGCCTGACGCTCGACAATATGGGGTCAGAGCTGCTCAACGTATTCAACAAGGGCTTTGCATTGCTGGCGATGCCGCTGTTTATCCTGACCGGTGACCTGATCAACCGGTCCGGGATTGCGCGGCGATTGTCCGACTTCGCCTATTCCTGTCTGGGATGGTTGCGGGGCGGTCTGGCCATGGCGTCCATCGGGGCCTGCGGGTTGTTTGCCGCGATCTCCGGCTCGAACTCGGCCACGACCGCGACCATCGGGTCCATGCTGCATCCTGAAATGACCAAGGGTGGATATGACGAACGCTTCTCTGCCGCCACTGCGGCGGCCGGTGGCACCGTCGGGATCATCATTCCGCCGTCGATTATTTTCATCGTCTATGGCTTCCTGATGAACCTGCCCATTTCGGACCTGTTCATTTCGGGCATCCTGCCCGGTGCGCTGATGGTGTTTGGCATGCAATTTGCCTGCTGGATCATCTGCCGGATCAATGGCTGGGGCTATTTGATCCCGTTGCAACTCAACCGCGTTTTGAAAACCGCGTTCGGGGCATGGCTAGGCTTCTTTGCTATCGGGTTGGTCCTTTGGGGCATTTACACCGGTAAATTCTCACCCACCGAAGCTGCCGGTGTCACGGTCGGTTTCTGTATCATCGCGGGTCTGATCAGCTATCCGCTGAACAAGATCATGGGCAGCGACAAGGACAAGCCGGTTGAAGAAAAAGGCTGGTCCGAGATGTTCGTGGTCGAAGGCTTCAAGGTCTGGGAAATCCCGTCCATCGTTGTCCGCTCTGCGCAGATTTCCGGTATCCTTGCCCCGTTGATCGCAATTTCGGTTGTCATGCAGCAAATTCTGTCGCTGCTGGGCGCGCAGGCGGTGATCGGTGATTTCGTGACGTCGATGGGTGGCTATTATGCGGTGCTGTTCACGGCGATGGTCATTGTGTTCTTTTCGGGCATGATCCTGGAGAGCTTGCCGGTGACGATCATTCTGGCACCGATCCTTGCCCCGATTGCTGTTTCGGCAGGTGTTGATCCGATCCACTTTGCGGTGATCTTCCTTGTTGGTGCGTCCATCGGGTTCATCACGCCGCCTTATGGTCTGAACCTTTACGTCGCGTCCGGTGTCACCGGCGTTCCGTATTTCAGGTTGCTGCGCTACATTGTGCCCTATCTGATCGCGCTGATCAGCGTGTGGTTCATTGTGGCATTGGTGCCTGCAACAGCATTGGCCCTACTGCCCAGCAGGTAAATCATGGCGATGGCGGAGAATGACGTAGCCGACACAACGGCCCAGATCCCCACCAACCTTCGGTTGCTCATGCTGCTGGAGGAGGTGGCCCGGGCCGGTGTGCCTGTGACACCGTCAGTGGTGAATGAGAGTTTGGGTCTGCCCAAACCCACCATTCACCGCCTTTTCGCCACCGCCGAGGCCGAAGGGTTCCTGCAACGCGATATCGACGGCCGGTCCTACAGCCCCGGCCGTCGGATGCGTCTCTTAGCCACCAATACGTTGTCGTCCGAGCGGGTGCGGACAGTGCGGCTGGCTGTGCTGAAATCGCTGGCCATGTCGGTGGGTGAGACCTGCAATATCGCGATCCCGGAACGGGACGGGATGTTCTATCTGGATCGGGTCGAAACCCATTGGCCGCTGCGCATTCAGTTGCCTGTGGGCACGCAGGTCCCGTTCCATTGCACGGCAAGCGGAAAGATGTACCTGTCGTCGCTGCGCGCGGACAAGTTCAAACGGTTTATGTCGTGGCTGGATCTGCCTGCGCAGACCGACCAGACGATCACTGAAACGGACGCCTTGCGGGCGGAACTGTCCGAGACGCGGCAGCGCGGGTATGCGTCGGATGATGAAGAGTTCATGGATGGCATGGCC
>JBCBDL010000086.1:0-15357 GCA_038529695.1 Pseudomonadota bacterium | reverse complement strand
CATCTTTTCAAGAGGCTATAAGAAAGTGGCCTCCAATGACACGGGAATCCAACCGCGCCAAAAGGCAAGTCCTGGCGGTTAACACCGACATAGAAGCTTTTTTGAACATGTTGATCAAACGACTAAAGAAACTACGGCACAGTCTTGAGACCGATTGAAATTTGCAAATGCAGCGCCCGGACCTCGGGGTGGGTGCTGAAAGCGCCCTCCCCATGGGGGAGGTCCGGGCGCTGCCCGGCAAGCCGGGCGGGACAGTCGAGAGCGACACACCCTAATCCGGGTCCATCACCCCCAACCGTGCCATCCGTTCCGCGATATCGGCTTCCATCTGCTGCAGGGTGCCGAAGGCTGGGCGCTCTTCGCCCGCGCGCACCATCCGGTCCGGCTGCAGCACGTAATCGGTTGTGTCCGGCCCGTCGATGATCCCCGCCAGCCGGTAATGCATAAAGCTGCGCAACACGCGGTTGATACGGGGCTGGTACCCCTCGCCCATCGCCTTGAAGAATTTCACCACATCCGCGTCCAGCCGGATCGTGATCGGCACCTTCTTGGGATCGCGTCGGTCGATATCCTGCCAGATCTCGTCCCACTCCTTGGGCAAGCAGCGCAGTTTCAGCGCGACCGAATGCAGATCATATTCGATCATCCGCCGGGCATCGGTCGCGTATTTCCAATGCATCGCTTGTGTCTTGGTCATCGTCTTGGGCTTGGTCATCGGGGTCTCCTTTTGCCCCCACCCTGCCCTGCAAAGGTAAAGGCCGTGATGACGCGGCGTACGTACAGCTTCTGTACAACATCTGTACGGCTTCCATACGCGTCAATCTGGACAATTCCGGCCCCCGCCACGTAGGGTGCCCGAACCAAACGGGGGGAGCCCATGCACAACGTCGCCATCACCGGAACGGGTGTGTTTACACCATCGCAAGTCATAACAAATGATGAATTGGTCGTTGCCTTCAACGCCTATGCGGATCAATGGAATGCTGAGAACGCCGACGCCATTGCGAGCGGTGAGTTGGAGGCGATGGCGCATTCATCGACCGATTTCATCGTCGCGGCCTCCGGCATCGAACGGCGCTATGTGCTTGATAAGGAAGGGGTTCTGGACCCCGCGCGGATGTTTCCAAAACTCGCCCCCCGTGCGGATGAAGACCCAGGCTATATGGCCGAAATCGGCGTCGATGCCGCAGGGAAGGCGCTGGCGCAGGCCGGGGTGGATGCCAGCGACATCGATCTGGTGATCTGTGCCGCCTCGAACATGGAGCGCGCCTACCCCGCAATTGGTGTGGAAATTCAACAACTTCTAGGCGCGGGCGGCTTTGCCTTCGACATGAACGTGGCCTGTTCCAGCGCCACATTCGGTATCCAGACGGCGGCGGATATGATCCGCTCCGGTTCAATCCGTCGGGCCCTGGTGGTGAACCCCGAAATCTGCTCGGCCCATCTGGAATGGCGCGACCGGGATTGTCATTTCATCTTTGGTGACGTGGCGACGGCGGCGGTCCTGGAACGCAACGAAGATTTAACCAATCCGCGGTTCAATGTGCTCTCCACCCGTTGCGCCACGCAATTCAGCAACAATATCCGCAACAATAACGGCTATCTCCGCCGCACGCAGGACCGCATGGAAGACCGCCGCGACATGCAATTCATGCAAAACGGGCGCAAAGTGTTCAAAGAGGTGCTGCCACTGGTGAGCCAACACATCGCGGAACATATGGAAGACACTGGCGTCACGGCAGGCGATCTGAAACGGCTCTGGCTGCATCAGGCGAACAAGACGATGAACGATTACATTGGGAAAAAGGTGCTGGGGCGGACGCCAGAACCGGGTGAGCAGCCCAATATCCTGCAGGATTACGCCAATACCTCCTCCGCCGGGTCGATGATCGCCTTTTCGAAGTATTCGGATGATCTGGAAGATGGCGATAAAGGCATCATCTGCTCATTCGGGGCGGGCTATTCCGTCGGATCGGTGATCGTGGAGCGCCGCGCATGAGACGGGCAGGGATTCTCCTCGCCCTGCTCACCGTCACCGCTTGTGGCGTCCCCCTCGTCCCGGTGATCTAACCGCTCACGCGCTTATGGACGTCTTCGAGCGTCTCGACCCGCTCTGAATACCGATCTGTCAGCATCGCAGAGCGCCCACGCGTCATCAGGGTGAACCGCGCCAGCTCCTCCATCACGTCCACGATCCGGTTATACATGGATGACGGTTTCATCCGCCCGTTTTCAAACTCTTTCCACGCCATCGGAACCGAGGATTGGTTGGGGATCGTAATCAGCCGCATCCAGCGGCCCAGAATGCGTAACTGATTGACGGTGTTGAAAGATTGTGAACCACCAGAGACCTGCATCACGGCAAGGGTCTTGCCTTGGGTTGGGCGGATACCCCCAATCGGCGACAGCGGAATCCAGTCAATCTGAGTCTTCATGATCCCGGTCATCGCGCCATGACGTTCGGGGCTGGACCAAACCATGCCTTCACACCACATCACCAGATCACGCAATTCGGCCACTTTTGGATGATCGGCATCCGCATCATCCGGCAAGGGCAGACCCGAAGGATTGAAAAACCGCGTCTCGCAGCCCAGCGCCCGCAAAACCCGCGCGCCTTCTTCAGCGCAAAGCCGCGAGTAACTTGTTTCGCGGAGCGAGCCATAAAGCAACAAGATGCGCGGCGCATGGCCCGGATCATCAGCACTGGTAAGTGCAGGAATATCAAGTGGTTGCAGCGCACCGGACACGATATTAGGCATATCTGCCGTCTCAAAACTCATCCACCTGCCTCTTCTTCCAAACGCAATTTCATATCGATCAGCACCTTTTGCAGCGCGGTCGTTTCGCGCAACAGACGCTTGGCTTCGTTCATGGTAATGATGCCATCGGCAATCGATTGATTATATTCCGCCATCAATAACGCAAAACGTTGGCTCAGCTTAATGACGTCGGTGTTGATCTCACCCTCACTATTGTTGCGGGTGGTGTCGTAAGACATTGTAATGCCGCGAATTTCAGCCAACGCCGAGGTGACATGAGGGTAGGATGACGCCGCTTCGAGAGCTGCGACCGTATCAATGGGCATGAAGCGGTCGGCATGCTCGTCACTATCAGAGTAGTACCGGCCCAGTGTCGCCTTTGATTTCCCCGTTAGCTCACACGCGGCCTCAATCCCCACATCTTTCACCAATGCTTCACTATGCTTTTTCAGATACCCGACGTGACCCGCCATACGTGTACTCCTTCATGCGCCGCCGCCCCCGCGGTCGGGGAAAATTGCCCCCGTATTCCCGTTAAGGATGGACCGGAGATCTGTCATTGTAAAACATGTCCGGTGTATTTGGACGCTGGGGACGAGTATTTGATGCCGACGGGCATCATTTTGGTTCCGGATCGCGGTCCATTACTGGTTTTTGCCGCCTGACCCGCTGACATCTTGCCAAATCGGCGGATGGGGCGGTAATCACGTTTTTATGGCAAAACTGTACTTTAACTATTCCACTATGAACGCCGGCAAATCGACCGTGCTGTTACAAGCGTCCCATAACTATATCGAACGTGGGATGAAAACTTATCTGATGATCGCGCAACTTGACAATCGCGCGGGCGAGGGGCGGATTGGCAGCAGGATCGGTATTGGCGCTGCGGCTGACACTTTCGCTCCGGGCGAAGACCTATTCGAAAAAATTAAGCGGCGTCTGGATGAAGGTCCATGTGCTTGTGTTTTTGTGGACGAGGCCCAGTTTTTGGATCGCAAACAGGTCTGGGAGCTTGCCCGCGCCGTAGACGATCTGAAAGTCCCGGTGATGACGTACGGCCTCCGCGTTGATTTCATGGGCAAGCTCTTTCCTGGCTCAGCCGCCTTGCTTGCCCTTGCAGATGAAATGCGCGAGGTGCGCACGATTTGCCATTGCGGGAAAAAGGCCACGATGGTGGTGCGCAAGGATGAATATGGTCAGGTGATGACCGGAGGTGAGCAGATCGCCATCGGTGGCAACGACCGCTACGTCTCACTCTGTCGGCTACATTGGCGCGAAGAAATGGGCGAAAAGATCAAGGATCAATAGAAACTCTGCGGGTCGATGTCGATGGCCATGCGCAGATTCGTGGGCAGTTTGAACTGCCCCGCCCATTGCGCCAGCGCTTTTTGTAGTGGCGCCGTCTTTTCAGCCTTCACCAGCAGCCGCACCCGATGCCGTCCGCGCACCCGCGCAATCGGCGCTGGGGCCGGACCAAAAACCTGCGCCCCAATCTGGCGCAAGGGCTGGTCCAACCGCGCCATTTCGCCCCCAAGGTCGAAGACCTCCTGCACATTCGGGCTGCTCAGGATGATGCCAGCCATGCGCCCATAAGGCGGGACGCCCGCCGCTTTGCGCTCTGCCGCTTCTGCCGCCCAAAACGCCTCTTCATCGCCTGCCAGGATCGCACGGACAACGCCATGTTCCGGTTGGTAGGTCTGCAAAAGCGCCTCTCCCGGAGTATCGCTGCGCCCCGCCCTGCCCGCCACCTGCCGCATCAATTGAAATGTGCGCTCAGCCGCCCGCAGATCAGACCCTTGCAGCCCCAGATCAGCATCAATCACGCCCACCAGCGTCAGCAGCGGAAAGTTATGCCCCTTGGCCACCAATTGTGTGCCGATGATGATGTCGGTACCGCCTGCCGCAATCTCTTCAATATGGGCTTTCATCGCCCGCGCCGACCCGTACAAATCAGACGAAAGCACCGCGATCCGGGCATCCGGGAACAGCCCGGTAATCTCTTCACCCATCCGCTCAACACCCGGCCCAACCGCGCTCAGCTTATCCTCAGCCCCACAAGACGGGCAGACCGTTGGCATCGGCTTGGTCTCACCACATTGGTGGCACATCAACCGCTTGAGGAACCGGTGTTCTACCATACGGGCATCACATTGATCACAACCAATCTGGTGGCCACAGGCACGGCAGAGTGTGATCGGGGCATAGCCCCGGCGATTGAGAAAAACCAGCGATTGCTCACCCTTGTCGAGCCGGTCCTGTATGGCCGCCCGTAGCGTGGGTGAAACCCACCTGCCTCCTGGCACATCCTCAACGCGCATATCAATCGCCGCCATCTTGGGCATGATTGCGGCACCAAAGCGCGAGGTCAGTTCCAACTTGGCATATTTCCCCGCCTCCACATTTGCCCAGCTTTCAAGGCTCGGTGTGGCCGAGGCCAACACCACCTGCGCATCATTGATCGCAGCCCGCAACACCGCCATATCGCGGGCATTATAAAGCACCCCATCTTCCTGCTTATAGGACGTGTCATGCTCCTCATCGACGACGATCAGGCCAAGGTTTTGATAGGGCAGAAACAACGCGGATCGGGCGCCCACAACAAGCTGCGCATCCCCCTGCCCGACCATGCGCCAGCAACGGCGGCGTTCGGTCATGGTGACACCTGAATGCCATTCGGCAGGCTTCATCCCGAACCGCGCCTCGACCCGGTTTATGAACTCACCGGACAAGGCAATTTCGGGCAACAACACGAGCGCCTGCCTGCCCATACGCAGGCACTCAGCCACCGCCTCCAGATAAACCTCGGTCTTGCCCGACCCGGTCACCCCTTTCAGTAAGGTTGTGCCATAAGTATCGCTGCGCAGCGCTGCGCGTAAGGCCTCCGCCCCCGCCGCCTGATCGGGGCTTAGCGTCTTGCCGCCATAGTCAGGATCAAGCCGCGGATAAGGTGTATCGCGCGGCGCTTCTTCCTCAAGCACTGCCACTTGCTTCACCAAACCCTTGACGACAGAAGTGCCCACATCGGCCATTTCAGCCAGTTCGCGCAAGGTGAATGACAAGCCGCCATAATCACGCAGCACGCCCAGCACTTTTTCCCGCGCGCCAGTCATCCTATCCGGCTCCTTGTCACCAAGCCGATACACCTTCCGCATCGACTGCGGATCGCCCAGCCCCGGCGCCCGCGTCCCCAGCCGCAACATCGCAGGCATCGGCGTCAGCGTATAATCCGCCGCGCGGCTCAGAAATTCGCGCATCTCATCGCGCATCGGGGCAACGTCCAACACCCGGATCACCGAACGGATCTTGGCCCGATCGTAATCGCCCTTACCCTGGCCCCAAACCACACCCAGCACCTTGCGCGGCCCCAGCGGCACCTCAACAAACGCCCCAATGTGGCAGCCACCTTCAGGCGCTTTGTAATCCAGCAATCGGTCCAAAGGCTGTGTTGTCAGCACCCCGACCAGATCGCCTTCATGAAAAAACCTATCCTTCATGTTAGCGCCAACGTCTTCGGGGTTCCTGTCACCATCCAACTGAGGTAAACGAGGGCCGAGCAAACGCCAACCCTTCCCCGGAGACGACCATGAAGTTTTTCGTAGACACCGCTGAGATTGATCAGATCAAAGAACTCAACGACCTTGGCATGGTCGACGGCGTCACCACCAACCCCTCACTGATTTTGAAATCCGGACGCGATATTCTCGAAGTGACCAAGGAAATCTGCGCCATGGTCGATGGGCCGGTGTCGGCCGAAGTGGTTGCGCTCGAAGCCGATGACATGCTGGCCGAGGGGCGTAAACTGGCCAAGATCGCCGACAATATCGCCGTCAAGGTGCCGCTGACCTGGGCGGGGCTGAAAACCTGCAAAACGCTGACGGACGAAGGCACGATGGTCAACGTCACTCTCTGCTTCTCGGCCAACCAGGCACTGCTCGCGGCCAAAGCCGGTGCGACCTTCATCAGCCCCTTTATCGGGCGCCTGGATGATCTGAATATGGACGGGCTCGACCTGATCGAAGATATCCGCACAATCTATGACAATTACGGGTTCGAGACGAATATTCTGGCCGCCTCTATCCGGTCCGCCAATCACATGAGCGAGTGCGCCAAGATCGGTGCGGATGTGGCTACCGCGCCGCCGGGTGTGATCAAGGCCATGGCCAACCATGTTTTGACAGATAAAGGTCTCGCCGCATTCACCGCAGATGCGCAAAAGGCCGGGATCAAGATCGTCTAAGGAGCCGCCTATGACCAGCAAAGCCATGATATCCGCTGCAAAACTGGCTTTGCTCACCATATTCTGGCCAGCGGCATCTTTTGCCCAAACGGGCTGCGGCACGGCGGAAACCCTGATGCACTGCACGGTGGAAGGTGGCGCGCGGACACTGAACCTTTGTCGTACCGGCGATGTCATTACCTATGCGTTCGGTCCGACGGACGGCGCACCAACACTGGAAATGACCCGCGACTTTGCAGATGTGGCTTACGCCCCATCCGTTGATGCAGACGGGACAATCCGCGAGAACGTGACGCTGTTCAACGGCAGTTACGGGTATGAGATGTTTATCACATCGCGCAATGCTGGCATCGCCGAGGGTGGGATTATCGTACGCCTGCCTGATGGCCGAACCCAGACACTTGTTTGTGACGCTGGCACGATCGCGCCAAACAACCCCATGCAGGGCATCGGGCAATTGGCCCGCTTGGCAGGTGGCGGGCAAGACGATCCCTTGGCCTTTTGTATGGCGCGATTGACGCCCGACACCGCAGCCCGCACATGCCTCGGTCAACACCGTGAGAGCGACATCGCAAACGGGACGTGCGTGGCGGCGAATGATGGCACGAATTGCTGGCAGGGTGAGTTGACGGCTTGGGAAGCCCTTCTGGCTGCCCGTTTTTCCGAGGCGCTAACCACGCTGACCCGCATCGAAAACATCGACTTCATTGAAACGCTGCTTGTGGCGCAGGATGCTTGGCAGACCAGCCGCGATACAGATTGCCAGATTTACCGGCGCAATCCGTTTGCGGCTGACGCGGGTCAAGCACAGTGTCTGGCCGAATACACCGCCGACAGGCTGACCTTTCTGTCAGGCGTCATCAGCGGTGCCGAGTTTGACGGCTAACCGCCTAAGCCATCAGCATCCACACCGCCATCTCCGCCAGCACAGCGCTCAACACGTTGTTCGGTTTCCGGGTGCGATCGTCGCTGCAAAGCCCCGCCGCAATCGCATCCACCGTCAGCGCCAGGATGACATAGAGGTTTCGGTTCAGCGATCCCTTGCCACTCAGCTGTAAGCTGCAAAATCCTCTATGCCCGATACAACCTGAAGTGTATTGTCTCGTGATAACAAAGGGGGGATTTCCGATGATGCGAACGATTGGGACAGCACTGGGCCTGTCGCTTTTGGCGACAGCGGCAGACGCTTTCGATTACGACGCAGACACGGCATTCTATGCGCCAGGGCCAGGCGCGATCGAGGACGCACTTGCCCACATTGCCACACTGAAGGATGCAGGGCGCGCAGACGACGCCGACCGCATTCGCGACGCTATCCGGCAACCCATGGCTGTCTGGATTACCCAAGGCACTCCGGCAGAGGCGGAAGTTCAAGCGCAGCAAGTGATGACCGCCGCTGGTGCGCACGGCCATGTCCCGGTCTTTGCTGCCTATAACATTCCGTTCCGTGACTGTGCGCAGTATTCTGCAGGCGGTGCGACCTCGGTCGAAGAATATCAGGCTTGGATCGACGGGCTGGCCGCGGGGATCGGGACCGGCGACGCCATTGTCATTCTGGAACCGGACGGGCTGGCCATCATTCCCCATGCCACCACTGTTGACGGTGACAAGGACTGGTGCCAGCCAGCAGAGGGCGATCCCGCAACGGCAGAGGCAGAACGCTATGCAATGACGGATTACGCTGTGGCCGCCCTAAAGGCCAATCCCGGAACCAAGGTCTATTTGGATGGCGGTCATGCCGATTGGCATCCGCCGCGTGAAATCGCCACCCGGTTGGTTCGCGCGAATGTTCAAGACGCGGACGGGTTCTTTCTGAACGTGTCAAATTATGTGGCGACAGATCGGCAGATTGCCCACGGGGAGCGGGTGGCAAAATGCGTTTTTTGGGGCTTGGAAGGCAATGATACAGCTGATTGCACCAACGAAGACGCATTTTACACGCAGAGTGTGGACCCGATCATCGCCGAAAAGGGCGATGCCGCCGTACCACATTTTGTGATCGACACCAGCCGCAATGGTAACGATGTCTGGGTCGCCGAAACAGAATATCCCGATGCGCAAGCCTGGTGCAATCCACCGGGCCGGGCGCTGGGGCAATCGGCGACCGCTGACACCGCGTCAGCCTATGCTGATGCCTATCTCTGGATCAAGATACCAGGCGAGTCTGATGGCTCCTGTTCGCGTGGGCTGACAGACCAGAATGGCGTGGATCCAGAATGGGACTTGGTCGGCCCACCCGCAGGCGAATGGTTCACCCAACAGATTGAGGTTCTTGTTGGTGCGACAGGCAACTAACCAACGCCTTATATTTGCAGCCCAGTCGAATTCCCGACCAGACCAATACATGGCTTGATCACGGCGCAGGGGTGCGGCGGAAATACAACCCCCGCGCCCACTTGATCAAAAAAGATGAAGTCACGCCCACAACCCTCTGCTAACATGCCCAAAAACAAAAGCAGAGCAGGCAGAATGAACAAACAACTCATGGCCGATGATCTTCGCGAAAAGATCATCGCGAACCCCGACGTCCTTTTAGAAGATCACGACGTAATGCGCGCCCTTGTGGGTGCGAAAGACGATGCGATGGGCGGCAATATCGTTGATCTGCGCGGTGTCGCGATGGAACGGCTGGAGGCGCGGTTTGACCGGCTGGAAGACACCCATCGCAATGTCATCGCCGCCGCCTACGACAATCTGGCCGGTACCAATCAGGTCCACCGCGCGATCTTGCGGATGATGGACGCGCAGACATTTGACCAATTCCTGACCGATCTGACCGGCGATGTGGCCGATATTTTACGCGTTGATGCAATCCGGCTGGTGCTGGAAAGCAGCGATCCGAACGCCGCGGATGAGATGCGCCCCACCGTCGCTGTGATGCCAGAGGATTTCATCGAGGGTTACATCACCCTTGGCCGCAACATGCCCGCGCGGCAGATCACCTTGCGCAAGTTCCACAAGGTCGGCGGCAGCCTTTATGGCGAGCGCGCGGAATACATCCAGTCAGAGGCCTGTTTGAAACTCGACCTCGGTCCGAACCGCCTGCCCGGCCTTCTGGTCATGGGCAGCGAGGACCCACAGCAATTCACCCCGCAACAGGGCACCGATCTGCTTAGCTTCTTTGCAGGTGTGTTTGAGCGCACGATGCGGCGCTGGCTGGCGTGATTTCACCCGCGCTCAGTGATGCGGTGGCCAGATGGCTCGATCACGAACGGGCGCTTGCCGGGGCGGCTGAGAATACGCTGAAGGCCTATCAGGCCGATGTGATGGGATTTCTGGCCTTTATGACGCAACATAATGGCGAAACGCAGGGGCTTGCCCCCATCGCCAAGATCACCGTGCGCGATATGCGATCCTGGATGGCCCATGAACGCGGGCGCGGGGTTGGAGCGCGGTCGCTGGCCCGGTCACTCTCGGCAGTGAAATCCTTCTATCGCTGGCTGTCCGAACGGGAAGGGTTTGAACCCACAGCAGTCCTGTCCACCCGCGCGCCGAAATTCCAACGCAAGCTGCCCCGCCCATTGGCACCCGATGCGGCGACCGCGATGATCGAAACAGTCGAACTGCAATCGACCGAGCCTTGGGTCGCCGCACGCGATAGCGCTGTTATCACCCTGCTCTATGGCTGCGGGCTGCGGATATCAGAGGCGCTTGGCCTGATGGGAAGGGATGCCCCCCTGCCCGAGGTCCTGCGGATCACCGGCAAGGGTGGCAAGGAACGGATCGTGCCGGTCATTGATGCCGCACGCGACGCGGTCGATGCCTATATCCGGCTTTGTCCCTATCAAAGCGAACCCAACGCACCCCTCTTCCGCGCGATCCGAGGCGGTGCCCTCGCCCCGCGCGCGATCCAAAAGGTCATGGCGCAAACCCGCATGCAATTGGGCCTGCCCGCCACGGCCACACCACACGCGATGCGCCATTCCTTTGCAACGCATCTCTTGGCCGCAGGCGGTGATCTGCGCGCCATTCAGGAATTGCTTGGCCACGCCTCGCTCTCGACCACGCAAGCCTATACCGCCGTCGACGCAGCCCGTCTGATGGAGGTCTATGACAAGGCACATCCGAAAGCGTAGCGTCGTCATAAAACCGCCCGCTTCTTGCGCCACAGACACGCGATGACCAAATCAGCAGCGACCATTGCCCCCAATCCCGTTTTCGATCATGAAGCCCCGATGACCTTGCGCACCAAAGCTCTTTTCGTTCACCTGCTGACCGCGACCGGGGCTGTGTTTGCAATGCTCGCCATGCTCGCCGCCGTCGAAGAGGAATGGAGCCTGATGTTCCTTTGGCTTGTCGTGGCGTTTTTCGTGGACGGGATCGATGGGCCACTGGCGCGAAAATACGACGTGAAAACCAATTCGCCCGCCTTTGACGGCGTGCTTTTGGACCTGATCATCGATTATCTGACTTACGTTTTTGTCCCCGCCTATGCACTGTTCAAATCGGGGCTGTTGCCGGGCTGGACGGGCTGGTTTGCGATCATCATCATTACTTTCGCATCGGCAATGTATTTTGCGGATACCCGCATGAAAACAAAGGATAATTCATTTTCCGGTTTCCCAGGCTGCTGGAACATGCTCGTGCTGGTGATATTTGCATTGCAGCCGAATTTCTGGGTCTCGCTGTTTCTGGTTGGCACATTGGCCGTGGCGATGTTTCTGCCGTTGAAATTCGTGCATCCCGTGCGCACGGAACGCTGGCGTGCGGTGACGTTGCCGATGGCACTGGCCTGGACGGTCTTTGCGGGCTGGGCGGCCTGGGTGGATTTCTACCCCAATAGCTGGGCGCATTGGGGGCTGGTGGTAACCTCAGCCTATCTGCTCATCGCAGGCGTGCTACAGCAGATTATTCCAGACCGGAAAGCGGCCTAAATCAGCAATCCTGCCGCGCCTTCAAGCCGCAACAGCGTCACCTTCGCCTCGATCCCGCCCGCGCCGGAATAGCCGCCAAGCCCAGTCGCGGCCAGCACCCTGTGACATGGGATCAGGATAGCAATCGGGTTCGCCCCGCAGGCTTGCCCGATGGCTTGGGCGGACACGCCCAGATCACGGGCCAAATCGCCATAGGTGCGTGTTTCACCATAGGGAATTGCACGCAGCGCTGCGCAGAAATCCTGCTGAAAGGCCGAACCGCGTGGCGCAAGCGGCAGTGTAAAATCCCGCCGCTGACCTGCGAAATACTCCGAAAGCTCCGTGACAAACTGCGCAGCAAGCGGCCCCTCCGTCAGACTGCCTGCACGCCCCCAGATCAGATGTGTGATCGCCTGCCCGTCACTATCAGCGCCCAAAGATCCAACGGGTGTCTCGACGACGCCGCTCATGCGCGACCCAGACGGATCGGGCCTTTGGCCAACAGCGGATCGACGGGAACACCCTTTTGTGTGGCGATGATCTCTGGCATGTCGGCAGCCACCTCCCGCACCAGAGGCATCAAAGGTCGCCAATCGTCAGCCAGACGACGCGCCACTTCGGACGGGCAAAAGGTGGTGCCAGGGCGTAATTGCGCGGCCCGTTCCAATACTGCGACTGCGACCGCATCGCGGTCCATCAGCCCTGCATCCCGCGCACCGCCATCATCGTCGCGGTGATGGTGGCCACAACTGTTTCGTGGTCGCCATCCAGCGCCACTGCCCGGCCTTCAGTAAACGTCAAGGTCCGTCCCGATTTGACGACATTGCCCTCAAAACGGAACCGATCACCCCTTGCGGGCGCCATGAAGTTGCATTTGAATTCTACCGTCAGCACCTCCGCGTCGGCCTCCATCAACGTGAAGGCGGCAAAACCACATGCGCTGTCCATGGCCGTTGTGATGACACCGGCATGCATAAAGCCATGATGCTGGCTGAAATCCGCGTTGAACGGCATCTCCAACACCACGCGCCCCGGTGCCACATCCGCCACCGCAATTCCCATTGAAGCCATCGCGCCCTGCCGATTAAAATCCGCCTGCATACGCGCGACAGCTTCGGGGCTGCGGTACTCCATCAGCCGAGCGCGCTATTGCAGCGCCCGCAGACGCCGGAATGCGCGTGCAGGCCGACATCGGGTAGGATTTTCCAGCAGCGTTGGCATTTCTCGCCCTCCGCGCGGGCAAAGACCACCGCCACGTCAGCTACATCATCGAGGCGGAACGCATCCGCAGGCGCATCATCTGTGCTAACGGTGATGTCTGATGTGATGCACAGATCATCGAAGCTGACCGTTTCCAGTACCTGCGCCACGTCGTCTGTCACATAAACTGTTGGCGCTGCTTCGAGCGATGCACCGATCACCTTGTTGGTACGCTCAACCTCCAATGCGCCGGTGACAACCCGACGGACCTTTCGCACAATGGCCCATTTCGCTGCTAGCGCCTCATCGTGCCAATCTGTTGGTGTCTCGGCAAAATCCTCCAGATGGACAGAACTGTCATCCCCAGGGAACCGCTCCAACCAGACCTCTTCCATCGTGAATGTCAGCATCGGGGCAAGCCACTTCGTCAGCCGGTGGAACAGGATATCCAGCACCGTGCGCGCTGCCTTGCGTCGATCCGTATCGCCATCGCAATAAAGCGCATCCTTGCGGATATCGAAATAGAACGCTGACAGATCGACAGTGGCAAACGTGAAGATCGCCTGGAATACGCCCTGGAAATCGTATTTGGCGTATCCGTCACGCACCTGCGCATCCAACTCTGCCAACCGATGCAGCACCCAGCGCTCCAGCTCCGGCATGTCCCCAGGTTCCACGCGATCCGCCTCGGTGAAATCGCTGAGCGAGCCCAACATAAACCGCAACGTATTGCGCAATCGGCGATAACTATCCGCTACACCTTTCAGGATCTCATCGCCGATCCGGTGGTCATGCTTGTAATCGGTCGTCGCCACCCACAGACGCAGGATATCTGCACCATATTGTTCGACAATCTTGGCAGGCTCCATCGCGTTACCCAGCGACTTCGACATCTTCTCGCCGTCTGCATTCAACGTGAACGCATGGGTCACAACGGCGCGATAAGGGGCATGGCCCATTGTGCCGCAAGCCTGCAGCATTGATGAATGGAACCAGCCCCGATGCTGGTCCGTGCCTTCCAGATACACATCTGCCATGCCATCATCTGACCCGTCAGGCCGGTCGCGCAGCACGAATGAATGGGTCGAGCCGCTGTCAAACCACACATCCAGAATATCAAAAACCTGCTCATAAGCGTCGTGATCCACGTCATTGCCCAGGAACCGCGCCTTCGCCCCATCCTTGTACCAGGCATCCGCGCCTTCGGCCTCAAACGCCTCCAAGATGCGGGTATTCACGGCCTCGTTGCGGAGCAGATAATCCGGATCCGTCGGCTGCGCACCTTTTTTGACGAAGCATGTCAGCGGCACGCCCCAGGCGCGCTGGCGGGACAAAACCCAATCCGGCCGCGCCTCGATCATGGAATAAAGCCGGTTGCGCCCGGTCTTCGGCGTCCATGTCACAAGCTCATCGATAGAGCGCAGCGCCCGCTCGCGGATCGTTGTGCCATAGGTGTCGTTGCCATCGCCTACGGGCTTGTCGATAGCAGTAAACCATTGGGGCCGGTTTAGACGGATCACCGGCGCCTTCGACCGCCAGGAATGCGCATCCGAGATCGTGATGCGGCGGCGCCCCAGCAGCGCGCCAACCTGCACCAGCTTGTCGATCACGGCCTTGTTTGCGCCACCCGGCTTGCCATTGGGCTTGAGAATGCATTCGCCCCCAAAGAACGGCAAATCGGCCCGGTAAGAACTGTCATCGAGGATGTTGTAGGTCATGGGCAAGCCATGCTTGACCCCGATGGCATAATCGTCATCACCATGGCTGGGCGCGGTATGCACAAAGCCCGTCCCAGCATCATCGGTCACGTGATCACCAGACAGCATGGGCACGTCAAAATCCCATTCGCCATCGGCACCTTCGACACTGCGCAAAGGATGCGCCAGCGTGAGCATCGCCAATTCATCGACGGACACGTCGCGCAACCGGCGGATCATCTCATCACCCTGCAGACGTCCGGCGGCAAATACCTCTTCTGCCAGCTTATCGGCGACGATCATCGTCTCGCCGATGCTCGCCCAGCATTCCTCTGGCCGCCCGATCACCTCATAAAGCCCATAAGAGATATTCGGCCCGTAACAGACCGCCCGGTTCTGCGGGATCGTCCAGGGGGTTGTGGTCCAGATCAACACCGTCGCCTTTTTCAGATCCGTCGCGATATCAAAAAGCGCATCATCGAAATCCGTCGCCTCATCCAGCAGCGCCAGCGCTTCGGTCTTCGGCACCACCGGAAACCGGACCCAGATCGCATCGGTCTGACGGTCGTGATATTCTACCTCCGCCTCGGCCAGCGCGGTCTTCTCCACCG
>JBCBDL010000085.1:0-15573 GCA_038529695.1 Pseudomonadota bacterium | reverse complement strand
TTTATCGAGCACGAAACCACGGATTTTGCCGCCGTGGTCCTCAGATTTGGCCCAAACCACAAAGACATCCGCGATGGGCGCATTGCTGATCCACATTTTGGACCCGTTCAGGACATAGCCATCGGCGGTTTTCTTGGCTGTGGTCTTCATCCCGGCAGGATCACTGCCTGCATCAGGTTCGGTCAGGCCAAAACAGCCGATCAAGGTGCCTGCGGCGAGGCCAGGCAGGTATTTTGCGCGCTGGGCGTCGGACCCGTAGGCATGGATGGGGTACATCACCAGGCTCGATTGCACCGACATCATCGACCGATAGCCACTATCCACGCGCTCAATTTCTCGCGCGACAAGGCCGTAGGTGACATAGCCTGCACCCAGCCCGCCATATTCTTCGGGGATCGTGATGCCGAGCAGGCCCGCATCGCCCATTTCCTTGAAGATGCCGGGATCAACCGTCGCCTCACGGTAGGCATCGGTCACTTTGGGCTGCAGGGTGGATTGGGCAAAGGTATGGGCCGCATCGCGCAGCATGCGTTCGTCTTCGGTCAGCTGGTCTTCAAGCCGCAGCGGATCGGCCCAATCAAACGGGCCAAGGTCAGGGCCAAAGCCTGTCGCGGTGATCGGTGTCGTCTCGTTCATGGCGGATCCTCCTGCGTTTGTCCGCACGGTATGACTTTGGTCGGGCGGGGGCAATGGATGGGTTGACGCGGGCGGGCGGGGATGCAGCTATATCGCGATGGGAGGCGACGCGATGAATTCAATTGATGAGGTGCAGGCGGGGCTGGCAGCGCAGGATTATGTCTGCGGTCGTGCACTAGCGACAGTGGTGTTCTTGTCATTGCGCCTTGGCCGACCATTGTTTCTGGAAGGAGAGGCGGGGACCGGCAAGACCGAGATTGCCAAGGCGATTGCTGCCGCTCTGGGCCGCCGTCTGATCCGGCTGCAATGTTACGAGGGTCTGGACGCAGCATCCGCCGTTTATGAATGGAATTTTGCCGAACAGATGATCGCCATTCGCGCGGCTGAGGCGGCAGGTGGCGCGGACCGGGATGCGCTGAAGACAGAGTTGTTCACCGAAGACTATTTGATTGAACGGCCCCTGTTGCAGGCGATGCGTCCGCAGCCCGGTGGTGCGCCGGTTCTGCTGATCGATGAATTGGACCGGACAGATGCGCCGTTTGAGGCGTTCTTGCTAGAGGCTTTGTCGGATTTTCAGGTGACCATTCCGGAGCTTGGAACCGTCAAGGCGCCGGAGCCGCCAATTGTGATCCTGACCTCAAACCGCACGCGGGAGGTGCATGACGCGTTGAAGCGCCGGTGTCTTTATCACTGGGTGGATTACCCGAATTTTGATCGCGAGATTGAGATATTGCAAGCCCGCGCCCCCGAAGCGGCACAGGCCCTATCGCGCGAGATCGTGGCCTTTGTTCAAAAACTGCGCGGCGAGGATCTTTTCAAGAAGCCCGGTGTCGCCGAGACGATTGACTGGGCGAAATGCCTGCTGGCGCTCGACGTGATCAACCTGTCGCCAGAGGTCATTGCCGATACGCTGGGTGCGATCCTGAAATATCAGGACGACATCCAGAAGCTGGAAGGGTCCGAGGCGAAACGCATTCTGGATGAGGCGAAGGCGGAGTTGGAGACGGTGTGACCGCAGCACCTGTTATCCATATCGGTGGCTGGCCGGGTTCGGGCAAACGCACGATTGGACAGACACTGGCAGATTTGTGCGGTGGACGGCTGCTCGACAATCATATCTTTCTTGATGCTGCATGCGCTGTTTTTGAACGGGGCACTGACGAATGCGCGCGGTTGCGGGAAGAGGTCCGGGCCGTGGTTCTGCGTGCCGCATTAAAGCTGCCGGTGCAGGTTCCAGTGATTTTGACTGATGCGCTTTCGGACGCGGATGAGGATTTCGCGCTGTTCAAGCCGACCCTCGATTTTGCGAGAGATAGAGGCGCCCCGCTGCGCGCGGTCGTGCTTGAGATTGATGAGGCAGAGAACCTTGCGCGTCTGACCCATCCAGATCGTGGTGCTTTCAAGCTGATTGAGCCAGCGGTTCTGACAGACTTGCGAAGACGCCTGACATTGCTGGAACCACAGGGTGCGTGGCGACTGGATGTGACCTCTCTGACGGCAGAGGCGGCTGCTTTGCGCATTGCCGAGAAGTGTGGGCTGACCCATGGTTGAACTTGCCGATCTCGAACTGCCGGATGATCCGAAACTGGCGCAGAACATCACCCATTTCGCGCGCGCCTTGCGCAAGGCGGGGCTGCCTATTGGGCCGGGCCGCGTAATTGATGCGATCCGCGCGGTTGAGGCGGCAGGCTTTACCGAGAAGCACGATTTTTACTGGACCTTGCACGCTTGTTTTGTTTCCAAGCCAGAGGAACGGGCTACGTTTGGCCAACTTTTCCGCCTGTACTGGCGCGATCCCCGGTATCTGGAACAGATGATGTCATTCATGACCCCGATGGTGCGCGGGGTGCAGGAAGAGCGGGTGGCGCAAGCGGCAGAGAAACGCGCGGCAGAAGCGTTGTTGGATGGCCATGATCGTGATCTGCCCGCACCCGAAGATGCCGGCGAGGAGGTCGAGATTTCGATTGACGCCTCGCGCACGATCTCGACTGAGGAACGCCTGCGTACGCTTGATTTCGAACAGATGAATAACGCGGAAATGGCGGCGGCGAAGCGGATGTTGGCAACATTATGTCTGCCGGTCCCACCGATCCAGAGCCGCCGGACACAAGGCCTGCCTGGGCATTTGCCGGATTGGCGCGGCACGATGCGGCAGGCGATGCGACGGGGTGGCGAGGTGACGGATTTCGCCACTAAGCGGCGGCGCATCCGCTACCCCAATCTTGTGGTGCTTTGCGATATTTCGGGGTCAATGTCGCAGTATTCACGTGCTGTTTTGCATTTCCTACATTCTGTTGCAAATCGCGAAGGGCAGGGCTGGGCGCAGGTCCATGCCTTTACCTTTGGGACGCGTCTGACCAATATCACCCGCCATCTGCGGACCCGTGACGTGGATGCCGCATTGGCTGCCGCAGGGGCGGAGGCGCAGGATTGGGAAGGTGGCACGCGGATCGCGGCGTGCCTGCATGATTTCAACCGCGACTGGTCGCGGCGGGTGATGGGGCAGGGCGCTGTTGTGCTGCTGATCACAGACGGCCTTGACCGCGACAAGGATGCCGATCTGGGGCGCGAGATGGAGCGGCTCAGCCTGACAGCGCGGCAGCTTATTTGGCTAAATCCGCTTTTGCGCTGGGACGGTTTTGCCCCCAAGGCCAAGGGGATCATGCAGATGCTGCCCCATTGTTCCAGCTTTCGGGCGGGGCATAACATCGCGTCGCTTGAAGGCTTGGCGCAGGCCCTGTCGCGCCCGGATGATACCGGGCAGAAGGCTCGGTTGATGGCGATGCTGGGGGCGTGAGGGATGCGCAGGTTTCGGGTCGTTATTGGACGGGATGCGTTGTTAGGTCCGGGTCATCAACCAAGGAGAACATGATGACTTTGACCTACCTGCCTTACGATGCTCATGAAGTGGCCAGCCTGCGTGCTGGTGGCCCGGACGCCTATGGCAACCCGGCAGAACGCGCGATTTCGTCCGGCGTTGGCACGCCCTGCCGGAACTGCCTCAAGAACGTGCCGGAAGGGGCCGAGATGCTGGTTTGTGCCGCGCGTCCGTTTTCGGGATTGCATCCCTATGCGGAAACCGGGCCTGTCTTCTTCTGCGCCGAGGAATGCACACCGCATGGCGGAGATGAGGTGCCGCCGATCCTGCAGACTTCACCCGACTACCTGGTCAAGGCCTACGATGCGACGGACCGCATCATCTACGGCACAGGACAGATCACGCCGAAAGCACAGGTCGCCGATTACGCCACACAGCTTTTCGAACGGGACGCGGTGGCGTATGTTGATGTGCGATCGGCTCGCAACAACTGTTTTCTGACAAGGATCGTGCAGACGCCATGACCGATATCACCGACCTGCCGAAACTGGCGCTCGACTGGCACCGCGCTGGCCGCGGGGTCGCTGTGGCGACCGTGGTGCAGACCTGGGGGTCTGCGCCGCGTGCGGTCGGGTCGCAACTGGTGATCGACGCCGAAGGTGCGATGGAAGGGTCCGTTTCGGGTGGTTGTGTCGAAGGCGCCGTGATCGTTGAGGCACTTGAAGCATTGGAAGACGGCAAACCGCGCGTGCTTGAATTCGGAGTGAGCGATGACGAAGCCTTTGCGGTTGGTTTGGCCTGCGGCGGTGAGATCAAGGTGCTGGTAGAGCCCGTCGGGTCCGCCTTACCAGTTGGCATTTTGGAAGAGTTGGTCGCAAAGCGCGCCGCTGCCGAACCTGTGGCCTATGTTACTGATCTGGAGAGCGGCGGCGGGGCATTGGTGGGCCCGGATGCCTATCCGGATCGGTTCCGGCTGGATCGGTCGGGGGTCGCGGAGGATGGCCGGACCTTTATTGCTGTTCACAATCCACCTTTGCGGATGATCATTGTGGGGGCCGTGCACATCGCGCAACCGCTGGTACAAATGGCACGGGCCTGCGGCTATGCGCCGGTGCTGATCGACCCGCGCGGCGCTTTCGGGTCAGCGGCCCGGTTTCCGGGCGAGACGATTATCGACGACTGGCCGGATGAGGCGATGGCGGCACTGAAGCCCGATGCGCGAACAGCAGTCGTCACGCTGACTCATGATCCCAAGCTGGATGACCCGGCGATAGAGGCGGTGCTGCGGTCGGATGTGTTCTATCTGGGCTGTCTGGGGTCAAAGCGGACCCATGCAAAGCGCGTTGCGCGCTTGAATGAGGCCGGGTTTTCGGACGACGAAGTCGCTCGTATTCATGCGCCGGTGGGCCTTGATCTGGGCGGCAGGCAGCCTGCAGAGATTGCTGTGAGCATCATGGCTGAAGTCATTGAAACCTTGAGGAAAGCGAAGTGAAGTTTGGCGAAATGCCGACCGTGGATGCGCAAGGGGCGATCCTTGCCCACTCTATCGCGTTGCAGGGTGGGCGGTTGCGCAAGGGGCAGGTGCTTGGCCCTGATGATGTGGCAGCGCTGATCGCGGGTGGGCATGACACTGTAATTGCAGCCGCGTTGGAGAAGAGTGATTTGGGCGAAGATGCGGCGGCGGCCCGTCTTGCCCGGGCGCTGGCCGGTGACGGGCTGCGTCTGAGCCAAGCAGCGACCGGTCGGGTCAACATCTTTGCGAAAGAGGCAGGGATCGCGCAAATTGATGTGGCGCGGGTGAATGCATTTAACGCAGTGAATCCAATGATCACGGTGGCGACCGTTGCGCCGTATCACCGTGTTGATGCCGGGACGATGGTCGCGACAGTCAAAATCATCTCGTACGGCGTGCCAAAGGCCGATGTGGATGCCGCAGCATTGGCGGGTGCTGGTGCCCTTTGCGGCTTGGGGACGCGCTGTGCAACCGCCACGCTGATCGAGACGCGAATCGGCGCGGATCCCGCTGTCAAAGGGCGTGATGCCTTGCACGGGCGGCTGGACCGGTTGCACGTGGATTTGGATGATCGTGTCATCGTGGATCATGAAACGACACAACTTGCGCAGTCCATTGCCGCGGCAAAGGGTGACGTTGTCTTTATCCTGACCGCCTCTGCCACTTCAGATGCCGAGGATGTGGGCCCGGCTGCCGTACGCGCGGCTGGTGGCGCGGTCACCCAGTTCGGCATGCCGGTTGATCCGGGCAACTTGTTGTTTCTGGGCCATGTCGGGGAAAGGCCTGTGATCGGCCTGCCGGGATGTGCCCGGTCCCCCGCGCTCAACGGCGCGGATTGGGTGTTGGAACGGGTCCTCTGCGGCATCCACCTGAAACCTGCGGATTTCGCGGCGATGGGGGTGGGCGGATTGCTCAAGGAGATCCCTACAAGGCCGCAGCCGCGTGGAGATATTGCGGACTAGCGGGCGATGATAGACGGGCGCTCATGTATGCATTGAAGCCTGCCATCAAGCAGGACCCAAAGCGACGGTGGGCCTTGCCTGACCGCATCTTCTTTGGCCATGGCGCCTGTCATATCCTCGCAGGTGCGTACCTGAAGCAGCGGCCGCTGCCCGGCTTTTGCGCAGAGCGTATCATTCCCGCTGATGGCTTTGCTGGCAATCATATCTATGTCACCGATGGCGAGGTCGCTTTCGACCACCGCGGCTATACGCTGCGGATGCGCCTGCTGCAGTTCCACACGAACGGCTGGGCCTCCCGCCATGCGCAAGGGTGGAATTGCCGCTTAGAGAAGGTGGAATTTGATTTGCTGTCCACTACCGAGTTGAACGCCCGTAAGATGCGCGGGCCGGATCAGTACCTTTATAATCCGGTCCCACGCGCCGATCGCTACCTACAGCGCATTGATCATGTGAGCGCCGCCAGCAAGGCGCGTGGTAAAGCAGGTTGAGCGTACTGTCAGGCGTCTTGTATGGCGGCTTGCGCAAAGGCTGAGTCAAGCGCAGCCAATATGCTGGTCCAGCCCTTCCTGTGATCATCCCGCCGCTGTTCATCGATGAACCGATCATGGCGCAACGTGACATGCGTGCCGCCATCGATAGCGTCAAAGTTCAGCGTGACGGTGCTGTCTTCGGCAGGTGAGGGGCCGAACCACGTGAAGACCAGCCGGTCATGCGGGCTGATTTCCTTGTATGTGCCGTGATGCGGAATATCCGTATCGCCGGCGCGCATCACGATCTCAAACCCGCCGCCGACTTTGGCGTCCGTTTTGGCGACGGGGACGCTCATATCTGGGCCGGGGGTCATGAAACGTGCGAGCATTTCGGGGTCAAGCCAGGCGTCAAACACGGCCTTTTGCGAGGCGTTGATGGTCCGTTCGGTTGTCAGTGTCAGGTCAGTCATTTTTTGGCAGCTCCTTTGGTGATGATGTCGTCGAGCGCCTCAAGGCGCATCGCCCAGATTGAACGCAACCCTTTGAACCACTCATCGATTTCGGCAAGCGGCTCCATCTGAACCTCGATCAGGTGCTCCCGCCATTCAGTGCGCCGTTTCACAAGACTCGCCGCTTCCAGCACTTTGATGTGCTTTGAGACGGAATTCAGGCTCATCGTGAATCGTGCGTGAATGTCGGTGACCCGCAGCGGTCCTTCCTGCGCGAGCAGTGTCAGAATGTCCCGCCGTGTTGGGTCACTTGTGGCCTTCAGGATCGCATCGAGCGGATGAGAATTTTTTCGTTCAACCATATGGGTGAATAACATCTCACAGCACTATCAGTCAACCATATAGATGAATGATGCTGCTGACGCAGCGTAAGTTCCAGGTTCTCAACCGGGCTGCGCCGTGCTTAACTCGGTGCAAATACAAGATGATTTCGGGAGGTAAGAATGACATCGGTATCGATGACCGTGAATGGAAAAGCCGTTTCAGGCGAGGTGGAAAGCCGTACCTTGCTCGTTGACTTCTTGCGCAATGATTTGCGTTTGACCGGCACGCATGTGGGCTGTGATACGTCGCAATGCGGGGCCTGTGTCGTTCATGTGAATGGTGAAGCGGTGAAGGCCTGTGCGATCTTTGCTGTTGAGGCTGACAGTGCCGAGGTCGGCACGATTGAGGGGCAGGCAAATGCAGATGGATCACTGTCCGTGATCCAGCAGGCGTTTCAGGATCATCATGGGCTGCAATGCGGGTTTTGCACGCCGGGGATGGTCATGTCCGCTGCCGCACTGCTGAAAGAGAACCCCAAACCGTCCGAGACAGAGATCCGTGAATATCTGGAGGGCAATATTTGCCGCTGCACCGGATACCACAACATCGTGAAGGCGATCATGGCGGCGTCCGGACAAGACGTCACAGCCATCGCAGCCGAATAATCAGTTAGCATCGTTGCCAAAGCGTCAGGCGCGATGGACCGTATGGGAGGATGAAAAATGCCAAAGGATAGTGGAATTGGGGCCAGCACGAAGCGGCGCGAGGATGTGCGCTTTCTGACAGGGGCGGGCAATTACACCGATGATATCAACATTCATGGCCAGGCTTACGTGCATTTCCTGCGCGCTGACGTGGCCCATGCGACGATCAACAGCGTCGATACAAGTGCTGCTGCGGACATGCCTGGCGTGCTGCATATCTTCACTGGGGCGGATTTTGAAGCCGTAGGCGGTTTGCCCTGCGGTTGGCAAGTGACCGATAAGCATGGGGAACCGATGCAAGAGCCCAAGCACCCTGTGCTGGCCCATGGCAAGATTCGCCATGTGGGCGAGCCGGTTTGCGCCGTGGTGGCCGAGACCTATGCCCAGGCGCGTGATGCGGCAGAAGAGATCATGCTTGATCTGACAGAAATGCCGGCGGTCATGGATATGAAGGCGGCGGTGGCCGATGGCGCGACCAAGGTCCACGACGATCTGACCAGCAACCTTTGTTATGACTGGGGCTTTGTCGAGGAAAACAAGGCTGCGACGGATGAAGCGTTTTCGAACGCCGCCCATGTCACGACGCTTGAGCTTGTGAACAACCGTCTTGTCGCAAACCCGATGGAGCCGCGTGTGGCGGTGGGTGATTACAGCCCGTCTGACGATATGCATACGCTACATACGACCAGCCAGAACCCGCATGTGATCCGGCTCTTGATGGGCGCGTTTGTGCTGGGGATACCGGAGCATAAGCTGCGCGTGGTCGCCCCTGATGTGGGTGGTGGTTTTGGCACCAAGATTTTCCACTATGCGGAAGAGGCATTCTGCACCTTCGCGGCCAAGCAGTTGCGGCGCCCGGTCAAATGGACCTCCAGCCGCTCAGAGGCGTTCATGTCGGACGCCCATGGCCGCGACCATGTGACCAAGATCGAGCTGGCGTTGGATTCAGAGAATAATTTCACTGCCATCCGGACCGAGACATTCGCAAATATGGGCGCGTATCTGTCGACCTTTGCGCCCTCGGTGCCCACGTGGTTGCATGGCACACTGATGGCAGGGAATTACAAAACGCCGCTGATCTATGTGAATGTGAAGGCCGTGTTTACCAATACGGTGCCGGTGGATGCCTATCGCGGTGCTGGGCGGCCGGAGGCCACGTTCCAGTTGGAGCGTGTCATTGACAAGGCCGCGCGTGAACTGGGCGTGGACCCGATTGCGCTGCGGCGGCAGAACTTTGTCAAAGAGTTCCCATACGCCACGCCGGTTGCAGTTGAATACGATACTGGCGACTACGAGGCGACGATGGCCAAGCTGGAAGAGATCGCAGATATCGGTGGCTTTGCCGCGCGGCGTGCGGAAAGCGAAGCCAAAGGTAAGCTGCGTGGTCTAGGCGTGAATTGCTATATTGAGGCTTGCGGCATTGCGCCGTCAAACCTTGTCGGGCAACTCGGTGCACGTGCCGGGCTTTATGATGCGGCCACCGTGCGGGTGAATGCGACGGGCTCGATTTCCGTGATGGTCGGCGCTCACAGCCACGGGCAGGGGCACGAGACGTCTTTCCCGCAGGTGATTTCCGAGATGATCGGGATCCCTGAGGATCAAATTGATATCGTACACGGCGATACGTCCAAAATCCCGTTCGGGATGGGCACCTATGGTTCTCGGTCCTTGGCCGTCTGCGGTTCGGCCATGGTGCGCGCTGCCGAAAAGGTGATCAGTAAAGCCAAGAAGATCGCCGCGCATCTGCTGGAAGCCTCGGACGCGGATATTGAATTGAAGGATGGACAATTCAGCGTTGCGGGGACGGATAAATCGGTGGCGTGGGGGGATGTAACGCTCGCCGCTTATGTCCCGCACAACTACCCGCTTGAGGATATCGAACCGGGGTTGGAGGAAACCGCCTTCTACGATCCGGCAAACTTTACCTATCCTGCAGGGGCCTATGCTTGCGAGGTCGAGGTGGATCCCGATACCGGTAAAGTCACCATCGAACGGTTCAGCGCGGCGGATGATTTCGGCAATGTGATCAACCCGATGATCGTCTCCGGCCAGGTCCATGGCGGGATTGCGCAGGGCATCGGGCAGGCGCTTTTGGAAAACTGCGCTTACGATGATGACGGTCAATTGATCAGCGCGTCCTATATGGATTACGCGATGCCACGGGCGGATGATCTGCCGTTCTATGCGGTTGACCATTCCTGCCAGACGCCTTGCACGCACAACCCCTTGGGCGTCAAAGGTTGTGGTGAGGCCGGGGCGATTGGATCACCGCCATCGGTGGTCAATGCCGTCATCGACGCGCTGCAATCGGGCGGCAAGAACGTCACACATATCGACATGCCGCTGACGCCTGCGCGCGTCTGGGATGCGATGAACAACGCGTAAGGGAGAACGCTCATGTATGCTTTTGAAATTGAACGGCCTTCCACGATTGCGGATGCGGTCAATGCGTTGAAGGGCGAGGATGCGCAGGCACTGGGCGGTGGTCAGACGCTGATACCAACCTTGAAACAGCGCCTTGCGATGCCTGCGACACTGGTCAGCCTGTCAGCGATTGGCGAGATGAAAGGAGTATGTGTCGGCGATGATGGCGCGGTCTGCATTGGTGGTGCGACCACCCATGCGACCGTGGCGCGTGAAGCGGCAGCGCATTATCTAGCGCTTGCCGACATGGCCAGTCATATCGGTGACCCGGCGGTGCGCAATCGCGGCACGATCGGCGGATCGCTGGCCAATAATGACCCGTCCGCCTGCTATCCGGCAGGGGCGCTGGGATCGGGTGCGACGATCATCACAAATGCGCGCGAGATTGCGGCTGATGACTATTTTCAGGGCATGTTCACAACTGCGCTGGATGAGGGTGAGGTGATCACCGAGGTGCGGTTCCCAGTTCCGGAAATGGCAAGTTATCAGAAGTTTGTGCAGCCAGCCTCCCGTTTTGCGCTTGTCGGGGTGTTTGTGGCCAAATTTGCGGATGGCGTGCGTGTTGCAGTGACTGGCGCATCCGAGAATGGCGTGTTCCGGTGGTCGGCCGCAGAAGAGGCCCTGTCCAATGAGTTATCGGCCAATGCGATTGCTGGGCTATCGGTTCCGGCGGATGGCATGATTGCTGATCTGCATGGTTCTGCCGCCTATCGCGCGCATCTGGTCAAGGTCATGACCCAAAGGGCGATTGTCGCAATGACTTGATAAATCGGGTATAGATTGCATCGTTCGAATGACGTCATTGAAGGCGCAACCTATGCCCGATCCGCTTACCATCGCATCCAAAACTGGGTATGACCCGGATTTTCTGGGCGTGAATGTTCCATTGCCGGAATTTGGACCAGAGCTGGTGGACTTCATCGTTTTGCGCGACCAATTGCGCGACGGTGTTTTTGCAGATTACGTGAATTACACAGTGGCGACGCACGCAGTGCTGCGCACGCCGGTGTTTTCGGCCATGAATATCGATCAGGCACGACTGAAAAGCGTGGACCGCACTGACAATTGGCGGATCGATACGCGGATCGGGCGGGACTTTCAGTTGAATAATGACTACTACCGCAGCAACCCCTGGGATCGGGGGCATCTGGCGCGTCGGGCCTCTGCTGCGTGGGGCGATACGGCGCGACAGGCCAAACATGCTTCGGATGATACGTTCTTTTATTCTAACGCATCACTCCAGCATGCCAATTTCAATCAGGATGAATGGCTGGCGCTTGAGGATTGGGTGCTGATGGATACGCCTGACGACACGGACCGGATATCTTCGATCTCTGGCCCGATTTTTGGCGACACGCCCCGATCAATTACACCGCAAGGCCGCGATACTGCCCTCATCCCATCGGCGTTTTTCAAAGTGGTGAGTTACATCCGCGACGGTGCCCTTGAAGTGCGCGCCTTCATCATGGCGCAGGATGCCGCCGCGATCCGCGACAGGCGCGGGCGACGCATGTTCGACAATCAACGCTACCAGGTGTCGGTCACCGAGATTGAGGGACAGACAGGGCTGATCTTTCCGCAGGTTCTGCCGGAACTTAATCCCTTGTTTTTCAACCCGAATGCGGAGATGGCCGAAAAACTGCATATCACCTCCTTCCCGGAACGGATCGAGGTGGATGATCCCGCGCATATCATTGCCATGGACCAGATGCGGGATGAGGTTCTGGTGCACGGACCTGCGGTCTTTATCGTTGCAGCGATGGTAAACCCGAAAGGGGCGGATCGTGAAGGGGAATGGGTGACAATCATGAACCTGTCGGGCGAACCAGTGAACCTGGATGGCTGGTCGCTGAGCGATACGTTACGCCAACCGCTGGCCTTGGATGGGATATTAGAGCCAGGTATGGCCATGCGCCTGGGGCCGGTGACGCCACTGCAGCTTGGCAATGATGGGGGCACATTGTGTCTTTATGATGCGGATAAATGCAGGATCGACAGGGTGCGCTATCGGGCTGAGGATGTGGACGAGGGGCTGCCCGTCAGTTTCCTTGATCGGTCGCGCCCGATCTCACCAGGCCTGGTCAGCCCATGCGCGCTGCAAACGTAAAAAGCGAAAGACTGTCAGGGCAGTCTTCCGCTTTTTCAAATTTCTAGAAATTTGATTTACTTCGGCAGTGGTCCGTTCAGCATCACCATCTGACGGCCTTCCCCGGAGTTTGTTTGCAAACACCGTCCAAGCGGCAGGCGTTTGCGCAGCAAATACGGAGAGCGCCCCTCAACCCGTGCTTACTTTGGCAATGGCCCGATCAGCATCACCATCTGACGGCCTTCCATCTTGGGAAAGTTCTCCACCCGTCCGGCCTCTTTCGTATCTTCAGCCACCCGTTCCAGAAGCTGGCGGCCCAGTTCCTGGTGCGCCATTTCGCGACCGCGGAAACGCAGCGTGATTTTCACTTTGTCCCCGTTATCCAAAAACTTGAAAACATTGCGCATTTTGACGTCGTAATCATGGTTGTCCGTGTTAGGGCGGAACTTTACCTCTTTGATTTCGATGGTCTTTTGCTTCTTGCGGGCTTCGGCCTCTTTCTTCTGGGTTTCGTATTTGAATTTCCCGTAATCCATAATCTTGCAGACTGGCGGTTTGGCATTCGGCGAAATCTCGACCAGGTCAAGTCCGGCATCATCTGCCATCACCAGAGCGCGTTCGGGCGTGACAACGCCGACATTTTCGCCATCCGCCCCGATCAGGCGGATTTCAGGGGCCCGGATGCGGTCGTTGATCCGTGGGCCTGTGTCGCGCTGTGGTGGCGCGTTGTGGGGTCTGCGTCCTATGGTCTTTATCCTTTGATTATTCCGATTAGGTGACACGCAAAGTAAACGTGGGACTGGCCAGCTTCAACCCGGAAAGGGGTGGTTTTCCGCCGATTTTTGGCCCCCTGCAGCCCTTTCCCTTTTGGGGGTGATCTGACATATCCCAGCCAAGGGCCCGGGTGGGGGTCCAATTGCCATTCATGGAAGGATGAAAGCAATGAGAGCTATCGCGATTTTGGTCATTCTCGCTGTTTTAGGGTTTTTTGGATATCAATATGCGGTCGAGGGGCGCGGCCCGAACGAAGCCATCGGCGTTCTGACCGGCGCAACTGCAGCCGCAGAAGCTGAGGCCGCTGCTGCGGCTGAAGCTGCCACCGCCGCTGCTGCTGCCGCGGAAGAGGCCGCTGCCGCTGAGGCCGCCGCTGCCGCCGCAGAGGAAGCTGCCGCTGCTGAAGCTGCTGCCGCCGCCGAGGCCGCCGCTGCGGCAGAAGCAGAAGCTGCAGCGCAGGCTGCCGCAGAGGCGGAAGCCGCCGCTCAGGCCGCGATTGATGAAGCGGCTGCTGCAGCGGAAGAGGCTGCGCAAGGTGCGATCGACAATGCAGCCGAGGCTGCTGATGGTGTCGTCGAAGGTGCCGGTGCTTTGGTTGAGGGCGCGGGCGGCGACCTGATGGCAAGGGCAGGAGAATTGCTGACCATCGACGGTTTCGACCTTGATCAGGTGATGACGCTCCTGGATGGTGCTGACATCTCGGCCCTGCAAAAGACCACGCTGGGTAATGCGCTGACCGCTGCACAGGATAATCCCGAATTGCTTGAGCCCGTTTTGCAAAGCATCCGGGCAGCGCTTGGGCTGCAGTAACACGGGTTTGACGTTAAAGGCCGCGCCTTGGATGAGGCGCGGCCAACCAAAGGGCTATGCAAGCCGGCTAGTCGAGAAACGCCTTTTCCACCACGTAATGCTGCGGGTTTGAATTCGCCCCTTCGACCAACCCATACGCTTCCAGCATATCCTTAAGCTCCAGGTTGAAGGCAAGGTTGCCACAAATCATGGCACGGTCTGTCGCGGGGTTCAGCGGCGGAACGCCAAGGTCGGCAAACGCGTCGCCCGACCGCATTAGGTCGGTGATCCGGCCCATTTTGGGGCTCGCTTCGCGGGTGGTAGTCGGGTAGTACTTGATTTTCTTCCAGAAGCCCTCGCCGATGACTTCGTTTAGTAGTTCATCATCCTTCAGGGCTTCGATCAGGTTACGCCCATAGGTCAGCTCGCCCACTTCCCGGCAGGTATGGGTGATGATGATCTCGTCATAATCCTCGTAGGTTTGCGGCTCGCGCAGCAGGGACGCGAAGGGTGCAAAACCGGTGCCGGTGGCAAAGAACCACAGTCGTTTGCCAGGCAGCAGCGCGTCATGCACCAGTGTGCCCACAGGTTTGGGTCGCAGGATGATTTCATCCCCGGGTTTGATATGTTGCAGTTTCGAGGTCAGAGGCCCGTCCTGCACCTTGATGGAGTAAAATTCCAGTTCCTCGTCCCAGCTGGGCGAGGCGATGGAGTAAGCCCGCAAGAGCGGCTTTTGTTTGCCGGTCTTGGGATCCGGATCGCCCATCAGGCCGATCATCACGAATTCGCCGGACCGGAACCGTAGGCTGGCGGGTCGGGTGCAGCGGAAGCTGAACAGCCGGTCGGTATAGTGTTGTACGTCCGTAATTGTCTGCGCATCGGGCAGGGTCGGGACGGCTTTGGCGGTGTCGAGTGTCACGGGTTTTTGCTCGGTCATATGTGTCATGGCGCAGCTATAGCGCCGCGCCCTCCGTTGCGTCTTTGATATGGATCAGGGGAAAAGTCTAGCCACGCAGGCGCGACTGGTAGTCATGCGCCTGCCAGTCCGCGCGGAATTGCCATTGCACTTGCGGTTGTCGTTTCGCGAGGGCATCGTCGATTTCGACTTCGTCAAAACCGGACCGGCGCGCCATCGCGTATTGGTCGGCCAGCACATGGCCTTTTGCGCGCAACCGTCCTTTATAGCCCGCGCGCCGCAACATGGCAGCCAGCGTGAACCCACGCCCGTCGGCGGAGGAGGGGAAGTCGATCCGGATCATCGGAGCATTGTTCAGCCCGGCAAGGGCCTCTGGTGGTGTGTCGGACGGCAGGTCAATGCCATAGTCGCAATCATTCGCTGCGGCCTCATCCCGTGTCACAAAACCGCATTCGAAATCATCGGGCGCAAAGCCCGTATCGGTGACGATGACACTCATGCCGCTTGTCCTTCGCGCGTAACTTTCCCGTTTTCGAAATGGATACCGCATTCCGTTTTTTCACTGTTGCGCCAACGGCCTGCGCGGGAGTCTTCGTGCGCGCTTACCCGCGTGGTGCAAGGCATACAGCCGATGGAGGGATAGCCCTGGGCCACCAATGGGTGCCGGGGTAGGCCATGCTGATCCATATAGGCAGCGATATCCTGGGG
>JBCBDL010000084.1:15184-15661 GCA_038529695.1 Pseudomonadota bacterium | reverse complement strand
GATCGACGCGGTCGGTATTGAAGAGCGAAGCACGGCGCTTGATCCCGTGGACTTCATAGCCCTTGTCCAAAAGAAATTCCGCCAAATAGGACCCGTCCTGTCCGGTCACCCCCGTGATCAATGCGCGCTTTGTCATGAAAACCCCTTACGATTCGTAAATGTGCCGTTAACCAAGAGATGCCCTGCAAATCATTGATGATGCGTTAACTACCGCGCGGTGGCTGAAGGGATCATCAAGCAAGCGATCGAAATACTGCGCGCGATTTCACTCAATCCGGAAGGCGCTTTTCCCATGCCAGATCAAACACCCAATCTAACGTTGCCATTCATCATGCCCGCGCAGGCGCAAAAGCATGTGACCCATAACGAAGCCATCGAGCTGCTTGACATGATCGTGCAACTGACGCTTGAGGCTACGGATGCCGTGACGCCGCCTGGTACGGCGAACGAAGGTCAGGCCTGGGCGATAGGCACCGG
>JBCBDL010000084.1:0-15174 GCA_038529695.1 Pseudomonadota bacterium | reverse complement strand
CAGGCGAATGGGCCGGGCAGGATGGGATGATCGCCACATGGCGCGGGGGCGGTTGGCTCTATGTTGCGCCGCGCGACGGTTGGCGCGCTTGGGTACGTGACGCCAATGACCTGCGGGTCCACACCGGGGGTGCTTGGGTCGCTCAAAGCGGTGAGCTGCAAGACCTGCCCAGCATCGGAATCAACGCTATTGCCGATGCTACAAACCGCCTGAGCGTGAATGCAGACGCCACGCTGCTCAATAACGATGGCGCGGGCCATCAAGTGAAGGTCAACAAGGCGGGCGTCGGCGATACCGGGTCACTTCTTTACCAGACGGGCTTTTCAGGTCGGGCCGAGATGGGACTGGCAGGCAATGACGATTTCAGCGTCAAGGTCTCGGCCGACGGCACCACATGGTTCACCGCACTGACTGCGACAGGTGCCAATGGCCATGTGCAGATCGATCAGGTGCTGCGCCTGGCGCCTGGTGCCACACCAGCAAGCCCAACAGCCGGCGACATCTATTTCGACGACACCATATCCGTCTTGCGCTGTTTTGACGGAACAGTTTGGCGGGATCTGTTCTAAGCGTCACACTTCAACAGCCAGGATTTGAGTGTGTTCGCCCTGTCGGACAAAACGCCTGGCGTGTGGATGATGTAATATCCCAAATGTTCGCGTTGCGCCTGTTTCAAAGCAACCAACCTGCCGGTGGCCAGGTCATCCTCGATCAGCGCCCCGGCAACAACGGCAACACCACCGCCAGCCCGTACGCCCGACAACAACATACTGCCAGTTGCCACCACATTGGCCTGGCAACAGGCCATATCGAGCCCCGCTTCCGCGACCCATTTCTGCGCCTCCCGGTCGGCGGTTTGAAACAGCCACGGCAAATCGTAAAGATCGGTCAGCTCGTTGATCCGCCGCCCGTTCAAAAGCGATGGCGCGGCAACAACGGTATAGTCGGCCGCTACAAGATGGGTCGCCTGAACACCCGGCCAGTCACCCCGGCCATAGCGGATTGCCAGATCGAATCCGTCCCTGCGCAGATCAACAAGCTCCATGCTTGGGCTCACGGAAAGGGAGAAACCCGGATATTCCGCCCAGAATCGCGTCAATCGGGGCATCAGCCAGTTTTCCGCAAAGCTTGGCGTAACAGAGATAGAAAGCGGGCGCGCGGCGATATCATCTGTCACGGCCCTAACACCGTCAACAATCTGACGAAAGCCAGCTGACAGCTCTGCCGCCAGTACAGCGCCAGTGTCAGTGGGTGTCATCCCACGACCATCCCGTGTCATCAGCACCGTATCCAAATGCGACTCAACGCTACGCACATGCTGCGCGATGGCGGCATGTGTCACGTTCAATTCCTGCGCTGCTGCCGAATAGGACCCGGTGCGCGCCGCAACCTCGAACGCGCGCAATGCGGCAAGTGATGGGATATCACGCCAGATCATATGAAAGTTCAGCTAACATATATAAAATCATATAGACTCGTTTCATGAGCACAATAGGGGTAATTCTAACTCATCAACCGCATGAGAGGAAAAGCCATGCTAACAATCATAGCAGATGCCATGCTGACGGCAACGCGCAACGAAAAATGGTCCGCGCCAGATCATTGGAGAAACGCACGCCCTGCCAGAGGCGAAGGTCAACATGATCGCGAGGCTGCATATTGGCGGCGACGGCTGCAACGCGAATCCGGCCTGTGGTAATCAAACGCAGCACACTAAAACCCATCGAAAACAAGCGCGCGATCAAACGTGATCGCGCGCTTGTTCTTTTTCGGGTCACCTCCCACCGACTGGTGAATTTACAGGCATATCGGCCAGCCGTCTTCCCGCTCTGCGCCATATGCCGAATGTCGCGGTGAATTCTTGTCGCAGAGTGCTTGCGGCACTATACCGCCTCTGCTACATCCGCCAAGATTTTGCCGCTCTCGTGAACACGGGGGCAAAACAACGCGTCCATTTGCTGCCCCGGGGACGACGGGTGTGGTGAGCCTGGACCCAAGACATCGGAAGGCTATACGTGTCCGAAACTGCTGGTATCTCAACAGGCATCGCCGCGCGCTATGCGACTGCCGTGTTTGACCTCGCCAAAGAAGGCAAGGCGATCAAATCCCTCGAATCAGATGTTGCTGCATTGGACGCAGCCATGGCCGAAAGCGCCGATCTGCGCACATTGCTGACATCGCCATTATATAGCCGCGAAGAACAGTCAGCCGCGATTACCGCGATTGCGAAAAAGATGGCCCTGTCCGACACGACAAGCAATGTATTGGCGCTGCTGGCAAGCAAGCGCCGTTTGTTTGTGCTGCCCCAGCTTTTGTCAGTGCTTGAAGGCATGCTGGCAGACGCGCGCGGCGAAGTGACAGCCGAAGTCACCACCGCGAAGGCCTTGACCAAGGCACAGGCCGATAAGCTGGCAAAAACACTGAAAGCCCAAGTGGGCAATGACGTCACCATCAAAGAAACCGTCGATGAAAGCATCATTGGCGGTCTTATTGTTAAAGTGGGCTCCAAGATGATCGACACGTCGATCGCCTCAAAGCTCAACGCACTCCAGAACACTATGAAAGAGGTCGGATAAATGGCGATCCAAGCGTCTGAAATCTCTGCGATCCTGAAGGACCAGATCAAGAACTTCGGTCAGGAAGCCGAAGTGGCCGAGGTTGGCCGGGTACTAAGCGTTGGTGATGGTATCGCCCGTGTGTACGGCCTGGATAACGTGCAGGCCGGTGAGATGGTCGAATTCCCCGGCGGTATTCGCGGGATGGCATTGAACCTTGAGGCCGACAACGTGGGTGTTGTTATCTTCGGTTCCGACCGTGACATCAAAGAAGGCGACACCGTCAAGCGCACTAAGTCCATTGTGGACGTGCCTGTAGGTGACGAACTGCTGGGCCGCGTTGTTGACGGCCTCGGCAACCCGCTGGACGGCAAAGGTCCGATCAAGACAAAGACGCGCGCTGTTGCGGACAGTAAGGCACCGGGCATCATCCCGCGTAAATCGGTGCATGAGCCGATGGCGACCGGTCTGAAATCCGTGGACGCGATGATCCCAATTGGCCGTGGCCAGCGCGAATTGATCATCGGCGACCGACAGACTGGTAAGACTGCAGTGGCACTTGACACGATCCTGAACCAGAAATCCTACAACGACGCTGCTGGCGATGACGAAAGCCAGAAACTTTACTGCGTCTATGTCGCTGTTGGCCAAAAGCGGTCCACCGTGGCCCAGCTGGTGAAGAAACTGGAAGAAAGCGGCGCGATTGAATATTCCATCGTCGTGGCTGCCACCGCATCCGACCCAGCACCAATGCAATTCCTGGCACCATATGCCGCAACCGCGATGGCCGAACACTTCCGGGACAACGGCCGCCACGCGCTCATCATCTATGATGACCTGTCCAAGCAGGCTGTGTCTTATCGCCAGATGTCGCTGCTGCTGCGCCGCCCACCGGGCCGTGAAGCCTATCCAGGTGACGTTTTCTACCTTCACTCCCGCCTGCTGGAACGTTCGGCCAAGCTGAACGAAGACAATGGCGCCGGGTCTTTGACAGCCCTGCCCATCATCGAAACCCAAGGTGGTGACGTGTCAGCCTTTATTCCGACCAACGTGATTTCGATCACCGACGGTCAGATCTTCCTTGAAACGGAACTTTTCTACCAAGGTATCCGTCCTGCGGTGAACACCGGTCTGTCGGTGTCGCGTGTGGGATCTTCTGCCCAGACCAATTCGATGAAATCGGTTGCGGGTCCGGTGAAGCTGGAACTCGCCCAGTACCGCGAAATGGCAGCCTTTGCGCAGTTCGGGTCGGACCTTGATGCCGCAACCCAGCAATTGCTGAACCGTGGTGCGCGTCTGACAGAGCTGATGAAGCAGCCGCAATATTCGCCGCTGACCAACGCGGAAATCGTCTGCGTGATCTATGCGGGGACCAAAGGCTACCTCGACAAGATCGACGTCAAAGAGGTTGGCCGGTTTGAGGCGGGACTTCTGAAGCACCTGCGTACCAATGCGTCTGACGTGCTGGACTACCTCACGAAGGAAGATCCGAAGATCAAAGGCGAAGCCGAAGAAAAAGTGAAGGCGGCTGTCGAAGCATTCGCCAAAGATTTTGCCTGATCAATTGGACATAGGAGACCCTTATGCCCAGTCTTAAGGACCTGAAAAACAGGATCGAGTCGGTCAAATCGACCCGCAAGATCACCAAGGCCATGCAGATGGTCGCGGCTGCAAAACTGCGCCGTGCTCAGGATGCCGCCGAAGCCTCGCGCCCTTACACCGAACGGTTCAACGCCGTGATGGCAGGGTTGGCCGCATCGGTTGGCGGATCAGATTCGGCACCAAAGTTGCTGTCCGGCACGGGCAGTGATCAGGTGCAATTGCTGGTCGTCATGACTGCAGAGCGGGGACTGTGCGGTGGCTTTAACAGCAACATCGCGAAGCTGGCGCGCCAGCATGCGCAGCAGCTTTTGTCGGACGGCAAGACTGTGAAGATCATCACGGTCGGCAAGAAAGGCCGCGATGCGATCAAGCGTGACCTGAGCGACTATTTCATAGGCCATGTGGATCTAACCGAGGTCAAACGGGTCGGCTACGTGAACGCACAAGACATCGCCAAGGATGTCCTTTCCCGCTTTGATGCAGGCGAATTCGACGTCGCGACGATCTTCTATGCGCGGTTTGAAAACGTCGTAACTCAGCACCCAACCGCGCAGCAGATCATTCCTTTCGTCGCGCCAGAGGTTGAAGCGGAGACGGACGCCACACTTTACGATTATGAGCCGAGCGAAGAGGAGATCCTCGCCGATCTGCTGCCCCGCGGTGTGGCCACCGCGATCTTCAGTGCCCTGTTGGAAAACGCCGCATCCGAACAGGGTGCTCGCCAGTCCGCCATGGACAATGCAACACGCAACGCGGGCGAAATGATCGACAAGTTGACCATCGAATTTAACCGCTCACGTCAGGCTGTGATCACCAACGAGCTGATTGAAATTATTTCGGGCGCGGAAGCGCTCTAGACCATTAAAAGGACGTTTGCGGCGATGAAGCCAGCCCCGGTGCGATACATGACAGAGGATGCGCAGCCCGAAATCACATTTTCGGTCTGCTCGCTCGTCGCATCCGAGGAAAAGTATCAACGTCTGATCAGCTCTTTCACCACGAATGGCTTTGATGCATCAAATACAGAGTTCATTGCCATCGACAATCGCGGCAACAATCGCTTCGATGGATACCGCGCCCTGCGCGCTGCAATCAGCGCAGCAAAAGGCGAGTTCATCTTATACACCCACGACGACATAGAGCTGGTTGACGACGATGCAGACACGCTCCTTTCGATACTGCGTGATCTTGATGCGCGTGACCCGAATTGGACACTGGCTGGCAATGCGGGGTGGACCATCGATCACCCGGAACGTTTGATGATCCATCTGCGTGACCCGCACGGCACGCGCCGTGACGTCGACGAACCGAAACGTGTTGGCGGGTTGGATGAAAACTTTCTGATCTTGCCGCGCAAACGTTTGGTGCTGCCTTCACTTGATCTGAGTGGTTTTCACCTGTTCGCGACCGATCTGTGCCAGCAAAGCCTTTTCGTGGGCGGTTCCGCATGGGTGATCCCGTTCTTTCTGCATCATCACAGCAGCGGTTCACACAGTTCCGAGTTGGAGGCGAGCAAAGCAGCCTTCGAACGCAAGTATGGCATGATTGCAAAACGTCCACGCGTCCGCGCACCTGCAACAACAATGTACCTTCGGTATCCCGCCGGCTTTCTGGCTCGTCTATCTGATTCTGTCTATTGGACCTGCCGGAACGGTCTTCAATCGCTTCGCCGCAAGGCAAAGTTTTTTTTTTACACCGCCGATGAGCCCGGCGGCACATACGCAACTGCGAGCCTAAGAGGTTAAAACACATGGCAAATGCTAAAGGCAAAATCACGCAGGTCATCGGCGCTGTCGTTGACGTGCAGTTTGACGATCACCTGCCTGAAATTCTGAACGCGCTGACCACCGACAACAACGGCAAAGAGCTGGTGTTGGAGGTGGCCCAGCACCTTGGTGAAAACACCGTCCGCGCCATCGCGATGGACTCCACCGAAGGTCTCGTACGTGGTCAGGAAGTGACTGACGCTGACACGACCATCACCGTACCCGTGGGCGATGCCACACTGGGCCGGATCATGAACGTGGTCGGCGACCCGGTTGATGAAAAAGGTCCAATTGGCGAGAAAGATCGCCGGTCCATTCATGCTGATGCGCCAACGTTCGAAGCACAGTCCACCGCGTCCGAGGTTCTTGTGACCGGGATCAAAGTGATCGACCTGCTCGCACCTTATGCGAAGGGTGGTAAGATCGGCCTCTTCGGTGGTGCCGGTGTGGGCAAGACGGTTCTGATCCAGGAACTGATCAACAACATCGCCAAGGTGCACTCTGGCTATTCCGTGTTCGCCGGTGTGGGTGAGCGGACCCGTGAAGGGAACGACCTTTACTACGAATTCATCGAATCTGGCGTCATCGACGCCGAAGACCTGACCAAATCCAAAGTGGCGCTGGTCTACGGCCAGATGAATGAGCCTCCGGGTGCGCGTATGCGGGTGGCCCTGTCCGGTCTGACCATGGCAGAATCGTTCCGCGACCAGTCCGGGACAGACGTTCTGTTCTTCGTCGATAACATCTTCCGCTTTACCCAAGCCGGTTCCGAGGTGTCCGCGCTTCTGGGTCGTATCCCCTCCGCTGTGGGCTACCAGCCAACGCTCGCCACCGACATGGGTGCGATGCAGGAACGGATTACATCCACGAAGAACGGCTCGATCACATCAGTACAGGCCATCTACGTGCCTGCGGACGACTTGACCGACCCAGCACCTGCGACATCGTTTGCACACCTTGATGCGACAACCGTTCTGAACCGTGCGATTTCGGAAAAGGGTATCTATCCTGCCGTTGACCCGCTCGATTCCACTTCGCGTCTGCTGGACCCTGCGATTGTCGGTGAAGAGCATTATCAGGTTGCCGCTGACGTCCAGAACATGCTGCAGCGCTACAAGTCTCTGCAAGACATCATCGCGATCCTTGGCATGGACGAACTGTCTGAGGAAGACAAACTGACCGTGGCACGTGCGCGCAAGATCGAACGCTTCCTGTCGCAGCCATTTGACGTGGCCCAGGTCTTCACAGGCTCGCCCGGCGTGCAGGTACCGCTTGAAGACACAATCGCGTCCTTCAAAGCAGTTGTGGCTGGTGAATACGACCACCTGCCCGAAGCGGCCTTCTACATGGTTGGCGGCATCGACGAAGTGAAAGCCAAAGCCGAAAAAATGGCAGCGGAAGCCGCCTAAGGAGAAGCCATCATGGCAAACCTACAATTCGATCTGGTCTCGCCCGAACGCCGCCTGGCATCGGTCGAGGCGTCCGAGGTGCAAATCCCTGGTGCAGACGGCGATATGACCGCCATGGCAGATCACGCGCCCACGATTACCACATTGCGCCCCGGCGTGCTGACAGTCGTTCATGGCGGCGGGTCGGATGAATATGTCGTCTCTGGCGGCTTTGCCGAGATTACGGCGGAAAGCGTATCGGTCCTGGCCGAACAGGCGCTGCCCAAGGCCGAAGTCACGCAAGAGGTCTATGACCAGATGGTCGAAGAGGCCAAAGCCGCTTATGGCCGCGCGCAAGAGACGTTCAAGAATGAACCAGGCCCTGTGGATGATGCAGCCAAGCTGCTGTCGGACATGGTGGCAATTGGCGGACATATTGGGCTGACTGCGAAGAACTAAGTTTCTTCTTTATCATGATAAGAGACCCTGCGCTCAGCGCTGGGTCTTTTACCTTTTAGCGCTGAGGGTAGCGCCCGACCTGGAGGGCGTCTTAACCAGTCCGTTGTTCCCGACGTCGCAAAATATCCAACCTCATGCTTCTTGAAACGCTGCAAAATCGCCCTCCTGGGGGAGGTCGGGCGATGCCCGGTGGTGCCCACCGGGCGTTAGGCTCGCGCCGACGCACATTGCAACAAACGGCACACCGCATTTCCCCGCTTGCCTTTCCACGATTTCCGACACAACGTGCATCCAAAGCGCTTTGGAAGGGACAAGCAGATGTCGATTCGTGCAATTGTTTGGGGTGAGAATGTTCACGAACAAACCAATGAAGTTGTCCGCGAAATCTATCCCGACGGCATGCATGCCGCCATTGCGGCCTGTCTAGAAACGGATGGAATCGACGCAACAACCGCGACTCTCCAAGACCCCGAGCATGGTCTGCCAGAGGAACGTTTGGCGGAAACTGACGTGCTCTTGTGGTGGGGCCATGCCGCGCATGGCGACGTAGCTGACGATGTGGTCGAACGGGTCGCCGAACATGTTCATGCCGGGATGGGTCTGATCCTGCTGCATTCGGCGCATTTTGCGAAGATCTTTAAACGACTGATGGGTACACCCTGCAACCTGACCTGGCGCGAAGCGGGTGAGCGGGAAAGGCTCTGGGTCACGTCTCGCAATCACCCGATTGCCGCAGGACTGCCCGACCATTTCGAACTGGAAAACGAGGAAATGTATGGTGAGCCTTTCGGTGTGCCCGAACCTCTGGAAACGGTGTTCATCAGCTGGTTTCAGGGCGGTGAGGTCTTCCGCTCCGGCTTGACCTACAAACGCGGCGCGGGCAACGTATTCTACTTCCGCCCCGGGCACGAAACCTATCCAACCTATCATGATCCAAACGTCCAACGCGTCCTACAAAACGCCGTCCACTGGGCCTACAACCCAGCCCCACGCGTCACCGGCGTAAACGATGCGCCCAACGTACCCGTTGATGCCGCCCTTGAACCTATCGAAGAGCGCGGGCCGCGCCTGCACAAGGACGGGGAAGAGGGTTACCGATGATCCGTGTTCTGATCGTTGGCACCGGCACGATGGCCAATGACCACGCTGATGCCTTTGTCGCCATGGACGGGGTAGAGGTTGTGGGCAGCGTCGACCCCAACCCCGACAATCTGCATAGCTTCAATGCGAAATACGGTATCAAACACGCCTTCGACAGCGTCGATCAGGCAATTACCTGGGGCGAATTTGATGCTGTTTCGGTCGTGACACCTGACGCAGTCCACTACCGGGCGACGATGCCTTTCCTTACCGCGGGCAAACATGTGCTGTGTGAAAAACCGCTCGCCACCAATACCAAGGACGCCACGGAAATGGCTGAGGCCGCGCAAAAGGCCGGCGTGGTCAATATGGTCAACCTCACCTATCGCAACGTCCCCGCCTTGATGCAGGCGGCTTCCATCGTGGCGGATGGTCAAATCGGCGAGGTCCGGCATTTCGAAGCCTCGTACCTGCAAAGCTGGCTCAACCAGGCATCATGGGGCGATTGGCGGACCGAGGATCAGTGGCTCTGGCGGCTGTCGACCGCCCATGGGTCGATGGGGGTGCTGGGCGATGTCGGTGTGCATATCCTGGACTATGCCACGTTCGCCGCAGGCGCGGATGCCGCGCGGGTGTCCTGCCGCCTCAAGACCTTTGACAAGGCCGACGGCGGCAAGATCGGCGAATACACACTGGATGCGAACGACAGCATGGCCATGCATCTCGCCCTGCAGAACGGCGCAGTCGGCGTGATCCACGCCAGCCGCTTTGCCGGTGGGCACATCAATGACCTGCGGCTCCGGCTTTTCGGCACCCTGGGCGGGCTGGATGTCCGGTTCGAAGGATGGCGCAGCACCTTGCGCGCTTGTCTGGGCGATAACCTGGTCAGCGGGACCTGGGTCGATATCCCAACCCCGGATGTCGACACGAATTACACCCGCTTTATTGCCGCAATTCGCCGTGGCACAGACGTGGACCCGGATTTCAGACGCGGCGCCGACTTGCAGCGCGTGCTGGACCTTGCCGTCGTCTCAGACACACAAGGTGCTTGTGATCAAGTCATCTGACTGGTGACCACCGCACGGTGGTGCTTTTTGACTTCGCGCGGTCAATCGGCTTTGGTGCGGCTGCTCTGCTGGCGGCGATCAGTCAAACACCTTCTGGAAAGGATATTTGCCTATTGCATCGCGCAGCAGATTGCCCTGTCCGAAGCGGAGATTGCACATGGCCGATATCTATATTCCGGTAGGCCCGGCAGAGTTAATTGATCAGATGGTCATCGTGCAGTCTTTGGCGACGAACGCCCAGGATTTGAACACACGTACCATTTATGCGGATCGGCTCAGCCAAATGCAGGCATTGGCAGCAGATACATTGCCGCCGATAAACAGCCCGTCTTCGGCAGCCGTCACCGCCGCGCGCCACGACGTGATGCAGCTTGAGGCTGATATGCGGGCCTTCGAGGTCAGGTCGGATTTCGGCATGGGCTTTGTGGCGCTCACCCGTGCCTATCTTGATGCACTTGATATCCTTGTTCAACGCAAGGCCGAGTATGATGCCGCCATCTTTGCAATCACGCCCGGATCAGAGAGTTCTATGACGAAGCATTAACGGCCCTTAATGCCGTCAACCTGCGCGTCACAATGCTTAGCTTGCAACACTTACCATTTCTTCGAGAAGCGCGCGCCCGTGCCTTTTGTGGGCCGCGACGATTTTCCGTGACTGCTTTGCATCCGGACATAGCCGCGCGGGGAGCATCGCCTGATCGGCGCGTCGATCCCGCATGGCAAGATTAACCTCTGCCGGTTCGTCATCCAGCGCTTCGGCGGCGATCGGACCGATGAACAGGCTTTCGGCAGGGGCGCCATTCGCGACAAGAACAGCGTGATCATCCAGCAGAATGTGATGGTACGACACCGGCCGCATTGACCGGTCAATATCGATACCAGGCAGGCCCACAAGCCGGATCGCTGGGATCAACACCTCTGCTTGTCCGGCAATGCGGCTTGCAATGCGCGAAGATACAAGGATCCGGTGCTGCCGCGACACCAGCAGATCCCGCGTCGGCAAACCGCCACCCAATGCGCCCGCTTTAATACGCACAGGCAGCAGCCGCGTTTCCTGCAACAGCTGTAGCGGCGTAAAGCGTCGATGGTTTGTCTGCGCGACCACCCGAACATCGCCATCAACCGTCATCACCCGATCGCCCGCTTTGAGCAGTTCAATCTTCACGGCACCCTCTGGCGTTTCGATATCGGTCTCAGCGGCAAAACAAACCACACGAAAGTCTTCAGAATCGATACCAATCTCAAACAAATCCCAATTGCCGCTATCGCCACCGGTTCCGAAGATGGTGATGGTGTTGACTGGCGATTGAAAGTGAAGCGATGCAAGACTGCCATCAAATGAATTGCCAGCGCTGCTAATCCCGCCATCGGGCGTGATGATATGTGAGGCAGCACCGCTTTGTGTAAACTCCACCGTGCCGTCCGCAATCGCTTGGTTCAGATCAACCTGTACGCCATCGACCACCAGAAAATAGACCTCACCCGGCGTACTCCGATTGACGCTCACCGTCATCCCATGAACGGTATCATCAAAATCCACGGTTACAGTTTCCGAACCATCTGCCGTTACCCGCGCGCCCTCATCGGTACCCGGACGTGAAATCGTATCAACACTTGCGGTAACAGTATATCCGACACTGTCCCCACCGGACGTTGTCAGCGTACCGGTCGCACCGTTGGCATAATCGTCGATAACATCAGTGAAGGGCATGAAACACTCGCCAAAAAACATATAGTCACGCAAGAGAGGTAAACATCAATTAAAGACCGGTACAAGGCATGCGCAGGTTAGAATTATGGCGCGTGACCGTGATGCCGCAAGAACGGGCAGGATCAGGCCGAATGATGTGACCTCACCCAGGCGCTTTGCACATAGATCGGTCGAAATCTAATAATCCCGCTCAAAGAAGATACCGATACTGGTCTCGCCATCCTGATCAACGCTGCCTTTCGCGGTGATATCATCGGTCAGGTCAAGGTTCAGGTTGATCTCCGTGTCACCCTCACTGGTCACGGTGACGTCGGTATAGACGTTGTCCGAGATGTAGCGCCCAGCGCGCACCGCCGTCTGCCCTTCCTCATCCGTTGTAATATCCAGATCATCCAGACCGACGTTGCGGCGCAATCTGTCGAATGCACCGCCACCGCGCCCCGCAAGTGTGCTGATCGCAGATGCCAGCTGTACGGCCTGCAGGGGGCTGATGCTGGACAGGTCTCGTCCAAAAATCAACTGTGACAGCACCTCGTCCTGAGGCAATTCGGGGATCGATTCAAACCTGACTTCAGGTTCACCAGCCGGTCCTTCGACAATGATGTTGATGACTGTGCCGTTGTCGGTTTGGGTCGTGGCAACAAGACGAATGAACGGGTCAAAGTCGCCCTCCAACGTCGCACTGCCTTCGGTCAGCTCAAACCGCTGTTGCAGAATATCGATCCGCCCCCGCACCAACGAGAACCGCCCCACCGGGATCACATCCGCCGATGTTCCGCCAATCCGCAAGCGACCGCCCAGTTCGGCATCAACCCCGCGTCCACGGACAAAAATGCGCCCTGGTGCATCGATCCGTATATCCAGCGGGAAAGCGCGGCGGCGGTTGCTTTGATCATTGTCATCGGCATCGCCACCGGCCGCAACGACCGCATCCGCCCGCGTGAGCGTCTGGCGAACCGCGCCACTTTCACCAACGTGGATAATATCGGGCAGATCCCCCAAGGTGCTGATCGCTGACGAAGGCACGCGGACATTGGTCTCGCCCAGCGTCAGCTGGCCCGCGATGCGCGCACCACCTTGCAACGGACCGTTCAGCGTCACGGTCCCGTCAATGGAACTACGGTAAAGCTGCGGATCTTGCAGCGCCATATTATTCAACGCAACCGTGACATCCGCATTGTTTGGTGGCGTCAATGCGATGGGGCCGTTGATCGTGATCCCGCCGCCGCTTTCGACACGCGATTGCAAGTCAATCTGCGCTTGGCCGCCACCCAGGGAGATCTGCCCTGTAATATCCGTCAGCGCCTCGCCCAGATTTGGCGCCGCAAGCCGTCCGTCACTAAACGTAATCTGCCCGCCCAGCGCATCCAATGTCGGTGGGCCAACAACACGCAAATCAAAATTCGCAAGCCCGCTCAGCCGCCGCGGATCAATCGCACGGTTCGCCAGGGCAAGCGGCGCGCTGCCATCAATATCCATGTTCAGATTGCCATCGGCCCCGTATTGGCCGACGATCTGCGCGCCCAGACCGCCCGGACCTGTTCCGGTCGCATCGACACCCCAATTGCCCGCCTCATCCAGTGACGCGCTGCCCGTCGCCCGGATCGGTCCGCTGATCTGATCGGTCAGCACACCGACATTGCGCAAACTGGCGTTAAAGCGCCCCTGACCCAAACCTTGCGCCCCGTTCAGCGCGCCCACAATCGACATTTCGCGTGTCGAGACCTCCAGCGTACGCACGGCAAGCACGCCATCATCCTGGCCCATCTGCACATTGATCCGGCCCGTCCCGGCAAGCAGGGGATCAAGAGTCGGATTACCAATCGACAGATCCTCACTTTGCAACCGGACCTGTGCGTCAAAGCTGCTGAGATCTGGCAGAGTTTCACCGCTGGCCGTCAGGTTCACGCTGCCATCCACCGGCTGGCCAATCAGTGGCGCATAGGTGCCAAGATCGCCGACTTCAGCCGTCAGATCGCCGGCGATGCGGTAGTCCTCCGCTGCGATCGTGCCGTCAAAGGTCACATCAGTCTCTGGCCCCGTCAGCCGCAGTGCGGCTTGCGTTCCCGCATTAGCGCCGGGGCTGGCATCAATCGTCAAACGGATCGGGCCGCTTAAGCTCGGATCAAGCAAGGCGGCATCGTTGATCTGGACGATCAAATCAACGGTGTTTTCGCCCTGCAGACTGACATCCGCATCGCCAGTGACGCGCAAAGCGGGGGAGTTAAGAGACAGGCCAGTGATCCGCAACGCGTCTTCCGTCGGGCGCGCAACTTCGCCTTGTAGCCGCGTCACACCCTGCAGAAACGGGTCAATGCGTGGCGTTCCCGTCACGATATCGGTCGTTGTCCCGCTGATATTCAGATCAAACCGCAGCCCATCTGTCAGCACCACACCGTCAATCGCCAGATCGCCCGATCCGCTGAGCGGACGACCGGTCAGCGCTGCAAAACGGGCTAGGTCGCCAAGTTCCAAATTCATGCCCAGATTGACAGTCTGCCCTGTCTCGGTTGGACTTACCGTCCCCTCGGTCGCGAAATTCGTCGCCGCCGCCGCACCTGTCAGCGCAAAGGTGATGTCGCCTGTCTCGCTCGTCGCCACCTCGCCCTCAATGGTGGCAGGTCCGGTCAGTTCCGGGATCACCTGGCGCAGCTCATTGACCCGCGCGCTGATTTCGGCTTCGATCCCATCGCTTCTCAGGTCAGCATTCGCATCAAGCTGGGCCGCATCGGTGCGGATGTTCAGAACCTCCAGCCGCGTCCCCTCGGTATCGCGCACGAAAGATGCGCTGATATCACCCGTTCCGGCGAGCACCCGGTCCGCCTCCGCAATACCGACGCTCAAATCATTGGTCTGCCCGGTCGCAATGATATTGAACAACCCATCAAGCGGGGTGACATTGGCCAGAACACCCAGCTCTGCACCGCCACCGATATCCTGCCCGATCAGCGTGGCAAACCGTTCCAGCCCCTCAACTGCCGCATTGATGGTCGCGGTGGTCTGAAACCCGGCATCCGGGCCAGCAATTGTTGCCTCAACCGTCGCATCAAGGCCGCCACCGCTTAGCGTAAATTCCGTGATTTCGGTGCGCGCGCCCTCGCTGCGGCTGGCGACGAATGTACCGCCAATCGTATCGCCAAACGCCTCCGCCGCGCCCGCATCATCCAATCGCAGCCCGTCAGCGCCATAGCGCAGATTGGCCGTCACCAAACCGATATCGGCACCTTCACCGGGCTGCAAAATCCCGCCACCCTGCAGGCGCAATTGGTCAATGCCCAGACCGGGGCGGTTCAAGCCATCCACGGTAATATCCGCGCGCCAATCATCGGCAATACGCGCATCGTAATTCACCGTCAGGTCCATCCCGTCGACAAAGGTGCGGGGGCCTGTCAGCGGCAACAGCACGGGTTCATCACCTAAACCCGTGATCCCGCCCGTCAGATCAATCCGTTCCGGCCAGCCTTGCGCCCCGATCTGTAATGCGCCCGAAAGCGCAACACGCCCCGCATCCAGTTCCAGCGCCGAAACATCGATGCTGCCGTCGTC
>JBCBDL010000083.1:0-15839 GCA_038529695.1 Pseudomonadota bacterium | reverse complement strand
TCTTCGCAACAAAAAGGATCCAGCGCAGCCCCAGATCCATGAACCATAATCCGATGCTCCACAGACCCAAAGGGGCCAGACACATGGCCAACACTGCCGCGGGCATTACCAGCACACCCATCAGCGGCACGCTCAGCACATTGGCGATCAGCCCGTAATGTGCAATCTGGTTGAAATGGGCCGCTGCAAAGGGGGCAGTGGCAAGCCCGGCAATGAAGGACGACAGCACCACCGACAAAACAGGCCGCGACCATCTGGGCAGACGCGTCAGATCCACCTTACGCAAGGCTCCAAAGACAAAAACCAGCGCCGTCGTGGCTGCAAATGACATCTGAAACCCCGGTCCTGTCAGCGCCTCGGGCTGCCAGACCAAGATAATCATTGCAGCAATCGCCACCGCGCGTAAGGTCAGCGCCCGCCGGTCCAACAAAACGGCCACCAACATGACCGCCACCATGACAAAGGCACGTTCCGTCGCCACATTCCCCCCCGATAGCGCCAGATAGAACGCGCCCACGATCAATGCCGCAACCGCCGCAATCTTCTTCGTTGGATAACGCAACGCCACCGCGGGGATCAGCGCCAATCCATAGCGCATGACAGCAAAGATGAATCCGATCAGAAGGCCCATATGCAAACCCGATATGGCAAGCAAATGGGCAAGGTTCGCCGCGCGCAGATCTTCAAGCACCGCCTGCCCCATGGCAGATCTGTCACCGGTCATGATGGCTGCGGCAAAGGCGCCGGTCTCACCCGGCATCGCCTCTTGCACGGCGGTCGATAGCCCCATGCGTAGTGCAAAGACACGCATTTGCCAGCTATCCATCTGCGCGCCCTCCAGTCGCAAAACCGGCGTACGCGTATAGCCAACCGCCCCCAGTTGCAAAAACCAGGCATGGCGCTGGAAATCAAAGCCGCCCGGCTCGGCAGGCCCTGCCGGGGGTGATAGATGGCCCGTCATGATCAACCGCTCGCCGGGCAAGAACCGTTCAATCACCTGATCCCCATGGACCGATACACGGACCCGCGCTGGCGTCCGTTCAGGCGACATCCGCGCAAGGACCACCTGATCCAGCGTAAGCCGCGTCGCGTCACTGGCAGAGCGATCGATATTGACCACCCGCCCTTCGATCGGGCCGTAGTACCGAAATGTCAGCACCGGGGCCTCAACCCGATCGGTGCGCCATTTGGCAAGACCAATCCCGGTGCAGACCAAAACAAGGGCAATAAAGATCGGCGCGTAAGCCACATGGGCGAGGCGGGCAGCGACAAAGGCCGCAAGGCCTGTCAGAGCGACCCCCGCAAGCCCCGGCAATGCCGGCTCAACCTGCAGCGCAAAGTAAATGCCAATCCCAATGGCCAGACAGACCGGCACCCAGCCGATCAAAGCCCCGCGTTGGGCCAAAGCCACGTCTTCGATGACGGCACGCACTTGTCCTTCACCCCGCAGTCTTTTATGCCCGGCCAGAAGCCGGGACCCTACCGGAAAGCTGGTTAGCGAAAGGTTAATACCCAATGTCCGTCGTCACACGTTTCGCGCCCTCGCCAACCGGTGCATTGCATATCGGAAGTGCCCGCACTGCACTTTTCAACTGGCTTTATGCGCGCGGTCGCGACGGGAAGTTTCTGCTCAGGATTGAGGATACGGACAAAGCCCGTTCGACGGATGAAAACCGACAGGCGATCCTTGATGGGCTCACGTGGTTGGGCCTCGACTGGGATGGAGAGCCCACCAGCCAAGCCGCCAATGCGGCGCGACATGCAGAAATTGCGCGGGAACTGCTAAGCAAAGGCGCGGCCTATAAGTGCTTCAGCACACAAGAAGAAATAGAAGCTTTTCGGGAAAAGGCACGGGCTGAAAAGGCCTCGACCCTGTTCCGGTCTCCCTGGCGGGACGTCGCCGAAAGCGACCACCCTGACGCCCCTCATGTGATCCGGATCAAGGCCCCGCGCGACGGGCAGACGACGCTGCATGACGAAGTCCAGGGCGATGTGACTTGGGCGAACGATCAATTAGACGATATGGTCTTGCTGCGCTCTGACGGCACCCCTGTCTACATGCTTGCCGTGGTTGTCGATGACCACGATATGGGCGTGACCCATGTGATCCGGGGGGACGATCATCTGGCCAATGCATTTCGCCAGAACATGATTTACGACGCGATGGGCTGGCCCAAACCCACCCTCGCCCACATCCCCCTGATCTTTGGGCCGGATGGCAAGAAACTCTCCAAGCGCCATGGCGCGACCGGAGCCGCAGAATATCAGGCTATGGGCTATCCGGCAGCAGGCATGCGAAACTATCTTGCACGGCTGGGATGGAGCCACGGCGACGATGAATTCTTCACTGATGCGCAAGCGAAGGATTGGTTCGACCTGAGTGGAATCGGCAAATCGCCCGCGCGTTTTGACTTCAAAAAGCTCGAAAACCTCTGTGGGCAACAAATCGCTGTTGCGGACGATGCTGCACTGCTGCAAGAGCTGCAGCAATTTCTTTCCGTAACCGGCGCACCTGGCCTTACTGAAACACAAATTGACGGAATGGTGCGCGGTATGTATTGCCTGAAAGAGCGGGCAAAGACCTTCCCTGAACTTATTGAAAAAGCGCACTTTATCCTGACATCACGACCCATCGAACCCGATGAGAAATCGGCCAAAAACCTTGACGATGTATCCCGTGGTATACTGAGCGAATTGACGCCGCACTTGCAAAATGCTAGCTGGTCGCGTGACGCTCTTGAACAGATTGTCGCGTCCGTTGCCGAAGCTCATGACATGAAACTTGGCAAACTTGCAGGACCGCTGCGTACAGCGCTTGCAGGGCGGGCCGTGACACCAAGTGTGTTCGATATGATGTTGGTCCTGGGGCAGGATGAAACAATCGCCCGCCTGCAGGACGCCAGCGCCTGAAACCAATTCGTTACGAATGGTAGGTAACTGGCCACCGACGAGGTAAAACGCGCCGGCGATGCAAGACGCGTGCGTGATGAAATGAAGGGGAAGTTCTATGGCTGAAAACACCGATACCGCAACGCTCACCATCAAGGGTGAGACCTACGAACTGCCCATCCACTCACCCTCTGACGGGCCCGATGTGCTTGATATCCGCAAGCTTTATGGCCAAGCAGATGTGTTCACCTACGATCCTGGCTTCACGTCGACTGCCGCCTGTGACAGCACGATCACGTTCATTGATGGTGACAAGGGCGTGCTCTTGCACCGCGGCTATCCAATTGATCAGCTGGCGAGCAAATCGCATTATCTCGAAGTCTGCTATTTGTTGCTTTACGGTGAACTCCCCTCACCTGCGCAGCTGGAGGAATTCGAAAGTCTGGTCACCAACCACACCATGCTGCACGAACAGATGGCGAATTTCTTCCGCGGGTTCCGGCGCGATGCGCATCCGATGGCCATTATGGTGGGTGTCGTGGGCGCGATGTCCGCCTTCTATCACGACTCAACTGATATCAACGATGCACACCAACGCGAAGTGGCCACAATCCGCTTGATCGCGAAGATGCCGACGATTGCAGCCTGGGCCTATAAATACACGATCGGCCAGCCATTCGTATATCCGCGCAACGATCTGGATTATGCCTCGAACTTCCTGCGCATGTGTTTCGCGGTGCCGGCTGAAGACTACAATGTCGATCCGATCCTGGCCCGCGCAATGGACCGGATCTTTACGCTGCACGCTGATCACGAACAGAACGCGTCAACCTCGACAGTCCGGTTGGCGTCATCGTCGGGCGCCAATCCATTTGCCTGTATCGCCGCGGGGATTGCCTGTCTTTGGGGCCCTGCCCATGGCGGCGCGAACCAGGCTTGTCTGGAGATGCTGAAAGAAATCGGCACAGTTGATCGCATCCCCGAATTCATCGCCCGCGCGAAGGATAAAAATGACAGCTATCGCCTGATGGGCTTTGGCCACCGGGTCTACAAGAACTTCGACCCACGCGCGAAAGTCATGAAAGAAAGCGCAGATGAAGTGCTGGACCTGTTGGGCGTTGAAAACAACCCGATCCTGCAGGTCGCCAAAGAGCTGGAAAAGCAGGCGCTGAACGATCCCTACTTCGCGGACAAAAAGCTGTTCCCGAATGTCGATTTCTATTCCGGCATTATCCTAGAGGCGATGGGCTTCCCAACATCGATGTTCACGCCGATCTTTGCGCTCGCCCGGACCGTCGGGTGGATTTCGCAATGGTCCGAGCAGCTTGCCGATCCAAAGATGAAAATCGGCCGGCCCCGCCAGCTGTATCTGGGCGAGCTGCAGCGGGACTATGTCGATATCGAAAAACGCTAAAGACCAGCAGGGCCGCCATCGCGCGGCCCTTCTTGCATCATGACGTTGCACACCAAACGGCTGGTCCTGCGGGCGGCAAAACAGGACGATCTGCACGATCTATTTGCTATTTTCAGTGACCCACGCGCAATGCGCTACTGGTCGACTGCGCCGCACGACACACCAGAACGCACACAAGAAAACCTAGACCGGCTTATCGCCTCGGCACAAAACAAACTCCTCTATTTCGTCATCGAAAAAGACGCGCGCGCCATCGGCACCGCAGGCATGCACAAGGACAATGAGATAGGTTTCCTGCTGCATCCCGACTATTGGCGACAAGGCATCGTGACAGAGGCAATGCAGGCCATTATTCCCTACCTTTTCGCAGAAACGGATGCGCGCGAACTGACCGCGGATGTTGACCCGCGCAATGATGCCTCAATCGGCATACTAATCGCGCTTGGCTTTCATGAAACGCACCGCGCAAAGAATACGTTTTGTATCGGCGGTGTGTGGTCTGACAGCATCTACTTTGCCTTGCCTCGTCCCAACACGGCAGGTTAACGTTGAGGTGGTCATCAGTTCACCAAGGCGTCGCCACCCGCTAAACCTGATATTGGCAAAGACACCGCTGAGCTTTTCAGCCGGATGACAAGGGCGACCATCACCCCCAATGGGGTCCGGCTACTGACAAAAGGGCCAACGCGATGCCACGTGACATACATACTGTGACAATTCCCGATATCTCGACCTTCACCAAAACCTTGCGCGCCAGCCTGCACGGGCAAAAGACCGTACCCAGCCATGCCAAGATGTTAAGCCTGGTGGCCAAGGCAGCGGGATATGCCAACTACCAGCACCTCAAAGCGACAACGCCGACCGAGAAACAGCCGCGCCCAAATAAGCGGTTTGAGCGCGCCTGGCGGGCCTTTGATGCGGGGGGCGTGATGACCCGCTGGCCGAAACAGACCCATGTGCAGGGCCTTTGCCTTTGGGTGTTTTGGGCGCGACTGCCTGCAAAAACGGACATGACCGAAAGTGACGTGAACGCAATCCTGAAAGCCGGTCACAGCTTTGGTGACCACGCCCTGCTACGCCGGTCACTCATTGATCATCGGCTTGTTACACGCACCAAAGATGGCAAGACATATAGGCGGATCGAACAAGCACCGCCGCCTGACGCGGCAGTGCTGATCGCGCAGGTTCAGCGCCCCTCGTAAACCGCCTTGCGCTTCTCCAAAAACGCCACGACCCCTTCTTGAAAGTCGCGGGTCTGGCCACAACGTCCTTGCAGCTTCGCCTCAAGCGCCAATTGTTCATCCAAGGAATTCTCAAACGACCCGCGGATCGCCTTTTTCAATTGTCGGTATGCGACCGTCGGCCCTTGGGCCAGTTGCGCCGCACGGCCCTGTACGTGTTCCAAGAATGTGGCGGCAGGTGCAGTTTCATAGATCATGCCCCATTCGTCGGCCTGTTTTGCCGTGATCTTGTCGGCAAAAAGCGCGGCACCCATCGCCTTGGCCGCGCCCATCTGACGCGGCAGCCAGTACGTGCCGCCCGCATCCGGGATCAGACCAATGCGGGTGAAGGCCTGGATGAAATATGCATCCTCCGACGCGATCACCACATCAGCGGCCAGCGCAAGATTGGCACCTGCCCCTGCAGCTGGCCCGTTCACGGCCGAAATTGTCGGCACCCGACAATCAAAAATCGCCTTCAGCATTGGCACATATTCATCGCGCAGCGTCCGTTCCAGATCGAGCGCGGCAGCAGACCCGCCATCACCCAAATCCTGACCCGAACAAAACGACTTGCCCGCGCCGGTGATGATCACCACGCGCGTCTTTCTCAGCCGCTTTGACGGCATGGGTAATCTCGGCCCGCATCTGTGTGTTCAACGCATTCATCACGTCAGGACGATTGAGCGTGATCACCGCGACCGAGTTGCGAATGACGAGAGTAAGGGCCTGATAGTCCATGCGCATTGTCCTTATAGGTTCATTGCGCCCAACTTACTGAACGGACCAGTTCAGGAAAGCCCTACACTGCGTCACGCGCCTAATATTTTCTCAAGCTCGGCCTTTTCTTCGTCCGACAAAGCTGTGGGCGCCACCTTCTTGCGCCGGATCGCGGTGATCCCGATCCCCAGCGCGATGATGAACATGGCAGGTGCTGCAATCCACAAGATCAGGTTCGCGCCGCTGGCGTCAGGCCGCAGCAGAACAAATTCACCGTAGCGCGCGACGATGAAATCGACCGCTTGTGCGTCCGTGTCACCCGCAACCAAACGCTCGCGCAGCAATATGCGCAATTCGCGGGCCAGTGTCGCATTGGATTCGTCAATGCTTTCGTTTTGGCAAACCGGGCAGCGCAGACCTTGCGACAGGTCGCGCGCGCGTTCTTCTAGCACGGGATCATCCAATATCTCGTCGGGTTCAACGGCCCAGACCGGGCCCGTCAGAAGCGCGCATATGACAACCAGCCACTTCATTCCGCAGGTACCGCCTTCGCCGCTGCCTTTTTCGGTGCCGCCGCACCAATCCGCAAACGCCTGTCCGACAATGAGAAACATCCACCCAACGCCATCAGAATCGCGCCTCCCCAGATCCAATTGGCGAACGGCTTGATGTAAACGCGCACCGCCCAACCGCCACTTGCCTGCGGGTCACCAATGACAACATAGATATCCCGCAGCACACCATTGCTGATGGCCGCCTCTGTCGTTGGCATGTTGGCCACGGGGTAAAACCGCTTCTCCGGGATCAGGGTTGAGACCTGTTTGTTGCCCCGCCAGACCGAGATTTCCGCCATAGTGGTTAAGTAATTTGGCCCTTCGGTCTGTCGCACATCGTCCAGTTGAAAGGCAAACTGTCCTACCTCCCAGCGATCTCCGATGGTCGCAACGCGGATGTCTTCACGTTCCCAGGCAAGCATTGCCGCGATACCAAAGATCGTGACGCCCATCCCAATATGTGCTGTCGCCTTGCCCCAGTCGGCACGCGGCAATTTTCCAATTCTGCGCAGCCTGACTGCGAAACTGTCCCGGCCACTCCGCATCCAAAGATCGCAAATTGCCCCGCCGACGACCCAGGCGCCCAGGGCGACGCCAACAGGGCCTAAGGCGGAGTTACCGCTTTGGATCGCGTAGGCAAGCGCTGCCAGCGCAACAGCCAGTATCATCCAACCTACCAGCGATTTCGCAGCTCGCTTCAGGGCGCCCCGTTTCCACGCCAGGATTGAACCCAGCGGTAACACGATCGCAAGTCCCACCATGAACGGGGTAAACGCCGCATCAAAGAAAGGCGGCCCAACGGATAACGTTCGGTCAAACAAAATCTCTGCCACAAGCGGCCAGATTGTCCCAATAAAGACGACAAAGCAGCTGACGGCCAACAGAATATTGTTCAGGATCAGCGCGCTTTCGCGGCTGACGGTAGAGAATACACCTTTGGCCTCCATCGCGCTCGCACGAAAGGCAAAAAGCGTCAGCGCCCCGCCCAGAAATACGGCTAGGATGATCAGGATCAGCATGCCCCGTTCGGGATCATTGGCGAAAGCGTGAACCGATGTCAGCACCCCAGAGCGGACGATAAATGCGCCCAATAGCGAGAAGCCGAAAGCAAGGATCGCCAAAAGAATTGTCCAGCTTTTCAGCGCCTCCCGCTTTTCCACCACGATTGCAGAATGCAAAAGTGCTGCCGCGATTAACCACGGCATAAACGACGCGTTTTCAACCGGATCCCAGAACCAAAAGCCACCCCAGCCCAACTCGTAATAGGCCCACCACGAGCCAAGCGCGATACCAACCGTCAGGAACATCCATGCGGCTAATGTCCATGGCCGCACCCACCTGCCCCAGGCGGCATCAACGCGCCCCTCAATCAGTGCTGCAACGGCAAATGAGAACGATACACTCAGTCCGACATAACCGAGATACAGGAACGGTGGATGGAATGCCAAACCAGGGTCTTGCAGCAATGGATTTAGGTCGCGACCATTTAACGGGGGCACCTCCAAGCGCAGGAACGGGTTAGATGTGAAGATCACAAAGGCAAAGAACGCCACTGCAATTGATGCCTGAACGGCCAAAACTCGCGCGCGTAATCGCGGCGGCAAACCGTCCCCGAACCATGCAGCTAACGCGCCAAACAATGTCAGGATCAGCATCCACAGCAGCATTGATCCTTCGTGATTGCCCCACACGCCGGTGATCTTGTAAATCATCGGCTTGTCCGTGTGTGAGTTCAGATAAACAAGCTGAAGTGAAAAATCAGACGTGACAAAGGCCCAGGTCAGCACTGCAAAGGCAAAACCGGTCAACAGAAATTGCACCGTCGCGGCAGGCTCCGCCAGCGCCATCCAGGCCGTATTGCCGCGATGTGCGCCGACCATGGGCACGACCATCTGCACGATGGCAACGCCAAAAGCAAGAATCAGCGCGAAATGTCCAAGCTCAACCAACATGGCGCATAGATAGCGCAATCACGTGACCGGCAACATAGGGTGCCGCTCACGTCTGCGGTACAATTTGACGCGGGCAGTCTCAGCCGTAAAACCGCGTTTCGGTAAGCCAGAACGGATGACAACGATGATAAACCACCGCGTAAGAGCGCGCGAACAACTGCTCTGGCGTCAATTGCACCAGCCATGGACCAAAATCGAACCGTCCGTCACCACGCACTTTCGTGCCTTCCTCAAAGATCAAATCCGCACGCGAATCCTCACCCTCATGGCCCAGATACCACGACAAATGATCGAATGAGCAATCGCGCAGGCGGTTGGAATGCCCCCAGATCCGCGTCCAGGTTTCACCCTCTGCCTCATGTGCATCGATGACACCCATATGCGTCACAGGGAACAAGTACCCTTCGACACGCCCACCTACAGCACCCAGAAAAAAAACACAGCTAACCAGAAAAATGCCGATAATCTGATTGACCATTACGTAAATCCCCCCTGCACGGCATAGGTCACCGCAGCCATCAACAATCCGCCAATAATCAGGCGGACCAACCATTTAAGTGTGTCTTCAATCGCGCTTAACCGCTCTGCCACATTCGTGCGGTGCACCTCGTCCACGGCATTCCGTGTCTCAAGCGCGATCACCCGTCTTTCTAGATCATCAACCCAATCATCATTCATTGTTTGCCTGCCAATCAGCCAGTGCCGCGTTCACAGATTGTGGCGGCTTGGGCGCTTTCGGGGCGACGGGTCTTGTCGCGCGGTCAGCCACCGCCAAAGTTCGGGCGACGGAGCGTTGAAATTCTTGTGCTTTTGCTTGGTGCCGTGCACCGAAATAAAAGCTGACAATCGCACCCATCAACCACCATAGCGGCTCTGGCACCAGCGCAATCCCCTCCATCCCCGCAACAAATGTGTCCGGCTCGCGCATGGCCATCACAAACAACCAGATCGTCCCCAGCGCCAGCAGCGGACGCGGCAATCGGTTCAGGCCGTCGACAAGGCGGTCAAAGATGCCGCGCCGGGGATGAATGAACTCCGCTGCAAATTGCTGCAGGCTTTCACTTTTTGCGTCTGCAGCGCGTGCCGCACCTTTTTCGGCATTCTCGCGAAACACCTCGGCTGTTTCAGCGACAACATTGCGCCCATCGCCGAACAGAAATGACATCAGACCACCGATCAAGCCCATTTCGCTGTCCTTTCGCGATGCTGGGCGTCAGAAAAATGATAGCGTGGATCGATGAACTCTTCCGCGCGCTTGATCCACCCGCCCTTTCCGCCATCGCGACGGCGCGCATATTTCCGGCTGTTCACGCGGCGGTCCGCCAAGTCGTAATAGTAATTCCGGCGCGCGATCCCGTAGGCGTCAACAAAATGCTTTGGCGCAGCCTCAAGTCCCTTTTTCGTCGCGGCAATCGTCTGCGGGCCAATGATCCCGTCAACAGTGACGGTGATCCGCATATCCCCCAAGAGCCGCTGCAGGATCTTCACCGCATTCGCCCCGGCATTGACATACATGTCAAAGACCGTCGCATGCAGCACCTCGGGCAATTGATCGATCTTTGGCTTGCGGAAGTAATGTTCGACGAAGATCGACACCGCATGCGCACGCGTCAGCATCTTCACATCATCGGTATCGATCCGCCCATCCTGATCCAGATCCAGCCCCAAACGGCGCATCGTATGAATGGTGACCCCGTATTTGGTCGCCCCGCCGGGATCATCAGGATCATTCACATAGCCGCCCTCACGGGCGACAATCTCGGTCGCAATTTCGGTAACGTTTTGCATTGGCAGCCCTCTTCTCCGTTTCGGATGAAGGCTGCGCAGGATTGGTTAATTCGTGACTGTGGCACCGTCCGCAGGTTTGTACACACCCTGTTCCTTCAGGGCGTCAACGACTTCCGCCGGCATATAAGTCTCATCATGTTTCGCAAGAATTTCAACGGCTTCAAAGCGACCGTTGATGTAGTTTCCCTGCGCAACCATGCCCTGACCTTCCTCAAAAAGATCAGGCAGAATGCCGGTGTAAACGACCGGTACCGATGCCCCGCCATCGGTCACAAGAAATGAAATCGCCTCACCCTGCCCCCGCACAAGGGAGCCGGCTTCCACCAGCCCGCCGATACGGAACCGCTCTGTCGGCGGCGGCGGTGCCTCGGACACCTCGCTTGGCGATCGGAAAAACTGAAAACTGTCGTCTGGCAAAAACCACAGCAGGACCAAGACCAGCGAAAGGCTGACACCAGCCATCCAGATCACTTGAATGCGACGCCGCTTTTTGAGCGATTTCAATCCGCCGTTCATGGGAAGACCGGGGCCAGCATCAGACCCTCCGTTTCTGGCAGGCCCAGCATCAGGTTCGCATTCTGCAGCGCCTGCCCAGATGAGCCCTTGGTCAGATTATCGAGGGCGGCAATCACGATCGCGCGTCCCGGCACGCGGTCGGCCACCACGCCGATATGGCAGAAATTGCTCGCCCGGATATGTTTGATCGACGGATGCTGTCCCATGGGCAAAACCTCAATAAACGGCTCGGTCGCGTATGCCGCAACCAACGTTTCATATATAACCGCAGGATCGCCGTGCACATAGGTCGTGGCCAAAATGCCGCGGTTGGCAGGGATCAGATGCGGCGTGAACTGCACATGGACCGGGCGACCGGCGACAAGTGCGAATTCCTGATCAAACTCGCCCAGATGACGATGCATGCCGCCCACTGCATAACCATGCGCCCCTTCTGACAGTTCCGCGTGCAACAGGTTCTCCTTCAACGCCCGCCCTGCCCCGGATACTGCCGCTTTCAGGTCGATGATGATCTGATCCAGATCAATCACCCCTGCCGCAATCAGCGGACGCAGCGCATATTGCCCGGTCGCCGCATTACACCCCGTGCCAGCGACCAACCGCGCGTCCTTGATCTGATCGCGATAGAACTCCGTCAGGCCATATACAGCCGTCTTCTGCAGCTCAGCTGCCGCATGGGGTTTGCCATACCACTTTTCATAATCCGCCGGATTGCGCAGCCGGAAGTCAGCGGACATATCCACGATCCGCACATGATCGGGCAGCCCCGCGATCACTTTTTGCGAGGTCGCATGCGGCAGCCCGCAAAACACGATCTCGACGCCGTCAAACGACATCTCATCAATCGTTGTTAGGCGCGGCAGGTCCAGATGGCGCAGATGAGGAAACACCTCTGCCATGGCCATCCCGGCCTTTGAGTTTCCGGAAAGCCCGACGATGCTTAGGCTCGGATGCGTGGCAATCAACCGGACAAGCTCCGCCCCGGTATAGCCAGAAGCGCCAAGAATGGCGACGTTATGGGTAGTCATCTTTCGTATCCCTTTGGGATCTAGTCTTTGAAAATGGTTCAAGCGGTTTCAAAGGTGATTTTTCGTCGCAGGAACTGCGTCGCGCGTGACGACACACGTTCCGGGTCACCGGTTGTCAAAAACGCACTATCAGTGCCCGGACCAATCATTTCAGGCCGCCGCTTCAAATAATCTGCGAGGCTCTCCGCAACCAATGACGCCTGGCTAAAGACCTTCACATCCGGCCCAAGTGCTGCCTGAAACTCATCATGCATCAGCGGATAATGAGTGCAGCCCAAAACGGCCGCATCAGGGTCCGGCATCTTGCGTTTCAACGCATCCACATGAGATTTCACCAACGCCTCGGCAAGGATCATATCACCGTCTTCAATGGCATCGACAACGCCGCCGCAGGCCTGCGCCTCCACATCCACACCAATTGCCCGAAACGCCAGTTCCCGCTGAAACGCGCGGCTCGACACCGTCGCAGGCGTCGCAAACAGCGCAACATGTTTGGCATTCACTTCGCGCGGAGGCGAGTTATCGCCCCAATTGCGTTCCGTCAGTGCCTCGATCAGTGGCACGAATACCCCAAGCACCCGCTTATCAGACGGAACCCAGCCTTCTTGCATCCGGCGCAGCGCAGCAGCAGATGCTGTATTGCACGCCAAAATCACCAGATCGCAACCCGCATCAAAAAGCCGCTGGCAGGCAGCCGTCGTCAGATCATAAATGTCATCGGCATCGCGCACACCGTAAGGCGCATGGGCACTGTCGCCGAAATAAACAAGCGGCACATCAGGCAGGCGTTTGGAAACGGCATCCAGCACCGTCAGCCCCCCAAGCCCGCTATCGAAGATCCCGACGGCCATTGCGCACCTTGTATTTATCCTCAAACTCGTGCCCCAAACGACTTGCATCGATGGGCTTCGGGCTCAACTCATACGTGGCTTTGCGCAGGAAATCCATGCACCCTTTTGGGTCTTTTTTGAAGGCAACCAATTGATCCGTCGGGATCGGGTTACCAACGACGATCCGCACCGGTTTGTTGATCTTGGTCTTGAACTCACGGATGAACATGCCGGTCCGTAAAGTGCTGTGAATGTGACTGGCCAGTTGGAACAGGCGGCTGTTGCGTCCATCAAAAAAGACCGGCACAACGGTAGCGCCCGATTTTGCGATCATCTTGGCGGTAAAGGTGCGCCAACTCGGGTCCATCGGCTGCGAAAAGGGTTTCGCGGCTGTCGATACGGTACCTCCGGGAAAGATCCCAATAGCGCCACCTTGTTTTAGATATTCCACCGCCGCTGCCCGCGTCTCCAAATTCAGCTTGGCTGCCTCTTTGGTTTCATCAAACGAAATCGGCAGTATGACCTTTTCCAAATCGGGGGCGCGGCGAAAGATCCGGTGCGCCAGCACCCGAAAATCACCGCCGCGCCTTTCCGACAGGATGCGCCCCATCATTAACCCGTCAAGGATTCCATAGGGATGGTTGGACACAACGATCAGCGGCCCATCTCGTGGTATATTGTCTAGCGACCCGCCAACAACATCCAGCTTCAGGCCGTAGCGGTCCACCATGACCTGCCAAAAATCCTGGCCTGCCGCGACCTCAAGATCGTATCCTTTGGCCTTGCGGATCAGCCGCAAACGGCCCGTCGCATTCTCCATCACGCGGATCATCGCGCGCCCACTGCGTCCCTTGGCAGCAGAGGCATATGTAATGTCTCTCGCAACTTCGCGGTCTTTTGAAGGCATTACTCATAGCCCGTTTTGTTCGCGTTGCGCGTCCTTATCACAGCGGGATGAAAACGACATGACAATTCTATGTCACTCTGCCGCCTGTTGCATCGGCGCTGTGCGCAGGACGGCCAGCAACTCTTCGCGCCTTTTCGCACATTTGCGGGCATTTGCCTCTTTGACCGGACCAAACCCGCGGATGTCCAAAGGCAGCGCCGCCAGCGCGATCGCGGCATCTCGCGTGTCAGGCCGCATGATGGTTAGGACTTCTGCCATATCCGCCTCATATTCCTTGATCAATGCGCGTTCCATCTTCCGCTCGGCCGTGCGCCCGAACGGATCGAACGGCGTCCCGCGCAAGAATTTCAGCTTCGCAAGTTTCGGAAACATTGCCGCCATCCGGCTCCCGTATTCCTTCTTGACCGGGCGGCCATCCGCGCCTGTCTTTGTCAACATCGGCGGTGCCAGATGATAGGTCAGCTTCAGATCCCCATCAAACTCCGCCTCGGCCTTGGTCCGGGTTTCGGTCAAAAGACGCGCGACCTCATATTCGTCCTTGTAAGCCAACAACTTGTGATAGCCCCGCGCCACTGCTTCTTTCAGCGCGTTATCTTGTACCTGATCCAACAACTTGTGATAGCGCTTGACCAACCGCTTGCCCTGATACGCCTCCAAATGGGCATCACGAAAGGCAATCTTGTCATCCAGCGTTTTGGGCAAATGCACCACATTCGGTTTCAGCAACGCATTCGCATCTTCAGGATAAAGATAGGCCCACCGCCCATATTCAAAGGCGCGAATATTGCGGTTCACAGCGGCACCATTCAGCTCAATCGCACCAAGGATCGCCTCGTAACTCACTGGAATGGCGCCCATTTGCCAGACGGCACCAAAAATCATCATGTTGGAATAGATGCTGTCGCCCAACAAGGCCTTTGCCAGATCAGATGCATCGAACATCGCCAGCCTGTCCCAAAGCCGCGCCTCAAGCGACATCCGCAATTCGTCACTCGGCAGTTTAAAGCCCGTGTCCCGCGTGAAATCACCCGTAATGATCTCGTGGCTGTTCACCACACCTTGCGTACGACCGGTCTTCATTAGGCCAAGCGTCTTTGACCCCGCACTGACAACCAGATCGCCCCCGATCAGTGTATCGCATTCGCCGGTTGCAACCCGGATCGCGCTGATATCGTCGGGTCTATCAGCGATCCTGCAATGGATATGCACGGCACCACCTTTTTGGGCAAGGCCTGCCATCTCCATCATGCCAGCACCCTTGCCGTCGATATGCGCGGCCATCGCAAGCACCGCACCAATCGTCACGACGCCGGTGCCACCAACGCCGGTAATCACCACGTTGTGCGTCCCTTTGATCACCGGCAATTCGGGGTCCGGCATATCCGGCAGTTCCACATCCGCCGTCGCTTCTTTGCGGATCTTGGCCCCTTCAATCGTGACGAAAGACGGGCAGAACCCTTTCACACACGAATAATCCTTGTTGCACGACGACTGATCAATCGCACGTTTCCGGCCCAATTCCGTCTCCACCGGGACAATCGACACACAGTTGGATTGCACCCCACAATCGCCACAGCCTTCGCAGATATCCGTGTTGATAAACACGCGCTTATCCGGGTCCGGAAACTGCCCGCGCTTCCTGCGCCGCCGCTTCTCTGCCGCGCATGTCTGCACATACACGATGGCCGACACACCTTTGTATTTGCTGAACTTCTCTTGTACTGCAGGCATGTCATCCCGCTCATGCACATCCAGCCCCTTGGGGAAGAGCGCAAGATCGACATCCTCTTTTTCGTCATAAACCAGCGCCACATTGCGCACGCCCATTGCAAGGAGTTCCCGACAAATCTGGTCCGCCGTCAGGTCGCCGTCATTACCTTGCCCACCGGTCATGGCCCCCGCATCATTGTAAAGGATCTTGAAGGTGATGTTGGTTCCAGCCATCAGCGCGAACCGAATGGCCTGCACGCCCGAATGGTTATAGGTCCCATCGCCAAGGTTCTGGAACACATGATCGCGTG
>JBCBDL010000082.1:0-16243 GCA_038529695.1 Pseudomonadota bacterium | reverse complement strand
TGCCGCCTGAGCAGTTTCGCGCAAACCGAATGGAAAGTGCCCAGCCACGGCATCCCCTCGACCGCCTCGCCCATCAGACCGCCGATGCGCGTCTTCATCTCGCGCGCGGCTTTGTTGGTAAAGGTCACCGCAAGGATTTCGTTTGGCCGGGCGGTTCCTGTGGCCAAGAGATGCGCGATGCGTGTGGTCAGCGCCTTGGTTTTGCCCGTCCCCGCCCCGGCGAGCATCAACACCGGACCGTCGAGCGTCTCTACAGCCTCACGTTGTGCCGGGTTCAAGCCTTCGAGATACGGCATTGCGGGCCGTGCCATCGCGCGCTGGCTGAGAGGCACAGCAGCCTCAAACGCATCATCTTCGGTGAAATCGCTCATAAGCAGAAGCCTAGCGTGAATTGACAAGCAAGGAAAGCCTTGTTCTTCTTTCGTTCTACTTCATCATCTTGCCAAAAATACTCCCGCCGGAGGCATCCTGCGCTTGCAAAAAGCACAGACGCCCGCATAGCGTCCTCTGTATGACACTCCATAGCCGCTATCCTGCCATTTCTGATCTGAAAGCCCGCGCAAAACGCCGGATCCCGCATTTTGTGTGGGAGTATCTTGATAGCGCCACCGGGGTGGAGGCGACGCTGCGGCGCAACCGGAAGGCGTTGGATCGGGTGCTGATGAATCCGTCGGTCCTGCATGGGGAGTTTGAACCGGACCTGTCCACGACCTTTCTAGGGCAGTCCTATCCCTTGCCCTTCGGTATCGCACCCGTTGGTATGTCGGGTCTGATCTGGCCGGGAGCCGAGAAGATGCTGGCGCGAGTGGCGGCGAAAGACGGGCTGCCCTTTACGCTCTCAACCGTGTCCACACAACTGCCAGAGGATATGGCCGCGCATCTGGGCGAACATGCCTGGTTTCAACTTTACCCGCCACGCGATCCGGGTATTCGCGACGATATTCTGAAACGGGTCAAGGCGGCTGGGTTCACGACACTCGTGTTGACGGTGGACGTCCCCGTCGCCTCGCGTCGGGAACGGCAAACGCGGGGTGGGCTGACCAATCCGCCAAAACTGACCCCGCGACTGGCGATGCAGGCGGCCATGTGTCCGGTTTGGCTGAATGGTATTCGCAAGACGGGGATGCCCCGGATGCGGCTGATGGACAGTTATTCCGACATCAAGGGCGCCCTGCCCTCGACCCAGCATATCGGGTATTTGCTGCGGACTTCGCCCGACTGGGATTACTTCAAATCCTTGCGCGACGTCTGGGACGGGCCGCTGATTGTCAAAGGTGTGGGGCGCCCGGATGATGCGGCCCGCCTGACCGACGAAGGGGCCGATGCGATTTGGGTCAGCAACCATGCAGGCCGGCAGTTTGACGGCGGGCCAGCCACGATAGAGGTGCTGCCTGCCGTGCGTGCGGCGACATCTTTGCCTGTCATCATGGATAGCGGGATCGAGGGCGGGCTGGATGTGCTACGCGCCCTCGCCCTGGGTGCTGATTTCGTGATGCTGGGTCGCGCTTTTCACTATGGGCTGGGTGCTTTGGGCGAGGCCGGGGCCGCACATGTCGTCGATATTCTGCGTCAGGATATGATCAGCAATATGGGGCAACTTGGTGCAAGAACGCTCAAAAACCTGGCGGATTGCCTAAGGTCTACCCAGTAATCGTTATAGACGCTCCCCGATTTGCCGCTTAGGAATGCTGCAACTGCGAAGGGGAGTGCGATGGCCGAGTTTAACAAAATCCTGATTGCCAACCGGGGCGAGATTGCGATCCGCATCATGCGCGCGGCCAATGAGATGGGCAAAAAGACGGTGGCCGTCTTCGCAGAAGAGGACAAGCTGGGCCTGCATCGGTTCAAGGCGGACGAGGCGTATCGCATTGGCGAAGGCATGGGGCCGGTTGCCGCATATCTGAGCATTGATGAGATTATTCGCGTGGCCAAGATGTCGGGCGCAGATGCGATCCATCCGGGTTATGGTCTGCTATCGGAAAACCCTGATTTCGTGGACGCATGCGCGGCCAACGGTATCACCTTTATCGGCCCCAAGGCCCAGACCATGCGCCAGTTGGGCGACAAGGCCAGCGCGCGGCAGGTGGCGATTGAGGCCGGTGTACCGGTTATTCCGGCGACGGAAGTGCTGGGCGACGACATGGAGCTTATCAAGAAGCAAGCGCAAGAGGTGGGGTATCCCCTGATGCTGAAAGCCTCATGGGGTGGTGGCGGTCGCGGCATGCGGCCGATTATGTCCGAGGATGAGCTTGAGGAGAAAGTGCGCGAAGGACGGCGTGAAGCCGAAGCCGCCTTTGGCAATGGCGAGGGCTATCTGGAAAAGATGATCATCCGCGCGCGGCATGTGGAGGTGCAGATCCTCGGCGATACCCACGGGCAGATGTATCATCTGTGGGAACGCGATTGTTCGGTCCAACGTCGCAACCAGAAGGTCGTGGAACGTGCCCCTGCCCCGTATCTCAGCGGCACGCAGCGGGAACAGCTCTGTAATCTCGGCAAGAAAATCTGCGCCCATGTGAATTACGAATGCGCAGGCACCGTTGAATTCCTGATGGATATGGATTCGGGAGAGTTCTATTTCATCGAAGTGAACCCGCGCGTGCAGGTTGAACACACCGTGACGGAAGAGGTCACCGGCATCGACATCGTCCGCGCGCAAATCCTGATTGCCGAGGGTAAATCGCTGGTCGAGGCGACGGGCTGTGCGTCGCAATATGACGTGAAGCTGGACGGCCACGCCCTACAATGCCGCGTCACAACCGAGGACCCGCTGAACAACTTTATCCCCGATTATGGCCGTATCCAGATGTATCGCTCGGCCACTGGCCCCGGCATCCGTCTGGACGGCGGCACGGCCTATTCCGGTGCGGTGATTACTCGGTACTACGACTCGCTGCTGACCAAGGTCACCGCTCGCGCGCCGACGCCTGAAATGGCCATTGCGCGGATGGACCGGGCCTTGCGCGAATTCCGCATCCGCGGCGTCAGCACGAATATCGCCTTTGTCGAGAACCTGCTCAAGCACCCGACCTTCCTCAACAACGAATACACGACCAAATTCATTGATGAGACGGCGGATTTGTTCGATTTCGAAACGCGGCGGGACAGGGCGACAAAGATCCTGACCTATATCGCGGATATTACGGTGAACGGGCATCCGGAAACGGCGGGACGGCCCCGTCCGGCGGCAGACATCAAACCGCCGCGCCCGCCGGTGAAACCGACCACGGATGTCACCCCCGGCACGCGCAATATTCTGGATGAATTCGGGCCAGAGGCCGTGGCCGATTGGATGCGGGATCAGAAACAACTGCTGATCACTGACACGACCATGCGCGATGGGCATCAATCGCTGCTGGCGACACGGATGCGGTCGATTGATATGATCAACGCGGCCCCTGCCTATGCCACCAAGATGAGCCAGCTTTTCAGCGTCGAATGCTGGGGTGGCGCGACATTTGATGTGGCGTATCGGTTCCTGCAGGAATGCCCGTGGCAGCGTCTGCGCGATATCCGTGCGGTCATGCCTAATATCATGACGCAGATGTTGCTGCGTGCGTCGAATGGTGTTGGCTACACGAACTACCCCGACAATGTGGTTGAGGCTTTTGTGGCGCAGGCGGCGAAGTCCGGGGTGGATGTGTTCCGGGTGTTTGACAGCCTGAACTGGGTCGAAAACATGCGCGTCGCGATGGACGCCGTGATCAAGGCTGAAAAAGTCTGTGAAGGCACGATCTGCTATACCGGCGATCTGATGGACCCCGCGCGGGCCAAGTATGACCTGAAATACTATGTCGGCATGGCCAAAGAGCTTGAGGCCGCTGGTGCGCATGTGCTGGGGCTGAAGGACATGGCGGGGCTGATGAAGCCTGCGGCAGCGACCGCGCTGGTTAAGGCGCTGAAGGAAGAAACCAATCTGCCGATCCATTTCCACACGCATGATACATCCGGGGCGGCGATTGCGACCGTTCTTGCGGCAAGTGCAGCCGGTGTGGATTGTGTGGATGGCGCGATGGATGCGCTGTCGGGCAATACGTCTCAGCCGACCTTGGGATCGATTGTCGAGGCGTTGCGGGGGAATGAACGGGATACCGGCCTTGATATCAGTGCCATCCGCGAGATCAGCAATTATTTTGAACAGGTCCGTGCGCATTATGCAGCGTTTGAAAGCGGGCTTCAGGCCCCTGCATCCGAAGTGTATTTACACGAAATGCCTGGTGGCCAGTTCACGAACCTCAAGGCGCAAGCGCGGTCCTTGGGCCTCGAAGAACGCTGGCACGAGGTTGCGCAGACCTATGCGGATGTGAACCAGATGTTCGGCGATATTGTGAAGGTCACGCCATCGTCGAAAGTGGTCGGCGACATGGCGTTGATGATGGTCAGCCAGAACCTGACCCGCGCGCAGGTCGAAGACCCCGATGTCGATGTGGTCTTTCCCGACAGCGTGGTTGAGATGATGCGCGGGTCGCTTGGGCAACCGCCCGGTGGCTGGCCGAAGACGATCCAGAAGAAAATCCTGAAAGGTGAAAAGCCGATCACCGAACGCCCCGGCAAGGCACTGAAACCCGTTGATCTGGAAGCGACGCGGGCAGATTTATCGGCGCAGCTGGACGGGCAAGAGATCGATGATGAGGATCTCAACGCGTATCTGATGTATCCGAAAGTGTTCCTCGACTACGCCAAACGGCACAACACCTATGGGCCCGTCCGCACGCTGCCGACACGGACATTTTTCTACGGCATGGAACCCGGCGAAGAGATCGCCGCAGAGATCGACCCAGGCAAGACGCTGGAAATCCGACTGCAGGCGGTGGCGGACATGAACGAGGATGGCGAGGTCAAAGTGTTCTTTGAACTCAACGGCCAACCCCGGACGATCAGGGTCATGAACCGGCTGGCGGCGGCCGAGAAGGTCTCACGTCCGAAGGCAGAAGACGGTAATGCCAACCATATCGGCGCACCGATGCCGGGCGTCGTCGCCACCGTCGCAGCCGTTGCGGGCAAACAGGTCAAGGCAGGTGATCTTTTGCTGACAATCGAGGCGATGAAGATGGAAACCGGCATACATGCCGAGCGGGACGCGGTGGTAAAGGCCGTGCATGTGCAGGCAGGGGGGCAGATTGATGCCAAGGATTTGCTGGTCGAGTTGGAGTAGTCAAAAGGCGCCTCTGGCCCTCATGGCCGCATTGTGCGTCAGCCAGTCCACCATGTCTCAGGCTGAACAGATCGGCAGGTGCGCAATGAATGTGCGACCCGCCGCCCCGATCCCGGACGTGCACGAAACATGGTCGCATGTCGCACGAAACGCGTTCGCCGCAGACGGCACTGCCGCCGGGTATCTGCAAGTGACATTGCTGATCGCGGTCACACGCGGCGACGCCCCGCCTTGTCTGGCCCCTTACCTGATCGAAGAATTAACCACGGCGCCGGATGGGAGCATTGCAGGCCTGATCGTCCCAACGAATATGGACTATCCCAGTTTCGTGTTTGAACCCATCACCATCGACCCCGCCATGGTCGTGGACTGGCGTTTTGCGTACGCATTGCGTGCACCACATTTTGGCGAGTATCAAAGACGACATAGTCTGGGCGACGTGAGCGATCAGGAGTTGATCGAGATGGGCCTCAGCCCAGACCCGGTGCCATCGACGTGGCAATGAGTCAGACAAGCATGCCTGAAACCGCAAAACCCAATCGGCATCTTGCGCTCGTGTCATTGCTGGTTCCTGACTACGACGTGGGCATTGCATTTTATGTCGACCGGATGGGGTTCGATCTGCTGGAAGACACTGACCTGGGTGATGGCAAACGTTGGGTGCGCGTGGCTCCAAACGGTGCACAAACGGCATTTCTGCTGGCCAAAGCGGTTGGTGAGCGGCAAATCGCAGCCATCGGCAATCAGGGTGGCGGACGTGTTTGGTTGTTTTTGCAAACCGATAACTTTGCAGTCGATCATGCCCGCATGATCGCCAAAGGTATTCATTTCGAAGAAGAGCCGCGTCATGAACCTTACGGCATTGTCGCGGTCTTTGGCGATCCGTTCGGCAATCGCTGGGACCTGATCGAATTCGCGGGGTAAGCGATGGAAAAGCTGCTGGTCATGACGGATCTGCATATCTGCGCGCGGGGTCTGTACATCGTGGGGCTGGATCCTGCGGCGCGTTTGAAGGCCGCGCTGGCGGCTTGCCTGCAGGCGCATCCCGATGCGGCGGGTCTGATCCTGATGGGCGATCTGACACATAACGGGCTGCCCGAGGAATATGACGTACTGTGCGACATCCTGGCGGACCTGCCTCTTCCTATCGTCCCGATGATCGGCAATCATGACCGGCGCGCGGCTTTTCTCGCCGCGTTTCCCGATGCGCCGCAAACCCCGACTGGTCATATCCAGAAGGTTTGGGATCTGGGCGAGCATCGCATCATCACGCTGGATAGTCTGGACGGGCCGCCTTATCCTGATGGGCATCACGCGGGCCGACTTTGCCCGGATCGGATGGAATTTCTGCAAGACGCCTTGACGACCAAAGGGGATCGCAGCGCGCTGATCTGCATGCATCATCCCCCCTTTGCGACCGGTATCGTCGGGATGGACAACATCATGCTGGCGGACGGAGACCGCTTTCTGGACATACTGCGCCCCTACATGGATGTGCATCTGCTTTGTGGTCATATCCACCGCACGATTTCCGGCAATACGCGCGGCGTGCCCTGGAGTATGCTGAAAGGCACGTGTCATCAGGGCGTCTTGGACCTCACATCGCAAAACGCGCATTTGTCAACGAATGAACCGGGATCATATGGCGTCGTGCTATTGATGCCTGACGGCATTGTGGTGCATAGCGAGGATGTGGATGTGCCTGGCGCGGCGATCTTTGAGGGGTATGACTAACGTAGGGTATCTGAGCAAAAAACTGGCCTTAGGTCCGTTTTTGGTCTTGCGAAGCGAGCCAAGTGTTTATAGATCACCCCTCACGAAACGGAGCGCGGGCGTAGCTCAGGGGTAGAGCATAACCTTGCCAAGGTTAGGGTCGTGAGTTCGAATCTCATCGCCCGCTCCAAATACCAGCCAACAGGCTGCCGTTAGGCAGTCTTTTTTGTTTTCGGGTCGTCAGGTTAAAAAGGGCCAGCTTTCATGGCTGACCCTTTCATGGGTGGTGCAGTCAAATGCGACCGCCAATGCGCTGATAATTGGCTATTCGGTAACCTGCAGCATGGCCTGGTCGGCCCGATCCGCAAGCATATCCGCCGGTGTGGGCATATCCGCATAATGGCGGATCGGGACATAGTCCTTGATCTCGGCAGGGAATGGCATGTCCCCGAAAACAGCCACTTGCTGACCACCTGACAGATCATGAAATGGCAGATCGTCAAAAACGACACGCGGCGTATAGACCGGCATTTCAGCCGGGAATGGCATATCATTGACGTAAGCTGGTTGCGCAGTCTCACCGCCGGCTTGTGCCAGACCCGCCGTTGCGCAAAGCGCCGTGACTATCGTGATTTTGATACCATTGATCATCGTTATCTCCTTACCAATTAAGCACTTGAGGATATTCTGACGCGACGCGCTGATCCTCGATCAATGGCTAAATCTTTATTCAAATCTGCGCTGAGATTACGGCAAGAGATCGTCTAAATCTTGACTGGCTCCATGTGCACAACAAACGGCAAAACAGGCAGGAACTGTTCACAACACCTGCCTGTTCGCGTGCATATGGCGCCCTTGTCAAAATCGCCTAGGGCAGAGCCCGCCGCCGTAGACTGCAACCAATACGGGCGTATCAGGCCGCCGGTTGTGGCCGATTATGCCGTGGTTCCGCAAATTGTGGCAAAGATGTCTTATTCCGTGCGAATGGCGACGCTGCTTTATTGTCGGTCTCGTAAGCTGCCATTGTCGCACCAACACGCATGCGCGCGGCCAGCGACGGAATCCGCACTGCCTCTTGCGGGATTGCTGGCAACCCTTCTTCTTCAAGAACGGGTATGTCGATGTGATCCCATGCTTCCGGCTCGGCCAATGGCGGTTCGACATCCGGTGTCGCGAACATCTCTGGCGCTTGTGCCTCTGCCAGATCGGCTGCCGCATTTTGTGCCACCCGCGCGATTGTGTCCGGCGTGTGCGCCACCGAAGCCACCGCCAGTTGACCGATCAGCGCAGGTTCGGTTTCAACCCCGGCCAACGCGTACAAACTTGGGATCAGTTCATATAGGTCATCGGTTTCTTCACGCGGCCGGTCGGTCATCAGGATCGCGCTGATGTAGGGATTCTTGCGTTCGCCCGATAGCGCGACCGTATGCGTCAATTCGCCTTGCACCTGTTCATCCATAACAAGCAGGTCAATCGTATCCATCCGGACCAAGGTTTCCGCGACGGCCCGCGTATCGACGCAAAGGATCTGAAACCCCTTGTCGATCAGGGCGCGTGAACTGGCCACAGCCGCATTGGGATCATTACGTAAAATCAAGGCGCGCATCGGATTCTCCTGATAAATGGCAGCGATTGGCCCGACGTTACGCAGCCAACCCTTAAAACTTACTGAAAACCCCACAGAGTTTTTGGGCAGGCTTTCCCCCTGCCCCGGATGCCCCTATAGAGGCGCGAAGACATGAAGGATGCGGATATGCGCTCTGCCACGATCACACGCAAGACGGCCGAAACCGATATTTCGGTCACCATCAATCTGGATGGGACCGGCGTTTACGACAACGCGACGGGTGTTGGTTTTTTCGATCATATGCTCGACCAGCTGTCGCGCCATGCGCTGATTGACATCAACGTGCGAGCAGAGGGCGATCTGCATATTGATGATCACCACACGGTCGAAGATGTGGGGATTGCGCTGGGTCAGGCTTTGACAGCCGCATTGGGCGATAAGAAAGGCATTCGGCGCTATGGGGCGTGTCATCTGGCGATGGACGACGCCCAGGTGCGCTGTGCGCTTGATCTGTCGGGGCGCCCCTATTTGATCTGCAATCTGGATCTGCCTTTTGGCAAGATCGGCACATTTGACACCGAATTGGTGCGCGAGTTCTTTCAGGCGCTGAGCACGCATGGGGGCATCACGCTGCATATCGACAAGCTGCATGGCTTTAATGCGCATCATATTACTGAGGCGGCATTTAAAGCCGTCGCGCGCGCCCTCCGCGAAGCCGTCGAGACCGACCCGCGCAAGGCGGACGCTATTCCATCGACCAAGGGCAGTTTATGACCACTGCGCTGGTTGATTACGACAGCGGCAATCTGCACTCAGCGCAAAAGGCGTTTGAACGGATGGCGGCGGAGGTTGGGGCCGGTCCGATTATCGTGACCGCCGACCCGGATGTTGTGGCCAAGGCGGATCGCATCGTTTTGCCTGGTGACGGGGCATTCCCGCATTGCCGCGCAGAATTGTTCGCGCGCACGGGGCTGGCCGAGGCGATTACGGAGGCCGTGACGACCCACGCACGGCCGTTCTTCGGCATTTGCGTCGGCATGCAGATGATGGCGACGACAGGCCATGAATATGAGCCAACGCCAGGCTTTGATTGGGTGGCAGGCGATATCCGTCGGATCGCGCCTGATGATCCAGCGCTGAAAGTGCCGCATATGGGCTGGAATGATCTGGTGATCGACAATCCGCATCCGGTGCTTGACGGTATTGAGACCGGAGATCATGCGTATTTCGTGCACTCTTATGCGATGGATGTGACCCACCCGAAGGAGCTTTTGGCCCATGTGGTGTATGGTGGCGATGTGACTGCTATCATCGGTCGGGACACGATGATCGGCACGCAGTTTCACCCGGAAAAGAGCCAGGCTGCCGGGCTGCGCATGATTGGGAATTTCTTGCGGTGGGCGCCATAGGTTTACAGGCGCTCGGCCAATAGCTCTTGCAATGCGCCACCCAGATTTGGGCCGCGCACAGGGGAGCCGTGACAAGGCAACAGGATCGTCGGGGCCCTGATCGACACCTGCTTTGCGACCCATGACTTGAATGCTTTGCCATCCTGCAGCCCGTATTTAGGGAACGTCCCAAGCAAGGTTGGCGCATCGGCATATTGCCCAACTGGCAATAGTGGCGCGCTAAATGCATCCGTCACGATCCAGACGACATGCTCGCCTTGGATGATCTGCAACCAGACTTCGCCGGTTTTGAGCCCCGCTGGTTCAAAAATGCGGACGCCATCCGGGAACATCTTTGCCACGCTACGAATATCCGAGAAGCCCAACCCAGTGACTTTTGCCAACCGAGGCGCCGCAGCTTCTGAGCAAACAAGGGCAGCGCCGGCGAAATGATCCACATGCTCTTTCAAGCCCTTGTTGTGGTAGTGGTTGGGGGCCAGAAGGACGGAAATGTCACCCGTTTCCTGCAAATCATCGCGAGCCGCGCGGGCCAAACCCGCAATCGGGCTGTAGATACACAGCGTGCCATCATTGAGTTGGACAGCCATCGCGTTGAGCTTGCCGTGCCGTGCGATGTGGATACCGGTGAGGTCATCGACAGGCCTGAAAATGTTGCTCATTTCCGCTCCATTTCAGCAAGTTGCGCGCAGACAAGATCAACCAGATAGCGGCCTGCCTGATGGGATCTCAGGGCGCGGTTTTGTGCGTGGATGCCCATCACGGCAGAGATCAGCGCCTTGGCATGCGTGTCGGGGTCAAACCCGCTTTGTACGCTGCAATCACGTGCCAACGCCTGACGAAAATGATCCTCTAAAGCGGTCCAGTAGGCGCGCACGGCCTTGTCGAGCCTGTCGCTTTGCACGCGGGTATTTTCGATGCCGGTGTTGACGATGAGACAACCAAATTCGCTGGATGTGATCGATCCTTCGGCGACCAGTCCGCGGAAAAAGGCGACGATCTCGGCAACTCCGCCGGTCTTCATCGGCGCCATTTCCTGTGTAATCGCGCTGTCCGCATAGAACGCAAGCGCCTCTAGATAGAGCCCCTCTTTCCCGCCAAACTCCGACCTGATCGCGAACTGGTTCAGGCCTGTCAGCCGCTCAAGTTCGCGGACGCCAAGCGCCTGATAGCCATGCTGCCAAAAAGCGCTGCAGGCTTTGGCAATCGCGTCTTCGCGATCGTATGATTTGGGGCGTGCCATTTCTATACGTTTGCATAGAAAATGTTTCAATGCAATCGCAAAGAAACAAATGATCGCCGACGCCCGCATGGACCGGGTGACTTTTGTGCGAAATCATCGATAGTGCTGCAAAAAACAGGAGCAGCACATGTATCACAGACGGTATGTACTTTTGGCCGCGTTTGCCGCTGTCGCAGCATGCGGGCGGCGGGATGACCCACCGGCGCGGGCCGATAATGACATCCCCCTTTATCCCAACGAGACGCCGGAATTGCGGCGGCTGATCAACCAATATGCCGATATTCACGACATTCCCGTCACCCTATTACATCGTGTGATCATCCGGGAAAGCACGCATCGGCCTTGGGCGCGCAACGGACCTTATTACGGTCTGATGCAGATCTTGCCAGAGACCGCGCGCACCATGGGCTATCGCGGATCGCCCGAGGGGCTGCTGGATGCGGAAACGAACCTGAAATATGCTGGCCGTTACCTGCGCGGCGCGTGGCTTGTGTCAGATGGTGATGAGGCGACCGCCGTCAGTTGGTACGCGCGCGGCTACTATTATGAAGCGAAGCGGCGCGGGATGTTGGTGGAGACGGGCCTGCGCTCTGGCTAATTGCGCAGACGCAAGCCACGGGCCATGAAGAGCCCTGCGAGACTGCATAGCAACAACACCGTACCCATCGCTAGCAAACGTGGATGGGTCCAGTCGACCTGCGCTGGAAACCGCGCCATTTGCAGCCAGAGACAGGGGAAGGCAAGGACCAGAAAGGGTGCGCCGATCCGTACGCGTTCAAACGCGCCTTCGGCAGCGGAAAAGAGCAGCATCAACCCCAGGGCCATCATCCATCCCGCGAGTGTCCGTGCGGTCAAGGGTGTGACGGAAAACGCCTGTCCCTCCATGAAATGCGCAGGGTTCAGGAAAGTGTATGTGCCTTCGGCCGTGATGATGAGCCCTAGGACGATCAGCAGGCCGCGAAACGCCATGCTCATGGGCAGTTGGTTGATCACGGGCTGCTGCTTACGCCATTGCAGAAAGTAGAGCATGCCAAAGGCGAAGGGCGGTGTGAGGTAGCTGATAAACCACAACCAGAAAGCTGGCGTGCCATGCAGGAAATTCGCCCAATGCAGCCATGTCGCGATCAGAAGCATCGCGGTGAAGACAAGTGCGGGGATCACGATAACGCGCAGATTTTCCCAGCTTTTCGCGACAATCCCAAGGATCAATATCGGCGCAATGGCCATATAGAAGCCGCCGATCATCGCCGCAGTTACAGCGGGTTCAATACGCCAGGCGAAATTCTGCGCGGAATTGGCCGGATCATAGGCCACAGAAATCAGGCCGAACGAGGCGAATACTACCTCAACCACGAACCAAATCCGCAAGGCGGGTAGGACTTTAGACCCTTCAGCCATCATTTTATCGCCTTTTGATACGTGTTGTGCCAGGTGGCCGTGGCTGTCCCGAAAAGCAGTGCCAGAAAGCCCAGCCAGGTGATTTGCGCCGGACCGATCGGCTGTAGGATGGCGATGTGCCAAAGACTTGCCGCTACTGCGAGTGCGGCAAAGACGGCCAGCCCAGCGGCGGGGATACGCGTGTCGGCGCGGTCTTTTGCCATCGCCATCATCACTGCCGCAACGGCAAAGGCCAGAAACGGACCAGCATAAATCTGCGCGAGAAAAGTGCTGATCGGCCAGGGCCAAAGCAGCTCGCCAATCTGCGGCGTGACGAGCAATGTCAGTGCAAAAGTGCCGCCACACAGGCCAAGCGAGGCCAACACAGCGCGCAAAACAATCGGAAGCGGATCGTGGCGGGCCCCTTGCGCGGCATGCCAATGGCGGCGGATCAAAATGGCCACAACCACCGGACACAGGCCGTAGAGGGCGAACCAGAACCAAGACACCTGAAATGGCAAAGGCAGCCATGAGATGCCCCAAAGTGGACCGTCTGGTTTCGGCACGGCGAAATCGAACATGCCCAGATGCAAAATTGATACAAGCATCAGGAACCCGGTGAACAGACCAGCCACCACAACCGAAATCCGAGATGCTGAAAGCGTGGTGGCACGCGCGGACAGCAGCATCATGACCATGCCACCGGCATAGAGGCTTGCAATCGTGCGCAAATGCAAAGGGGGTGCCTCAAATGGCAGGCCAGGATTTTGGCCCATCAAATGCGCGACATACGAAAAAAGCGCGACCCAACCAGCAAAAAAGGCCCCGGTCCAGAATAGAATGAGATGCGCACGGGTTGGCATCGAATGAATACGTGAATTGTCCAAAGGCGGCCTACTTCAAAAAAAGCCCAAACGTGGTGTCGTATGGGCTTTACGCATCAACGGCCTGATCTATTCGCGACAATCACGCAAGTCTAAGTCATTGGGCAGGCCGATATTGATTGACACGCGTAGGCCCAAAAGCGGGCAATGTAGGCAGCCGGAATGTCGAACGTCAGTTCACACGCGTCCAGGTCCCACCGCTTCGGCAGATACCCAGAACACAGCCCGAAACCGAAAGGGAGTTCCCGCTCAATTGCAGGCGCGAATTATAGGTGCGATCCCGGTCAGGTGCGTAAACCTTGCCACGATATGCGCCACCGCCCTGGGCGACCATTTCGGAGATGATCAGCCGACCATCAAATTCGGTCGAGATCGGATTTCCACCGGCGTCAAAGGATTGCACCAGCGTGCCGCATAGCGCCGCTCCGCAAGGCGCCACCTGAATGATTCCGGAATTGCCGTTGTCATCGCGCGCGGTTTGCCAGCGTCCCTCAAGTGGGTCAGCGAAAGCGGTTGCTGCAGACGCAATCAAAGTTACCAGAGCAATAGCCACGGTTTTCATATCAGATCCTCCCAGTCGTTTGATCTCAGCATGCGCGTTTCCGCCGCAGGCAATCAAGTCTGCTGATCGCGTGACGCTGCGTTGCAATTGATGACCAAGCGGGCGTAAAGACAGGTCGAAGTACGCGAAAGGCCAAAATATGATCCTCTATCCCGCCATCGACCTCAAAGACGGCAACGCCGTGCGCCTGGTGCATGGGGATATGGATCAGACCACCGTATTCAATGACGATCCGGCCGCACAGGCAAAGGAATTTGTCGCAGCTGGCTGCGCGTGGCTGCATCTGGTTGACCTGAACGGGGCTTTCGCCGGCGCGCCGGTCAACGCCGCGCCGGTTGAGGCGATTCTGGCCGCCTGCCCTGTGCCCGCCCAACTGGGCGGTGGCATTCGCGATATGGCTACGATTGAACGCTGGCTGGACAAGGGATTGGCGCGCGTGATCCTAGGGACTGTCGCGGTCGAAAACCCCGATCTGGTGCGTGACGCCGCAAAGGCTTTTCCCGGCAAGGTCGCCGTTGGTCTTGATGCGCGCAATGGCAGGGTTGCGACGCGGGGCTGGGCGGAAGAGACCGATGTGATGGTCACCGATCTTGCCAAATCCTTTGAAGATGCAGGGATTGCAGCGATCATCTATACCGACATCCTGCGTGATGGGGCGATGAAGGGGCCGAATATCGATGCGACAGCGGCATTGGCGCAGGCGGTCGATATACCGGTGATTGCATCGGGCGGTGTGTCATCGATGGCCGATCTTGCGGCGCTCAAGGCGACCGGCGTGATCGCAGGCGCGATTTCGGGCCGGGCGCTTTATGACGGCGCGATTGATCTGGGCGGGGCATTAGAGATGCTCAAGGCTGACGCATGAGCCGGGTCAGTGCCGTGGATCTCCCGGCAGACAGTGTGCTGCATCAGCGGCGCGCGCCGCGTGACTTTCTGGATTGTTATGCTGTGTCTGCAGACATGACGCCAAGACAGGCCGCCAACATCATCACCGATTTTCCTGGCTGGGCCAAGTTTCTGGTGGTGATCCGTGGGATTATCACGGCCCCTTTTGGTCTGGATAACGAAGGGCCTGACGCGCCTGACAAAGTGGGTCTGTTCCCTGTTGAAATGGACACGAAGACAGAGCTGGTCGCCGGTTTTGACGACAAACATCTGGATTTCAGGGTGTCGGTTATGGCGCAGGATGGTCTGGTGACGCTGGCAACATGGGTGTCGCCCCACAATATCGGGGGGCGACTATACCTCGCAGCGATCATGCCGTTTCACATCGCCATTGTGCGAAATGCCTTGTGGCGGGTTGCAAAAGCTACGGCGTAACCGCCTTATCTGTCAGCATATTCAGTGCGCCGTTCATGCGGCCGATGACCTCAGCCCCCATATCCACACTTAGCCCATCAAGCAGCGTTTCCGCCGTCTCATAGCTGACGGCAACGCCGCCATCTTCGGTCTCATGCACCAATACGCGCAGCGGTAATTGCAGCCCGGCTGCGATATCCATGTTCATCACAGGCGTGCCCAGACGCGGGTTGCCGAAGATCAGCAATTGCGCCGCTGGCATCTCCAGATCAACCGATGCCGCACCTGCCGCATGATCGACGCGTGCAAAAACCGTGGCGCCTGCGCCGTTGACCGCGGCCTCCAGCGCGTCCATCGTTTCGGCGACCGATTTGCCGGACGGCTTTGACACCAGTTCCGCCGCTGCTTGTGTCGCAAAAAGCCCGATCAGGGCGGTTGTGATGAGGTATTTCATTGCGTGCTCCCATTTCCAGTAGACTCCGCATATCACCCCCCTCTTCCCATTGCTGCCCAATCCGCCTAAGGATCACGCCATGTTGAAGACACGGATCATTCCCTGCCTTGATGTCGCCGAGGGGCGCGTTGTCAAAGGTGTCAACTTTGTTGATCTGGTGGATGCCGGCGATCCGGTGGATGCCGCCATCGCCTATAACGCGGCAGGCGCGGATGAGCTGTGCTTTCTCGACATCATGGCGACCGAGGAAAACCGCGGCACGATGTTCGATCTGGCCACCCGCACGGCAGAGCAATGTTTCATGCCGCTGACGATTGGCGGCGGGGTGCGGACCCATCACGATGTGCGTAACCTGCTGCTGGCGGGTGCCGATAAGGTCAGCTTCAATTCCGCTGCAGTGGCCGACCCGAATGTCGTGGCCGAGGCCGCGATGCGGTTTGGGTCGCAATGCATTGTCGTGGCGATTGACGCAAAGACCGTGGCACCCGGACGTTGGGAGATATTTACCCATGGCGGACGGCGCGCGACGGGTATTGATGCGGTCGAATTTGCACGCACTGTCGTTGAAAAGGGTGCGGGAGAA
>JBCBDL010000081.1:0-16354 GCA_038529695.1 Pseudomonadota bacterium | reverse complement strand
GAAATCGGCGCGCAGCCGGTCGATCAGGGCATAAGACCCACGGGTCTGCGCCGCATCGGGCATGGGTAGCACACGGTTATGATCCCATTTGATATAGTCGATATGGTGATCGCGCAGGATTGCCGACATCCTGTCATAAAGAAAGTCCCGGACCTCTGGCAGGGCCATGTTCAGCGCCTTCTGCTGACGGCCCAGTGTTTGATCCTCGGCCCCGAAGACCCAATGCGGATTGGCGCGGTGGATGTCGCTGTCTTCGTTGATCATTTCGGGCTCGAACCAGATGCCGAAGGTCATGCCAAGGTTATGGACATGGTCGATCAGCGGGTGCAGGCCATCAGGATACTTGCGCGGATCAACCTCCCAATCCGACAGGCTGCGCGTGTCATCATCGCGATTGCCGAACCAGCCATCGTCCAGCACGAAACGTTCGGCCCCCAATTCTGCGGCGCGATCTGCGATATCCTGAAGCACGGGCAGCTTGTGGTCGAAATAAACGGCTTCCCAGCAATTGTAATGGACGGGGCGGGGCGCGCTGGGTTTGGGCCATGTGACGATCCGGTCGCGCAGGTGGCGCTGGAACGCGACGGCGCAGCCGTTCAGGCCTCGGTCAGAATAGGCAATATAAAGCGGGGCAGTTTTGAATTGGGTTGCGGCCTCCGTCTCCATCCGTGCAGCATGGCCCCATTGGATTTGGCGGCGGCCGTCCTGTAGTTCTTCGGCGATCATCTTGTGCCCACCGGACCAGCCGTAGTGGAAGCCGTAGGCCTCCCCTTCGGTATTGGTCGCACCGCGACAGGGAATGACCAGGCCGGGGAAATGTTCATGCCCCGTCCGACCCGTCCGGTTCTCACGGTAACGCATGCCAGGTGCCCACGCGGTGCGAGACAGTTGGAATTCGCCGCACCAGCGGCCTGAGACATCAATCATCTCATCCGATTGCTGTGGGCCTGGCAACACTGGGGCCGCAAGCCAGTGCAGATGCACGGGCCGGGTCGCGTCCAGCGTGGTCTGGCAAGTGATGATATGCGTCTCAAGGTCCGAGACGAAAGTGACAGTCAGGGTCAGGCCATTCGCCTTGTCGCTGTAGGTCAGCTCTAACGTGCCGTTCTGCTCCACGCTTTCGAAACAGAACTTTGGCAGGAGTGGCGTGCCATCCGTATCGCGCACGATCAGCCCGGGCTGACCGGGAAAGCTGCGTGTCGCCTCGGGGCAGATCGACAGATCCGGGTTCTCGTCCAGCATCCCGCCAGTGACATCAATCACATGGGCCGCATGCAGCGTTTCGAGGTTTTCCCCCGCAGGCAGGCATGCGCCCCAATAGACTACCTCTGGCAGGCGGTCGTTGCGGGCCGCCAGGACAAGCGTCTGGCGGCCATCGTCTATGCGATAGGTCCTGTTCATGTGGTCTTACTTTACGGCGCCGAGCGTGAGGCCTGCGATGAAGTGCTTTTGCATCAGGAAGAACATGATGACAGGTGGAAGGGCTGCAACGATCGATCCGGCACTCATCAGATGATAGGCGGCGCGGAATTGCGAGTTGAACTCGGTAATACCTGCGGTCACGGGCTGTGCATCTGGTCCTTGGGTCAGGACGACGGCCCAGAAATAGTCGTTCCAGATGAAGGTGAAGATCAGCACCGCCAAGGCGGCCAGCGCAGGCTTCATCAGCGGCAGGACGACATAGACAAAGATGCGCCATTCGGAAACACCCTCGACGCGGGCTGCTTCGATAAGCGGAAACGGTAAGGCGCGGATGAAGTTGCGCATGAAAAGCGTGCAGAACCCGGTTTGGAACGCGATATGAAACAGGACGAGACCTGTCTTTGTATCGTAGAGGTTCAGATTCACGGTCAGATCGCGCACCGGCACCATCAGGATCTGGAAGGGGACGAAGTTGCCAGCAATGAAGATAAAGAAGATCAGCAAGTTGCCTTTGAATTTGTAGACCCCCAGCGCAAACCCCGCCATGCAAGACAGAGCCACCGCCCCGATCACAGTCGGCACTGTGATCAGTAGAGAGTTCCACAAGTAACGGGGCATGTTCGATTCAAAGAACACCTTGCCGTAATTCGACAGCGCTTCGAAACTGCTGGGGATGCCCCAGTAATTGCCGTTGACGAAATCCGCTTCGGGCTTGATGGAAAAGTTCGCGACGGCGATCAGTGGCAAGAGCCAGATGATCAATGCCAGTGGCAAAAATGCCTGATAGGTGATCTGTGCCGAACGGGGCCGTTTTTCGAGGGGTGTCGGAAACATCAGCGTGCCCCCTTTTCTTCTTGGTACATCGACCAGAGGAAGTAGACGATGAAACCGAGCATGATGAAGAACAGGACAACCGCGATGGCGGCGCCATATCCCATGCGGAAACCGAATTCTGACAGGCTCTCTTCAAACATATAAAAGGACAAGACCCGCGTTGATCCAAACGGCCCGCCATTCGTCATCACGCTGATCAGGTCAAAGGACCGTAGCGCGCCAATGATCGTGACGACAAAGGCAATGAAAGTGGCGGGTTTGAGTTGCGGCAGGATCACGTACCACAGCATCTTCCAACCCTTTGCACCGTCCAGACGCGCGGCCTCGACCTGCTCAGGATCGACTGCATTTAGCCCCGTCAGATAAAGGATCATGCAATAGGCGGTCTGCGGCCACAGCCCGGCGGCGATAATGCCATAGGTCGCAAGGGTCGGGTCACCGAGGATGTTGACAGGACCCGCGCCAAAGAAACCGAGGATCGCATTCAGCAATCCTTCGCGTGGCAGGTAGAACCAGCTGAAGACAAGGCCGACCACGACCTGAGAGATCACGAACGGAAAGAAAAACAGTGACTTATAAAGGCGAATGCCCCGCACGGTCTGATTCAGAAACAAGGCAATGAACAGTCCAGCAGGGATCGCCAGAAGATATAGGACCAACCATTTGAGGTTGTTCCAAAACGAGGTTTCGAACTTGCGATCCATATTCTGGTCGCCCCAGCCCAGCAGACGCTCATAATTGGCGGTACCGACCCAGGTTTTCTCACCCAGACCATCCCATTCATGGAATGAGATCCAAAAAGACTGCGCGATGGGAATGATCACATAGACCGCAAAGAACAGCATCGCTGGCAGCAGGAACAGCCAGGGTGTGATCGCGATTTCATTGCGTTTGTACCAGCCGCGCTGGGCGGTTAGTTGGGTGTCGGGGGCGGCGGTTGTGGTCATGGTCCTGCCTCTCTGACGGGGTCAACACATGCGAAAAGCGGGTGCGCCTTGCGGATGCGTTGCGGTGGTGGGTTGCACCCACCCTACGAAAGGGTGGGTGCCGTATTATGGATTAATTGTAGATCCGCTGACGCGTCTCTTCGAGACGGGCCAGGATGTCGTCCAGGTTATCGGGGAACACCATGAATTCCTGCAGCCCTTCCATGCCGACCGATGCCATTTCGGCGTCAAAATCGCGGTCAAAGAACTGCATGATGCCGCCGCCTGCGTTGTTTGACAGCATCTCAAAGCCTTCGGCCAGGAACTTGTCATCATCGATTGATGCGTTGGCGTTCACGGGCAGCTGACCCAGGCCGGAACCGGCGTTGATCTCTGTCTGAACCTCTGCCGAGGTTACAAACCGCAGGAATTCCTTGGCCGCGTCCATGTTCTGGGCACCGGATGCGATATGGAATGTGTCCGTTGGTGCGTCTTCTGCGAAATCGACGTCAGGGTTGATCACCGGGAACTGGTAGAAGTCCAACTGATCATCGGTCAGGCCACCGTCACGGAACGCTGCGACCGAGAAGTTGCCCATCAGGTAAGCCGCGGCTTCGCCGTTGACCATAAAGGGCAGGGCCTCTTGCCAGCTATATGTTTGGTGATCATCGATGAACGCACCCATATCGATCAGCTCGCGCCAATTGGCGAATGTCTGACGCACGCGATCATCTGTCCATTCAATCTCGCCACGGGCCAGTGCGATATGGAAATCATAGCCATTGGTGCGGGAGTTGATGTAGTCAAACCAGCCACCAGCCGTCCAAAGGAACTTGGTGCCGATGGTGTAGCATTTGATGCCATTGTCCAGCAGTGTCTGGCAGTTTGCTTTCTCTTCTTCCCAGGTTGTGGGTTCTTCCAGCCCAAACTGTTCAAAGATGTCTTTGCGGTAGTAAACGCCCCACTGGTAGTAGGTGTAAGGCACGCCCCACTGCGCATCATCCAGCGTCATCGCGCCTTTGGTTGATGCAAGTGCCTCGAATTCAGGTTCAGCCCAAAGGTCAGAAATGTCAGCAAACAGGCCCGCATCCACGTAAGGACGCATCCGGTTCGCGGCATACCAGTTCACCACGTCGGGCGGATTGGCACCCAGCGCGTTGCGGATCTGTGTTTTCCACGCCTCGCGGTCAACAATCGTCAGGTTAACCTCCAGGTTCGGGTGCAATTCGCCAAAGTCAGCGGCAAGACCTTCCATTACAGCGCGGGGCGCAGGGTTCGACATGTCCGAGATAATGTTCAACTCACCCGACAGCGCGTGGCCATCGGCAGACGCCACTTGCGCGGTTACGCCAGCAGCAACAAACGCCGCGAACGACGTTTTCAAAATGGAATGCATGGTGTCCTCCCAGTATGCTTCCGTATGTTACCCTTGTTTCATTATTTGAAACTTGGTTTTGGATGTTGATACTAAACCGCGACTCGGCTAGCCTTGTCAACAGTCCAAGGCTGCACCGGAGAGGAGATCGGTGTCAAAAGCCGCCAAGGACATGGGGAGGAAAAATGGGACGCGTGACCGGAGACGGCACAGTCGGCAAAGCGCTTGAAGTGCTGGATCAGGTGGCGGCCTTCGGGCGGCCTGTGAAGTTCAGCGAACTGCTTGCGGGGTCCGCCTTTCCCAAACCGACCCTTTATCGTTTTGTCCAGACGCTGACCAATCAGCAGATGCTGTGCTATGACCCAGAGCGTCAGACCTATGCGCCGGGAGTACGGCTTGTCCGGCTAGCGCATGCGGCCTGGGAACAATCCACATTGGCACCTGTCGCGCGCCCGCATGTCGATGCGCTCAGCGCGGCTGTGGGTGAGACAGTGCATCTGGCGCAATTGGATAATGCGCAGGTCCTTTACATCGATAAACGCAACGCCGGAAAACCAGTGCAAATGTACAGCCAGGCGGGCAAGGTTGGTCCTGCCTATTGCACGGGTGTCGGCAAAGTCATGCTGGCCTTCACCGATCCTGAGATCGCCGACAGCATCATCGAACAGCAGTCATTCCATGTCTTTACGGCGCACACGCTGTCCAGCCCCGCTGCACTGCATGACGAATTGCAAAAGATCAAAGCAAATGGCTACGGCTTTGACCGCGAAGAACACGAGCCTGGGATCATTTGCGTGGCTGTCCCCATTCTGGCGGACAGCGGGCGGGTGTTGGGTGCCTTGTCGGTGACCAGTACAACAGGCCGGACAAACCTTGCCGGCTTGGAAGGCTACGTACCTGTCCTGCGCGAGACAGCCAATAAAATCGCCAGGGATGCCCGCAATTGGAGCTTTCCTGACTATGACCAAAATGAAGCAACAAGGATTTCAGAGCCATGACCGGTGTTACGCTGAACAAAGTGATCAAACGCTACGGCGACGTGCAGGTTATTCACGGTGTCGATCTTGAAATCAATGACGGGGAGTTTTGCGTCTTTGTGGGGCCGTCGGGCTGCGGGAAATCCACGCTGTTGCGCATGGTTGCGGGGCTTGAGGAAACGACCGAAGGATCAATGCATATCGGCAGCCGGGACGTGACCCGGATGGACCCGTCAGAACGGGGTGTGGCGATGGTGTTTCAGACCTACGCGCTTTATCCGCATATGACGGTCAAGGATAACATGGGCTTTGGCCTGAAGATGAACGGTCATCCGAAAGCCGAGATCGACGAAAAGGTGGCCGAGGCGACACGTATCCTGAAGCTCGAACAATATCTGGACCGCAAACCATCGGCCCTGTCGGGGGGGCAGCGACAGCGTGTTTCGATCGGGCGGGCGATTGTGCGTGGGCCAGAGGTGTTTTTGTTCGACGAACCGCTGTCCAATCTCGATGCCGAGTTGCGCGTTGAAATGCGGGTCGAGATCGCGCGCCTGCATAAAGAAATTGGTGCCACAATGATCTATGTGACCCACGATCAGGTCGAGGCGATGACGCTTGCCGACAAGATCGTGGTGCTGCGCGCAGGGAACATCGAACAGGTTGGCGCGCCAATGGACCTTTACCGTGATCCTGACAACAAATTCGTGGCAGGCTTTATTGGCTCACCAGCGATGAATTTTGTCGGCGGGACGGCAAAAGGCGGCGGCGTTGATGCGCCTGGTCTGGGCAAGCAATTCGAGGGTCTTGTCAGCGCGGCCTATGAGGGCAAAGCGCTCAGCGTCGGCGCGCGGCCAGAGCATATCACCATTGATCCGGCAGGGGATACGCACAAGGTGGAACTGACCGAAAGCCTCGGCGGCGTCTCGTTCGCATATCTGACAAGTGCGACGGGCGAACGGGTTGTGGTCGAAGAACGCGGCGATGAACGCTCTGTCGAAGGGGCGTCAGTGGGCATCAACATCGATGCAAGCCGCATCTATCTGTTCGATGCAGAGACCGAACAGCGTATTCGCACCTGAGGCCAGAGTTTTCGAAGATGATTGGCGCAAAGGCCCGCATGCAGCGCGGGCCTTTGGTTTATCGTTTGCCGTAATAGAAGCCGACCACATGTTCCGCCTCAGCAAAGAATAACCAGCGCAGCGCCAAAACACCTGCGATATGGCTGAGCACGGCAAGTGCTGCCAGTACATGGCTAAACGGCATCAGCATCAGGATCACGGGCAGCGCAAAGCCAAGGACGAGGGCCAGAATACGCAATTGTTGCGCATGCTTGCGTCCGACCTGATGAATAAACTCGCGCATCAAGTAATTGGTGCCGGTATGCGGTGGTTCGAATGCGCGGACCCTGCCGATATGTCCCAGCCCGGTAGCGGTCGCCATATCGGTACCGGATTCCTCAAGCCGGGTATCACCCGTTATCCATGCATAAAGCTGTAGCCCGGCCGCGATGATCAACAGCATCAACGCCTCTGTCACGCGGCCCGCAAGCAGACCACCCCCCGCAAGTGACAAGACGAGAAACAGGGCAGGCGTGCTCCAATGCCGCCAGCGCGGGACCGTTTTCAACTGCGCATAGATCATTGAGGTGGTGAATACCGTGCCGAGCGCCCCAAATGCGCCGATCCAGCCCAGTAGCCCAAGGCGGGTGCCGGCAAAGACCAGCCCCGCCCCGTAGATTGCCATCACGATCAGCGTGAAAACTGCGCAGATACCTTCACGGCTCAGCCAGCTTGTCTTCCATTGGCTAAAGGCCTTCACGGCGCGTTCGGGATGTCCAAGGTGAAAGGTCGAGGCAAGTAAGCCCCCCACTGCTGCGATGTAAGCGATTGCAAACCAGATGAAAGCGGATAGCCCCGTCGGGACAAGCGCCCCGATCCCAAGCCAGAAAAGCAATCCAAAGCCGATACCGGAAAACGTGGTGAAAATGATGACACTTGGTGCAGGATGCATGTTAAGGCTCCTTCGCGATCAATAGAATTGAGTGGGGCCAGATTTGGCGATGCCAAACCTTTTCCCACACACGTTGAAATGCTGTGCGTTTCAACGGGTACCTCCCGGCAGGGCGGACAGCGCTTTGTCCAGCCAATGGGCAAAGCCTGCGCCGTCTTGTGCGACAGGCTCCAGATATGGCGCCAGGACGTCGAATTCCGGCATCTCGTCCTTTGGCCGCGGGGGCAGGTACTTGTTCACGGGTTTTGTGCCTTGTTCCGGCATCAGGTCGAATCCACCACGTTCGGCAACCAGTTTCGACACATCGCTATTCTCGTCGCCCAGATCGCCGAAATGCCGCGCGCCTGCCGGGCAGGTCCGCACACAGGCGGGCTGGCGGTCTTCCTCTGGCAGGTTTTCGTTATAGATGCGGTCAACACATAAGGTGCATTTCTTCATCACCCCCTCTTTGGCGTCCATCTCACGTGCACCGTAAGGACAGGCCCAGGCGCACAGCCCGCAGCCAATGCAATCGCTTTCATTGACCAAAACGATGCCATCTTCGGCGCGTTTGTAGCTGGCCCCTGTGGGGCAGACGGTCACACAAGGTGCGTCTTCGCAATGCAGACAGGATTTCGGGAAATGGATCAGTTGTGCGGCCCCGTGATCCGGCTGCACCTCATAGGAATGTACACGGTTGAGGAACGTGCCGGACGGGTCTGCGCCATAAGGGTCCTGATCAGATAACGGCGCGCCGTAGTTTTCTGTGTTCCAGCCCTTGCAAGACACGACGCAGGCGTGACAGCCCACGCAAGTGTCAAGGTCGATGACAAGGCCGAGTTTCTTTTCTGTTTTGTTGGGGAGTTGGGTCATGTGATGGCCCCTTCGATCTCTGCTGGCGCAAGCTGGCCAATTGGTTGTTCCTTTTCGGCGTCCCATGTGGCGATGAACCAGATGAAACTGCCGAGTGTCAGCGTAACGAAAGCCGCAATGATCAGCAGGACGTGTCGGTTGGTCATCGTTGAGGCTCCGCTTGGCCGCGTAGAGCGATGGCAGTTGCTGCGGCGATTAGACCGATGCCTGACACGATGCTGAGCCACTTTTGGAAAGTCGATCCAAGTGCTGTCACCAAACGGGCGGCGCTCGCACCCATGGCAAGCAAGATCGCGCCGTCGATCACCAGATAGGTGATGCCAAGTAAAAAGACTTGTGCAGGGATTGGCCCTGTTGGGTCGATGAATTGCGGAAAGAGTGCGGCAAAGAACACCACAGCATAGGGGTTTGCTGCCGAAGTCATAAAGCCGCGTCGGAACAAGGCCCTCCCGGTCGGAGCAGGGCGTGAATTTCTAGAACGCGTCGCATCGCGGATCATGCGGATGCCAATCCAGATCAGATAGGCCACCCCGGCCCATTTGATCGCCATAAAGGCGCTTGCCGAAACGGCGATCACGCTTGCCAAACCGAATCCTGCGACAACGATCTGAATCGCGTTTGCACTCAGGTCGCCTGCCATAATCGGCATCGCGCGTCCGAGCCCATGCTGCATTGATCCCCCAATGAAGAGCAACTGACTGGGACCGGGCGGATGTGCAAAAAACAAGAGCACCGTGCCGAGATAGATCAGATAGGTTTCGGCGCTCATTTCCCCACCTTCCAATCCAGTTCCTTAGGCCCTTTGCCCACTGGCGACTTGATGACCGGCATCGCTGGTTGCGCCTCGTTCGGGATGGCGGATTTCTCGATCTTCACGCGCAGATCGAACCATGCCGCCTGACCAGTTACAGGATCTGAATTGGCCCAACGCAGCCCGTCGCCCTTTTCCGGAAGTAATTCGTGGATCAGGTGGTTTAGCAGGAACCCCTTGGTCGCCTCTGACGCGCTTTCATCCAAAGCCCAGGCGCCTTTGCGTTTGCCGATGGCGTTCCACGTCCAGACTGTGTTGTCGTTCAGGCTCGCCTGATGCGCAACGGGTACGACAATCGACCCATGCGCTGATGTTACTTTGGCCCAATCGCCGTCCTGAAACTCGTTCGCTTCCCAAATTTTGGTGGGTACATAAAGGGGGTTGTGTCCGTGGATCTGCCGCAGCCAGGCGTTCTGCGTGCCCCAGCTATGATACATCGCCATGGGCCGCTGGGTCAGGGCGTGGATCGGGTATTCGTCCAGGTCGATCCGCGTATCCTCAAACGGTTCATACCAGATGGGCAGTGGGTCCATCGTCTGCTTGAGCCGTTCCCGCAGATGTTCCGGCGGTTGGCGTTCGCCAATGCCTTCGGCAGCGGCCTGGAATTTGCGCAAAGGCTCGACGTAAAGCTGAAAGATGTAGGGCTGCACCGCGTCATAGAACCCCATCTTGACCGCCCAATCCTGATATGCGGCGTTGAAGGGTTTGTAGTAGGCGCAATCGTCCGGGACATGTTCAATCCAGAAGCCGCCATTGTCGATGTAGCGGTCGATCTGGTTAGGGTTCACTTCACCGCGACCGTGGTCATCGCCATTTCCCCTGAAACCCGCCAAAGGCCCAACACCGGGGCGGCGAATGTGGTTGGTGATGTAATCGGCATAGTCCTCGTATTTCGCAGAACCATCCTCATTCACAAAGCCCGGCATCCCCAACCGCGCGCCCAGATCACATAGGACAGACTGGAAGCCGCGCACATCGCGATCAGGTTCGACCACCGGCCAGCGGATCGCATCGGCGACGGCATCGCCTTCGCAGATCGGGCGGTCGAGCAGACTGATACAATCGTGGCGTTCCAGATAGGTCGTATCGGGCAGGATCAGGTCGGCATAGGCCACCATCTCGGACGAATAGGCGTCGGAATAGATGATGTGCGGGATCACGTAATCGCCGTTCTCATCCTTGTCCGTCAGCATCTTATGCACGCCGCCGACATTCATGGACGAATTCCACGACATGTTCGCCATATACATGAACAGTGTGTCGATCTTGTAGGGAACACCCGCATGTGCGTTTGAAATCACCATATGCATCAACCCATGGGCGGACATCGGGTTTTCCCACGAATACGCCTTGTCGATACGTTTCGGCTCCCCTGCCTCGTCCAGCAGCAGGTCCTCAGGCCCATGTGCATAGCCCAGATGGGGGCCATCCAGCGGTTGCCCTGGTGTCACTTTACCATGCGGCTTGGGATGCGCAGTGGCGGGCTTGGGGTAGGGCGGTTTGAAGCGCATGCCGCCCGGCACTTCGACAGAACCAAGGATGATCTGCAAGACATGCAGCGCGCGACAGGTTTGGAACCCGTTGGAATGCGCCGAAATCCCGCGCATGGCATGAAAACTGACGGGACGCCCCACCATCTTGTTGTGTTTCTTGCCGCGAAAATCTGTCCATGGCTGGTCAACCTCAATTGCTTCGTCAAAAGCGACACGCGCCAGATCTGCAGCAATGGCGCGGATACGTTCAGCAGGAATGCCGCAGCTTGCGGCAACAGCCTCTGGCGCATATTCATCCGACAGATACCGGTCCGCCATCAGATGAAAGACCGGGCGATGGGTGACGCCTGCATCGCGGTAGGTCGCGGAAAGGTCAGGCTCGACGCCCTCGCCATTCCACGGGGCCAGTTGGCCGGTATTGCGGTCAATTACTTGCGGCTGGCCATCGGCATCGCGCAGGAACAGGCCAAATTGGTTGGAATTCGGGTCTTCATTCACAAGAACCGAAGCGTTCGTGAACCGCCCCAGATAGTCCAGATCAACCTTGCCTGCCTTCATCAGGCAGTGGATCAGTGCCAGAATGAACTGCCCATCGGTACCCGGTGTAATCCCGACCCAGTCATCCGCCACCGCGTTATAACCGGTGCGGATCGGGTTCACCCCGATCATCCGGGCACCGCGTGCCTTGAGCCGTCCGATCCCCATCTTGATCGGATTGCTGTCATGATCCTCGGCCACGCCAAACAGCATGAACAGCTTTGTGCGCTCCCAGTCAGGCTGGCCAAACTCCCAAAACGCACCACCCATCGTGTAGATGCCCGCGGCGGCCATGTTGACCGAACAAAAGCCACCATGCGCTGCGAAATTCGGCGTGCCATAGGCTTGCGCCCAGAAGCCGGTGAACGACTGCGACTGATCGCGGCCGGTGAAAAACGCCAGTTTTTCGGGGTTCTTCTCACGGATTGGTTTCAGCCAATCGACGGCCTGACCCAAAGCGTCGTCCCACGAAATTTCTTCAAACTCACCCGACCCGCGCGCCCCAACGCGGCGAAGCGGCGCGCGCAGGCGTGAGGGTGCATTGTGCTGCATGATCCCCGCAGACCCTTTGGCGCAGAGCACGCCCTGGTTGACGGGGTGGTCCTTGTTGCCTTCGATGTAAGCGACTTTGCCATCCTTCATATGCACGTTGATCCCGCACCGGCAGGCGCACATGTAACAGGTCGTCTTGCGCACCTCGTCCGAGACTTTGGGCGATGTATCAAGCGGCGGCTGATCAAGTGACATATGGCTTCCCTTTCAGGCGGCTATCAGGTGAGGAAGTAAACCCCGGATAGGATGAGTGATGCAATGAAAATGGTCTGCGTGACGATGAGCGCGATAGCCGCACCGCCGACAGCAAGGACCTTTTTGAGGTTGGTTTTCATGCCGACGGCAGCGATGGCTGTCAGCAATAGCCAGCGCGACATCTCTGACAATAGGCCAGCAATCGCAACCGGAATCCAACCCAGCGAATTGAGCGTGGCAAGCACCAGAAACCCCACGACGAAGGCCGGAATGATCGGGGGGCGTTCGCCGCCTTCATCTGGCGTGGCGAACCGGCGGATCAGCAGCGCGGCAATGATCACGACGGGTGCCAGCAAAGAGACGCGGATCAGTTTGACCAATGTCGCGGTGTCGCCCACGCTTTCGGATACCGAAAAACCGGCACCCACCACTTGTGCCACATCATGAATGGTGCCACCCAGAAAAACGCCAGCGGCCAAGTCGCCCAGATTCAACAGGTTCACGATGATCGGGTAAAGGATCATTGCAATCGTGGATAGGACCGTCACCCCCATCACCGTGAACAACAGGCGCTGTTCAGAGCGTTCATCCTTGGGCAGGATTGCCGCGATTGCGAGTGCTGCAGAGGCTCCGCAGATCGCTACGGAGCCCGCCGTCAGAAACGAAAACCGCCATTTCGAACCGAAAAACCGCCCCACCAACAGTCCAAATCCGATGGTCAGAACGACCGCACCAATAATCAGCATGACGAGCGGAAGACCCAGCTGTGCCGTCAATTCCATGCTGATCCGCGCGCCCAGAAATGCGATGCCAAGCCGCAAAAGCGTCCGTGCGGCAAATCCGATCCCTTCGACCGTTTTGCCCTCTTCTCCCAAAAAGGAAAGTGCAATGCCCAAAAGCAGCGCTAGCAGCATTGCAGGGGTGGCGTAATGTTCGGCAAGCCACTGGGCCGTGATCGCGGTCATGCCCGCAACGACAACGCCGGGGAACAGTATCTTGCTGCGCGCAGACAAGGCCGCCGGTGTCAATCCTGCGATCATGCCGTTTGGGTCCGCACGATGCTGACCAACGCCAGCGCGCAAAGCAGCGTCAGACAGAAGGGGCGATAATACCGCGCCAGCGACGGGATAAAGAGCTTTTGCCCCAAATAGACGCCCAGCATTGTCGGCGCTGCAAAGATCAGGCCGCGTGTGACGCCAGAGAAATCCATGACCCCAAAGATCAGGAGCGTGATCATGGAGGTCAGCGAGCCAAGGAACAAAAACAGCACGAGCGATCCGCGCATCTGCCTGGCTGGTGCATCGCTGGCAAGCACATACAATGCCACAACCATGCCGCCGACATGGGCCAGTCCGCTGACAATACCGGCCACGATGCCGGTGCCATAAAGGCCCGGTTTGGTGGCCAGAAAGGTCAGTTTCAGCTTGCTGAGTTGTGAGGCTGCCAGCACGATGATGATGAACAACGCGATCAGCTTTGATGTCTCCACCGGGAGCGTGACGGTCAGCCATAGCCCAAGCGGCCACCCGGCGGTCGACCCGATCACCAACCCAATGGCCGTGCCGCGATCCGCATCCGCCCAGCCCCCTTTGAGCATCAAAAGCGATGCGCTCAGTTCCAGCCACCACAGCATCGGCAACAGTTCAACCGGTGGCAGGATCAAAACCGCGGTGGCCATGATCATGGCTGACAACGCAAAGCCGGAAAATCCGCGCACAATGCCTGCCACCACCACGATCACCGTCAGGATGATGAATTCCTGTCTGGTGAGATCGGTGGCGTTCAGCAGGCTTTCAAACATTTCAGCGCCCCTCCGTCATCAGGGCCAATGCATCGCGAGCGATCTGTTTTTCCTCATCCGCCACAACAACATGGATGGGCAAAGGACCGAAACACCCCAGCAGATCCATGATCCGGTCCCGGATCGGGGCGGCATTTTCGCCGATACCGCCGGTAAAGGCGACCGCGTCAACCCCACCCATCGCCACGATAGCTGATCCGGCATGGCGCGCCGCCCAATAGCAGAAATGCTCGACGGCGAACTTTGCCGCGTCATCATCGCGTTCCAGCAGGGTCTTCATATTGTTATCCCCGGCAAGCGCCTGCAGCCCGGAGTTCTTGTTGAGCATCCGGTCCGTTTCATCCTCGCCCAGCGATTTCGACATGCGCAGCACGGCGGCCCCGTCGATATCGCCGGACCGGGTGCCCATCGTCAGGCCCGACAGCGGCGAATAGCCCATGGATGTGGCAATGGATTGTCCGTTACGGATTGCGCACAGGCTTGTGCCGTTACCAAGGTGGAAGGCAAGCAGGCGTTCGGGCAGTTTGTCCCCGAAATCGGCGACCATATTGGCATAAGACAGTCCATGGAAGCCGTAGCGCCGGATGCCCGCATCATGATGGGTTTGCGGAATGGCGTAACGCACGGCGACATCGGAATTGGTCGCATGAAACGCCGTCCCAAAGCTGCAATATTGCGGCATGTCGGGGGCAGTTTCACGCAGCGCATAGATGCCAGCAAGGTTGTTTGGGTTGTGCAGCGGGGCCAGCGGAATGACGCTTTCGATGGTTTTGATCACGGGCGGTGTCAGCCGCGCGGGCTGCGTCAGGATCGTGCCGCCATGGACAACCCGGTGGGCGGCGGCTGAGAAGGCGATGAGCGGATAGCCAGCCTTGTCCAGCGCGGCCAGCATCAGTTGTAACGCTTCGGCATGATCGCGTGTTTCGACTTCTGTGGTCCTATCGCCCAGTTTCAGCTCACCCACCGTGCCAAGGTTCGTCACCCGCCCCGAAATGATCGACCCCAGCGCGGCATCAAATGCCTCGATCTTCAGCGACGACGACCCGGCGTTGAGTACGAGGATCATTTGGGCAACCCGCAACTGATCGCGGCAAGTGCAGCAGAGGCAATGCGTGCCGCAGGAGGGTCGGCGCGCGAGGTCAGCAGGATCGGCACCTTCGCTCCCGTTACAACGCCGGCCGCGCAGCCGCCCGTCAGATAAACAAAGGCTTTGAACAGTGCATTGCCCGATACGATATCCGGAACAATGATCGCATCGGCCTGTCCGGCAACAGGATCAGATGTGAGCTTTTTTGTCGCGACAGCATCAGGCGACATAATCAGATCGAAGGCAAGCGGGCCCGAAACCTCCACCCCGTCTACATTCGTAGCCGCCCAATCAGAAAGCGCCTTGCCATCCATGGCAGAGGGCACAGATGGAATGGCGCTTTCAGTGGCAGATAGGATCGCAATCTTGGGCCGGACGTTACCGAGCTTGTTCAGCAGTTTCTTGACCTCAATGATCGCGGATTGCCGTGTCTCCAGATCAGGGGCCACGTTTACCGCAGCATCCGAGATTAGGATTGGACGACCGCCATCCGGGTGGGTGATGTGAAAGATATGTACAAACCGTTGACCGGTGCGCAGCCCGGCATCGCGGTTCACGGCGGATTTCATAAAGACGTCGGTGTGGAGTTGGCCTTTCATCAGCACATCGGCTTCACCCGCACCACAAAGACCTGCCGCCACGCGGCCGGCCTCCTCCTCTCCGGTGGTGTCGTGCAAGGCATAGCCCGAGATGTCCCAGTCCAGTTTGTCCGCTTCTGCATGGATCATATCCGCCTCACCGACGAAGACCGGGATCATAATGCCCGCCTTCGTCGCGTCCTCAGCCGCCTCCATCGGAAGCGGTGCGGCAGCGCGCGCAATAGCGACACGCGGAGCGCCGAACCGCTTGGCCCGGTCGATCAGGTCTTGCGGGGCTTGGGCCTCGCGGGTGGAGAGAAACGGTGATGTCATGTCAGATCCCTATCATTGCGCGCAGCAGTCCAAGTGTGGACAGCGTCAGAAGCAACATCACCGCAAATCGCCGGAATGTGGAAGGGGACGCGGCCAGAAACTGGCGCCCACCGAGTCATACGCCGATGCCCAAGAGCGGAAAGGCAAGTGCAACGCCAAGACCAGTCTCCCAGGTTACCAATCCGCCCGCCCAAAGCAGCGGCATCGTGATCAGGTCCAGCCCGGTCAGGTAGACGATCATCGTTGCGCGAAAGCGGGCCGCGTCCATCGGCTGGGCGGCCATGAAGGCGGCGACCGGCAAACCGCCGATGCCTGCGCTGTTGCACAGACCCGACACTATGCCGACGCCCACATGCCCTGGCGCGCGCATGGCTGGCAGGCTCCAACCCATTAGAAGTACCAGCGACATGACCAGAACGATACCAGAGACTGCCAATCGCACGGTGCCGTCGCCCAGGCTGAGAATGAACCAGACCGATGCAGGCAAGACCACCGCTGCCCCGCACAGCAATGCAAAGACGCGTCGCCAATCCACATGCCCGCGAATGCCGCGGGCCTGAAAGATCGTCAT
>JBCBDL010000080.1:0-16435 GCA_038529695.1 Pseudomonadota bacterium | reverse complement strand
GCGAGCAATTGCGGCGGGTTTATCTTTGGCTGGTTGCACGAACCCGATGCCGCCTTGTTTTTGTGACGCAATGTCTCTGCGCAACAAAGGTAGTGACGTCACGACCGGGGAAGTTGCCGGTCATCTTCCCATCGGCGTCGACATGGCCCGCTGCGTAGACGACCGCCAATTGAAACAAAGTGGTGTGGACGAATGAAAAGTGATCTGAACATCGTTGCGGGCCTCATCTGTTCATTTATAGGGGGCTTTGCCCTTGCACCCATTGCTGTGGCTTTTGGCTACGGCCTTTTGGGCGCATCGCTGACCTACAGCCTGGGCGGCGCTTGCGTACTTGTGCTGTTCTTTCTGATGGTCCCGGTGCGTTTTGACGTCGCTGACGACCACAACAGCGCGCTAGGGCTTGGGTCGTAGGGCCACACATAGACGGGCTGGCAATAAACAGCCCGCAATGCACGGCCTGACCAGCCATCACATGCCGACAAGACATTGTGCGGTTTCGCAAGAGGGCTATCTTTGGTCTGTTGAGGATGTTTCCAAAGATAGGAGCGACAGCATGATCACCTTGAATTTCACCGATGGAATGTCAGCAGAGCGACGCAGTGTGTTCGAGCGCGCAGCGACACGGTGGGATCAGGTGGTCAATACCGGCTTTGCGCCGATTGACGTGGATGGTGATGTGCTGACCGGTGTACGGATCGACGTCACCATCGAGGATATCGATGGCGAGGCCGGTATTCTGGGGCAGGCAGGGCCAACGGCACTCTTTCCGGGTAGTGAATTGCCAGTGACCGGGATTATGCAGTTCGATAATGCCGATGTTGCCGCGCTTGAACGCGAGGGCCGTTTTGAAGATGTGATCCTGCACGAAATGGCGCATGTCTTGGGCTTCGGCACGCTTTGGGCGCGGATGGGGCTGATCCGCGGGACGGGGACGATGGACCCGCGGTTTACGGGCACGGCGTCCATCCGGGAATATACGGAACTTGACGCGAATGGTGGCGATGCGGTGCCATTGTCGAATACTGGCGGGGCAGGGACGCGCGAAGGGCATTGGCGCGAACTGATTTTCGGGGATGAGTTGCTTACTGGTTTTCTATCGGGGTCTGAACGCCCGCTCAGCCGTCTGTCCATCGCCGCGTTTGAAGACATGGGGTATGAGGTCGATTATGCCCGTGCCGATGCTTACGTCCTGCCCAGTTTCCGTGATCTTGCACTTATGGGCATCACAGAAGCGGTCCGCATCTGCGATTTGTGCCGGGTCGGTCGGCCAGAGCCGGTTGTGTTGACCCCGTGACAAACCATACCGAGGTTATCGCGACCATTTCCAAGGCTGTGCAAAATGCCCCCGGCATCCGGGCGTTGTTCCTGTCAGGCAGCTATGGCAACGGGATGGCCGATGCCTATAGCGATATCGATTTCATCATGGTGGCTCACGATGGTGCGACGGACGCTGTTGCCGAAATCTGGCGCGAGGCGGTTGCGCGGACAGGTGAAATCGTTCTGTGGTGGGACCGCAGGGCGGTGCCGGTGCTGATCAACGCGATCACGGAGGATTGGACCCGGACCGATGTGATCATCCTGAAACCAGAGCAGATGCGTGGGCATACCCAAAGCACGCTCAAGGTGCTTTTCGATCATGATGGAATCTATGAAACGCTGGCCGAGACTACGGCAAGCCCGAGCCCGGACCCCGAACGCTTCATTTATCAGGTTGAGGAATTCATCCGCATCCTAGGGCTTTTGCATCTGGCCGCCGGACGCGAAGAATACATCAATGGTGTGCTGGGCGTGTTCCATCTGCGTAACAAGCTGGTGGATTTGTTGATTGCAGAGACGGATGCGCCCAATCGGGGTGGGATTCTGCATCTCAACCGGCTGATCACGGAGGAACAGAAGGCGCTGCTGGCCTCGATGCCGCCGCCCGTGCCAGAACGGCGGGCGATGATTGATGCCCATCTGGCGTATGCAGCCGCCTTTTTGCCCCGCGCTCGCGAATATGCTGCTGAGATTGGCGCGGAGTGGCCCGAACGGTTCGAGGCCGTGACCTGGGCGCGCCTGTCCGAGACGCTGGGGATCGAAAGGCCTTACTGATCAGCAACAAAGAACCCACCCGAAGTTGCCTTCGGATGGGTCCGTTCTAATCGCGCAATTTGGCGATGTCGCCCAGCAGCCCAGCGGCGCCGTTATGCACGGTCAGCCGCTCGACCTTGCCGGCGATGACCTCCAATGCTTCGAGCTCTTTGAGCCGCAGCATCACAGGGTTCTCCGCCATCACCTTGGCGGTGTTCAGAAGCGACCGCGTGGCGTTTGTTTCTTCCCGCCGCCGGATGACGTTGGCCTCGGCTTCCTTTTCGGCAGCGACAACCGCCGTCAGGATGTCGCGCATCTCGCCAGGCAGGATCACGTCTTTGAGCGCAATCGCCCCCACCTGGACGCCCAAGGCAGCCATTTCCGCCCGGACCGCGTTTGCGGCACCTTCGTCAACGGCGACCTTGTCGGCCAGAAGCGCATCAAGCGTCAGCGCCCCCAGCGTCCGCCGGAAGGCCAGACCCAGCGCCCGGTGCAACGCCTCTTCGAAATCCCGGACCTTGGTGACGGCTGTCACAGGGTCCACGACCCGGAAGTCGGCGGCGAGGTTCACCCGCAGCGTCACCCGGTCCCGCGTCAGGATCTCGTGGCCCGTCACGTCATGCGACCGCAGCCGTGTATCCACGACCTTGACCGCCACTTTGGGCCCGACATTCCAGAACGTGTGCAAGCCGGGGTCGAGCAATGCAGGTGCCGTACCATCGAGGGTCATGACACCGACATGGCCTTCCGCCACTTCGACCGAAGTCAAAAGCGCCGTCAGCCGTGCCCGTACCAGCCGCTTGGCCAGATCAGCGGGAACTTTCACGTCGGTAGCCACATCGTGCCGCGTGACCTCGAAAGGCCCCGCATCTGCCCAAAGGTGCAGCCGCGTGTCAGGGGCTACAGCCGAGATCAGCCGCGCGTCCTGCGCGACCAAGGCAACCTCTGCTGCACCGGTCCGCACTTCGACCAGATGCTTTGCCACAAGATCAGGAGCGTCCCGCAGAAGCATGTCTACGTTGGCGCCTGTGACGAAGGGCGATGTGAGCGTATGCGCCTCGACCATGTCGGTGCGCTTGATCCGGTGTTCGCCTGCGCCCAGCAAGGCGACAATCCGCCCTTTGCGCGTCAGAATGGCCCGGTCGTTTTCGGTCAGGACCAGCCGCCGGTGGCCAGTCAGTGTATCAAGTATCCGCAACATCATTCTTCTCCTTCATTCTCTTGCGGTTAACATCGGTGTCGCAATGCGATCTCCTTTTGGGTTTGGTTTGGGTTGCACCGGGGATCGGTGACAGGTGTGAAAGATATCCGGGGCCGCCCCGCGCCATGCCCCATCGGGGGCAGACAAGTGAGCGGGCAGGCAGGACCGATGGCGCGGGCCGGGGCGGTCGAAATCGCCCGTTGCCGGACCAAAGGCCGTGCCTGCTGTCGCCAACTGCCGCCAAAAGGACAGAGCAGCGATGACCGTTCGTTTTGCGACCGCCAAGGCAGCCACAAGCGGGCAGGTCACCCCTGCTGAGGCAACCCCGGATACCCGTATGGAAGACGTTTCAAAGACGTCTGGTGAGGAGTCGAACCTCAATGGTTTCCCATTTACCGTTGGTTTCAATGACGGGATTCGAACCCGCTACCAATAGATTCGTAGTCTACCGCTCTATCCAGATGAGCTACATTGACTGGTGCCTTGTCGGGCGTCCCGAATAACATCTCGGCCCTGGCATACGGGGCTGGCAGCGCCGCCCGCACCGGCAGAGTGATCACCTCTGACCGCTAGGGTCCGATCCGTCATGATCGGGAAGTGCTGAATAGGGGGACGGGTTAGATTCGCTCAACATTGTAAATTTGGGTGGAATTCATACTGTGGTCAGCGCGCAACAAAATTACTAAGTTGCGCAATAAACGGAACATAAGAGATCGGTTCGCAGCAGATCGTAAACCGCAAGACCCTTTGCAACTTTTCGAATGTTGCGCAACTCAGTTTGACCTTGCGACAGCCTCGTCACGCTGGCACGGCATCGGCCATCAGGTCGTCAATGAACAGGCTCAGAAGTTGTGTGCGACCTGACACGCCAGCCTTGCGATAGATGGCGTTTGTCTGCGCTTTGATTGTGCCTTCGCTGACCTCGCGCAGGGCGGCGATTTCCTGTGTGGACATGCCTTTGATCGCAAAAAGGGCCACATCACGTTCGGCCGGAGTGAGTTCCCATGCGGCAAAGCGCTCTTCCATCACATCAAGAAACGCGCCCGAGGCGACGCGCAGCTGATCTTCGACGACCACATTGCGGGCCATGGTGCGGCGCAGAACAATCCAGCCAAGTGCCACGCCAAGAAGCAGGCCAAGCGCTGCGCCAAGTTCAATAAGCTCATGCACCTGCCAACTGACAGGAGCGACGCCCAAAACAGAAGCAAGGATCTGCGATACGAAAAAAAAGGCGCAAAGCACCTGTACAAAGACAATGACGAGGACATGCCATTGGCGTTTCACGAGTGTGTCGCCTCCTTCGAGATTAGTCGGCGTCAGTCATCGTCATCGTCATCATCATCATCGTCATCGCGATCATTGTCGTCGTCATCATCGTCATCATCGTCGCGATCCTCGTCGTCATCGTCATCCTCGTCGTCGTCATCATCCTCATCGTCATCGTCATCGCCGTCGTCGCCATCATCGCCGGAACCTGATGATCCGCTAGAACCGCCAGAACCGCCGCCACCCGGATTGAAGATTTCGGGGCCTTCATCGCTATCACGATCATCCTCATCGTCGTCGGTATCGACCCAATAATCCCGCAGGATTTCACCGGTACTGGGGACGAAAACCAATTCGCGCTGCAGTCCATCACGACTGGACAAAATGCGGACACGGCCCAGCCAGGTTGGCTGGATGTCGGTGATGCGAAAACCCTGCTCACGAAGTTGCCGCACGATGTGATCCTGCATCGACTGGGCCGCCGCTTCAAGCGGCGCCCCAGCAAGGGCAAGACAGATGACTGCTCGTTTCATCATGTCAGTGCCATAACACGTCGGTTACTCGTCGTCATCATCCTCGTCTTCGTCGTCATCCTCGTCTTCGTCGTCATCCTCGTCTTCATCATCATCATCTTCGTCTTCATCGTCGTCTTCGTCCTCATCGTCGTCTTCTTCATCATCCTCGTCTTCGTCGTCATCCTCGTCTTCATCATCATCATCATCATCTTCATCGTCGTCGTCATCTTCATCGTCGTCGTATTCGATCGTTACCCCAATTGGGATATCGTCTTCGTCGTCATAGGGTTCGACTTCCTGCTCGATAATTTCGCCCGTCACGGCATCGTAAGTCACTTCGAGTACGCGACCACCGCGCACAGCTTCGACCTCAATTTCTCTGCTGCCAACCTCGATTTCGATCCGCTCATAGCCTTCGGCAACCAATGCATCCGAAATGCGGTCAGCAAATGATTGTGCATGGCCAGCAGTGGCGGTCATGGCGACTAGGGCGGTCGTGGAAAGAAGGGTCTTTTTCATCAGCTCATCCTTTGGCTTATCGGCCCGCACCATGCGAGCCGTTGCCAAACGTCGTCGCAAAGTCCCGACCACATCACCATTGGTCCTCGGTTTAGTGGACGAGCGATAAACTGATGAAAGATGGGCCTAAACCAAAGTTTAGGCCCGAATTCATGTAGAATTAGGATTTCATGTCAAAGCCAAGATGCTGTGCTACGGCAAATATGTCTTTGTCCCCGCGCCCGCACATGTTCATCACCAAGAGGTGATCAGCCGGCAGATCAGGCGCGATTTTCATAACATGCGCCAACGCATGCGATGGTTCCAATGCCGGGATGATCCCTTCCAGTGCGCAGCAAAGCTGGAAGGCCTCCAGCGCTTCGACATCCGTGATTGCGACATATTCGGCACGTCCGATGTCGTGCAGCCAGGCATGTTCCGGCCCGATGCCAGGATAATCGAGCCCCGCAGAGATTGAAAATCCTTCAAGGATCTGACCGACATCGTCTTGCAACAGATATGTGCGGTTGCCGTGCAGCACGCCGGGCCTGCCGCCCGTCAGTGACGCGCAATGTTCCATCTTGGCGTTCACACCTTTCCCGCCGGCCTCAACCCCGATGATGTTCACCTCTTTGTCGTCAAGGAACGGATAGAACAGCCCCATCGCGTTCGAACCGCCGCCAATCGCAGCAATGATCGTGTCGGGCAGACGTCCTTCGGCAGCTTGCAACTGCTCTTTGGTTTCTTTGCCGATAATGGCCTGAAAGTCGCGGACCATGGCGGGGTAGGGATGCGGCCCAGCGACTGTGCCGATGCAATAAAATGTATCACGGACATTTGTGACCCAATCGCGGAGCGCGTCGTTCATTGCGTCTTTGAGCGTTCCCCGACCAGAGGTCACGGGGACAACCTCGGCGCCCAACAGCTTCATCCTGAACACATTGGGCGCCTGACGTTCGACATCATGGGCGCCCATATAGACCACGCATTTCAACCCGAATTTGGCGCAAACGGTGGCAGTGGCCACACCGTGCTGACCCGCACCTGTTTCCGCGATGATCCGTGATTTGCCCATACGGCGCGCGAGGATGATTTGGCCTAGCACGTTGTTGATTTTGTGCGCGCCGGTGTGGTTCAGCTCGTCCCGCTTCAGATAAATCTTGGCCCCGCCCAGATGTTCTGTCAGGCGTTCAGCGTGATAGAGCGGGCTGGGACGACCCACATAGTGGGTCCAAAGATCATGCATCTCGGCCCAGAAGCTGTCATCGGTCTTTGCATGCTCATATTGCTTTTCCAGCTCAAGGATGAGCGGCATCAGGGTTTCCGACACGAAACGGCCCCCGAAATCACCAAAACGGCCCTTTTCATCGGGGCCGGTCATGAAGCTGTTGAAAAGATCGTTCGCCATCAGAGTACCTGCAATTTTCGCACCTGCCAGCACTACCGCCTTCGCCTGAGATGGTAAAGCGTCTGCCTGTCGCATGTGGTCTTACAAGGCTTTTCGAAAAGCCTTGTCAAATTCCTTCAAAGGAATTTGCTCACTTGATCAAACGCAGTGGTTGGGAGTTGCAAAAAATGACATACTGCCCGGCATTCTCGACGGCGCAATACCCCCGGCGCCGCAGTTCTGTCTCGAATATCTGGCGACCGATCAGTCGCTCTACATCCCGCACTTGTCGCCGGATCACGCCGCCATCACGCGCCGCTTGGGCCGAAAACATCTGATACAGCCAACGATCAGGCGAGATATGAACGGGAAGATGGCTCATCTCCATCAACATGCGTTTGCTTGGTGAATGATCGGTTAAGTTGCACGGACGGCATCCATAAAACCTTTGATCAAGTCGGGATCCTTGATCCCCGGTGTGCTCTCTACAGCGGATGACAGATCGAGCTGCCGCGCGCCGGTGATCGCCACCGCCTGAGCCACATTTTGAGGCGTCAGCCCCCCTGCAAGCATCCAGGGTACCGGCCAGCGCCGCCCTGCGATCAAGGTCCAATCAAACTGTGCGCCATTTCCGCCGGGGCGATCCGCGCCCCTTGGTGGCTTGGTGTCGATGAGAAGTTGATCGGCCACTTTTGCATAGCAGTCTATCTGGGCGAGGTCCTGAGCATCGCCAACGCCGACGGCTTTCATGATCGGCAAGCCATAACGGTTGCGTATCTCGGCAACCCGCTCTGGCGTTTCCGCGCCATGCAATTGGATTATGTCCAGCGGAACCTGCGTTGTCAGGTCGTCTAGCAAGGCATCATCGGGATTGACGACCAGACCCACCTTGGCCACGCCAACGGGCACTGTCGCCGCTAAAACCGCTGCATCTGACAGACTGATATTGCGTGGTGATTTTGGAAAGAACACCAGGCCCACATAAGTCGCGCCGTTATCCACAGCGGCTTGCATAGCGGGGGCGTCGCGCAGCCCGCAAATCTTTACCCGAATGTCAGATGACATCAGCCTGTCTTTTCAAGCAGCGCCAGCACATCATCGTCGCTTTTCGCACCTGCGGCTGCGCCCTTGAGTTGCTGGACCTCACGTTTGAGGTTTTCAACTTCGCGTTTCTTGCCGCGGGCATCTGCCCTGATGCGATGCTCACGCACCCATTCCCAAAGGAACCCGATCATCAGACCGGCCCCCACGCCAAGGAAAATGACCACGAAAAGCGGCAACTGCACGTCAGGCGACAAACCCAACAAGTCGCCCAAAGCTTCTGGCATTGCGCGCACGGTGACGATTTCACGATTTGCCAGTCCAATCAGGATCAGACAAACACCGACGATGGCCCAGAATGCATAACGAATGGTTTTCATACGACTCAGTTAGCGCATTTCGCGCCGAAATAGAACAGGTTCTAATTGCCGTTCAGACGGTCCCGTAGCAGCTTGCCGGTTTTGAAGAACGGCACGTGCTTTTCATCGACTTGGACGGACTCGCCTGTGCGGGGGTTGCGACCGATGCGTTGATCGCGCTTTTTGACTGAAAACGCGCCGAATCCGCGCAGTTCCACTCTGTCCCCGCGGGACATGGCATCTGTAATCTCTTCAAAAATTGTGTTCACAATCTTTTCAACATCGCGTTGGTAAAGATGGGGGTTTTCGTCGGCAATTTTCTGGATGAGCTCGGAACGGATCATAATATTGGCCTCCCAACCAGTAATTTATCACTTAATGCGCGTTTGTGCCCGCTTATCAAGCGACTATAGGCAGTTTGATGCCGTGGTGAAATACCGGGAATCCCCTCTTTTCGCTCTAAAAGCGGCAGGTTCTGGAACTAATTGCTGTCTTGTGAGGCGATTATCGCCGGTGTCGGGATGCTTCGTAATGACGCGGTCTGGTCCGCTGCGCCCGATTCGGAAACATGTTGCGCCGGCACGGCCCCGTCGCGCGCCCCGGACGCCATGTGGCAGGCCAACATGCTGCAACCTGATGACCGACGGGTGGGGTGGGGGCATTGTTGCTCATCCCCTTGCTTGCACTAGCTCTACCCTATCGCGAAACAACGCTGAGATGGGAGGATATCATGAAAACTATTCTGACTGCCGTAACGGGCCTGATGGTGATGGCTGGCGCAGCATTGGCTGATGGCCATCGCAGCGCTGCGCCAGATGATGCGCGGGTGTACATTATTTCACCAGCGGACGGCGATAGCGTCAGCAATCCGGTAACGATCATATTTGGTCTTGAAGGGATGGGCATCGCACCCGCCAATGTTGAGATGGATAATACCGGGCATCATCATCTTTTGATCAACACTGATCCAGACACGCTGGACATGGAGTCTGGCTTGCCGGCAACCGATGAGATTGTGCATTTCGGAGGCGGTCAGACGCAGGTCACCAAAGACCTGCCAGCCGGGACGCATACGTTACAATTACTGTTGGGGGACTGGACGCATGTGCCACATGATCCACCCGTGATGAGTGAGGTCATCACGATTACGGTGAATTAAGACAGGTCGTCTTCCATCGCGTGCGCGCGCAGCACATCTATCGGCACAATATCTAGCGCGCGCACATGTGTCGCATGTAGGTTCACCTGCGGTGCGCAGCCTTCCTCATGTGCCTGCAGGAACCGGCTGGCGCAAAGACACCAGCTATCTCCAGCCTTTAACCCGGCAAAGTTGAATTCTGGCCGCGGCGTGCTGAGGTCATTGCCAACATATTTTGAGAAGGCAAGAAATTCCTCTGTCATCACAGCGCAAACGGTGTGACTGCCCTGATCGGCCGTGCATGTATCGCAAGCGCCGTTGCGAAAAAAGCCCGTCAGTGGTTCGGTCGAACATGACGCTAAAGCGCTGCCAAGGACGTTGAAGGACGGGTCTTTTTCCATATCAAAGGCTCTCTGCAATCAGGCGGAAAATGGCTTCGTTCTGGGCGTGGACACCCGGTTCGCGGAATAGACGGTCAGCGCCATGCGTGGCAATCACGACGTCATTCACCTGATCAACATAGAGGTATTGGCCATAAATGCCACGACCCATAAACTGACCTTCCTCTGATCCATTTGGGATCCACCATTGATAGCCATAGCCGATCTTGCCCGGTTCGGTCTTGGCGCTTGCGCGGGTCGATGCAGCCACCCAGTCGGCCGGCACAACCTGCCGCCCATTCCAGCGTCCGCCATTCGCGAACATCTGGCCAAAGCGGGCATTGTCACGGGTCGTCGTGTTCAGCCCGCCCAGCACAAACGCCGTCCCAAACCCGTCGGTCAGATAATAGGCGGGCGCTTGCAGGCTCAGCGGGGCGAGTATCTTTTCCCGCATCAGATCATGAATACTGCGTCCCGTCGCACCGCGGATCACCATGCCGATCACATGGGTATCGATAGAGACGTATTTCCAACGCGCACCGGCTTCTGCAAAACTTTGATCCTGACTGATGGCAAAGTCATCCATGGACCGCCCCAACGCCAGTACCCGCCCCATGCGATTGATGTCCGAAAAGAAATCCAGGTAATCCTCGTCAAAGGTCACGCCAGATTGCATCTGTAAAACGTCTTTGATCGTTGCGTCGGCGTAAGCAGAGCCGGACAGAGCAGGGGCGTATTTGATCACCGGATCCGCGATGCTGTCGAATACACCTTCATCCAAAAGCACGCCGAACAGGGCGGAAAGATAGCTTTTTGAGATTGACCAGTTAATCCGTACATCTTCCGGTCCGGTACCTTGATAATATTCCTCAAAAACGATCTCCCCGTTTTTCAGCACAACCAGCGATGTCACGTTACGGTCAGCGACCCAATCCGTCACTTCAGGGGGGAGTGCTGCGGGTGCCCCTTGTGGCAGTGGGCTGGGTGCCTCGCGCGTGCTGGGCAGCGGCTGGTACAGGAAAATCTGGTTCATGTTCGAAAAGTTGCTGACGATCTTTTCTTCCGAAAACAGATCCAGCACGCCCGCCAGCCGCGTCACCTCTTCCCGCTTCCAAATGGCCAAACCACCCAGCACCAGGGCCAGGATCAACAGCGGGCGCAGGACCCATTTTGCAAATCTTCGCATCGTCACTCCCTTTGCGGTGGCGACCAGAATGCCGTGAAGCGACTTTGGTTTGCAATGGGGCAAACCTGGCAAATTGGACGGAGCGACAAAAACTAGGGACGCAGGTTCAAGGTGACGTGACCTGGCGTCACCACATCAGATGCATCGGTGGAACATCATTCCGCCCAAGCAAGAAAAGGATATCAAACAATGGCTTATAAATCACTTATGCTCGCAGCCGGGATTGCCCTGGCACCGATGGCGGCGCTTGCTGACTTTGATCACATCTTTATTGACAGCGTCCAAAGCACATCATCCCCGATCAATGTCGATCTGGTGCGGTCATCCGGCGATGGCATTATTGCGGTCTACCAGATGCGCGCGGGTGAACCCACGCGGCTTTTGGGAACCAGCCCTGTCGTTGCAGGCGCCAACGCGGATGTCAAAGTGCAACTGTCCGGTGGGCATGGCGGGAATGTCATGGTCGCACTTCATGCCGGGTCTGATGTGACCGGCCCCATGCTGGACAGCGAAATCGTTGATCGTGACTAACCGATCTCTCCCCGGATGTGCGGCGGCATTGACGCCTCAAGCCGCCGCACATTTGGTATGGTCTGAACGCGAAGCGTTTTGCGAAATTGGCTGGGGGTCTGACCAAAGTGCGCTTTGAATTTCTTGGTCAGATGCGCCTGATCAGCGAACCCAGACTGCGAGGCGATTTGCCCGATACTGAGCGCAGAGCGCCTGAGCAGCCGCTGGGCTGTATATAGCCGCTGTTCCATCACAAATTGCATCGGCGTTTTATGCGTCAGCGCCTTGAAGGCCTGCGCGAAATGTGACCGGCTCATCCCGGCAGCTTTGCTCATATCTTCCAGTGTGACGCGATCCGCGAGCTGCGATTGGACCATGTCAAAGACAGCGCGAAACCTGCCCGGGTCCAGATCGCTGTTGGCCGGGTGTAAAGGGTAGACATGCGCCTGATGGTGACGCAGCATCATCACCACAAGTGCACGCGATAGCGCATCAATCAACGCGTTTGCACCGATTTCGGGGTGTTCAACGACCTGCTTAATCCGCGTGGCGATTCCAAAGATGCTGTCATTTTCCACCACGATGTCATCGCGCAGGCTTGCCTTGTTCACAAAGACGCCCACTTGCGTTTCGAGAAACTGCCGCATCATATCGGCATCCACCCAGATCAGCCCCACCTTCACCGGTTGCCGCCAGCGCCAACTCGTTGCGATGCCAGCAGGCGTCGCGACCATCCCGCCGGGCGCGAGCAGTAGCTGGTGCAATGTGTTGTTGCGTCGGTATTCGATGTCAACCGCCGTGTCGCTGAAATTGACGGCCAGGTTGTGTTCTGTGGCTGGCGGGACTGTCACCGTGTTTGGTCCAGCTTCAAAATATTCAAACCGTAACATGGCCGACGTAGACGCAATGCCGTCACTGCTCAGCAACGGTGCAATCGGTTCGAGCTGATAGACGCGTTCCCTCATCGCCCCTCCACCCCCACTATTTAGGGAGGATGCGGCGTGGTTCCAGAGGCTGGGTGTAGGCTACTGACATTTTATCGTTTAGGTTGAGTTCTGGCGCGCTAAGGCGCAGTCCAGTTGATCCAGCGGCCGTGGAAGTCTGCGCGCCCAAAATCCAGCCGCAGATCGCCCGGCCATAGACGCAGCGTCAATGCTGCGCCGGGATTGCCACCATCATTTTCCATTCCGAACCAGGCAAGCGGTGCGTCATCCGTCGCTTTCGCACCCGCAGCCTCGATCATTGCGGTGCCTTCCGCTTGCTTGTCTGTCGGCAGGTATTGCCAGGCAACAGTGCTGTAGATCAGATGCACCTGGCCGGGCACATGGTCCAGACGGGTGGTGAGCCAGTCCACCGCATCACCCTTATCGACTGCAGTATCGGTCGCATCAATCGCAGCGCGCGTCAGTTCCAGCCGATGCGGCTGATCGGGCCAGAGATAGGCTTGCAGCCGCAGCGCATCTGCACGCGGATCGAGTGGGTTCAGGTCGACCCCGGCCTGTTCAACAACGTGCGGTGGGTCGATGGGGGGCAGGGGACCGCTCCAATCGGGTGTCAGGGTCAGCACCGCATCATCCGGGCCATAGGTCCGCCCGCCTGCTACCATCGCATAGCGGTGCCAGTTCAGGTTCAATCCGGCGCTGGCGCCCAATTCGGATGTGCGGATCGGTAACGTGTATCGCGCTGTCAGCCAATGCCCCACAGCAATCAAAGTAATTGACCGGCGCACCTCATTCGTTTGCGGCGCACTATCAAGCCACTGGTTGATCGTATCGGCGTCGCTGATCAGTGTTGCCCTGACAGCATCCCACAGCTGCTCGTCAGAGACGTCGGCGGGTGGATAGACATCGTCCAAAACCTGGTGCCCTTGCAACCGCAACCCATGCAACGCCCCTGCCAGGCGCAAGGTTACAGATTGACCGCGCGGTGTGATATCGCCCGGCCAATTGAAAATGCGGTCACGCACGATGCCTTCGGGCCATTCCCGCGCGGCCAAGAGCCGTATGAGCCGCCCCATAAACGGAGAGCCGAGCCCCTCGCATGCCGTCGCCTGGAACAGAAAGACAGATGATATGTGTTCAGGCGCTAGCGAAACCGGTCCACCAGTTTTTGCAGGGTCGACCGATCATCCTCAACCACTGGTGCAGGCGCAGGTTTGACTGTTTTGGTTTTTGATACTGTCGTCGACGACCGCGGCGGATTCACACGTAGGGCAATTGCATTCAGGAATTTGGGCCCATCCCCCGCGATCAGATCGGCGATCCCGTCACTGATCCCGCGCATCTCATCATCCAGCCATTCCGCATCTGCCTTTGGAAAGTCGCGCAGGACATAGCCCGGCACGGCATCCTTATGGCCCGGATGACCCACACCCAGACGCACACGATCATAATCCGGCCCGATATGGCCATGGATCGATCGCAGCCCGTTATGGCCTGCATGCCCGCCGCCGGTCTTTAGGCGCACCTTGCCGGGGGCCAGATCAATCTCGTCATGAAAAACGATGATGTCTTCTGCTGCGAGCTTTAGGTAACGCATCGCCTCGCCCACGGATTGCCCCGACAGGTTCATGAACGTTTCGGGCTTTAGAAGGGTCACTTTGCTGGATCCAAACCGCCCTTCGGCAATCTGGCCCTGAAATTTGGACCGCCATCCGCTGAAACCATGGTCCGCTGCAATACGGTCCAGTGCCATGAAACCGATATTATGCCTGTTCTGCGCGTATTTCGCGCCCGGATTGCCAAGACCTACAAGTAACTTCATGTCTGCAACCTAGCCGATGCCGCACTGCAGCGCTAGCGGTCTAATGCAACCAGACGTTCAAAGGCGGTCTGCAACTCATTGCGTGCACGCACGCCGTTCAAAGTGCCGCGCAATTCCCCCGCGCCATCAAACAACAGCAGTGTGACATGAGGCGCGCCATACATATTTGCAAAATCTGCGCCTGCGGCACTTGTGATATTGGCCACCGCATATTGTAGGTCCGCTTCATCAAAGGCTTTCAATGCGGCGCGTGTCTCGCGCTGCAATTCCTGACAGGACGTACATTGCGGGTCGTGGACCTGAACGATTGTGGGCACGCCCTGACCCACACGGGTCAGATCATGTTCTGCCATCGTCGCCATCACTGTGTTTGCGGTCAGAAGACCACCAACACCAACCACGCCTGCAAGAAACAGACTATTGCGCAGCATGGCGCGCCGATCTGTTTTGCGTGCGGGTGTCAACGCCGCCCGTTGGTGCGATTTTTTCTTTGTTTGCTGACGCTTGCGTTGCTTTTTCATGGCGGCCTCTGCTGTCGTCACGACAGAGTGTCATAAAATGGCGGACGCCAACATAAATTTGATGTGATCGGTCAACGTAGCCATCAATGCAAAAGGGCACCCGCGGGGGTGCCCTTTCATATCGTCTCTTGAGACGGTTTACGCGTCTTCAGCTTCTTCGTCAGCTGCTGTTGGCACCTCATCTGCGGCGACGTCGTCGCCATCTTCCTCATCATCAGCCAGCACTGCGCGTGGAGCAGAGATGTTCGCAATGACAAAGTCGCGATCGGTAATGACAGGCGTTGCGCCTTCGGGCAGCGTGACAGAGCTGATCGAGATCGTATCGCCCATCTGCGCCTCGGCCAGATCGACGACGATGCTTTCAGGGATATCGCCTGCCAGCACTTCGAGTTCGACTTCGTTCCGCACGACGGTCAGAACACCGCCCTTTTTCACGCCCGGACAGGTATCGGCGTTCAGGAACTCAACAGGGATAAAAATCTTGACCCTGCTGGTGCGCTTCAGGCGCATTAGGTCGATATGTGTGGGCAGGTCTTTGACCACATCGCGCTGCACACCACGACAGATCACGCGCACGTCTTCCTGACCTTCGATTTTCAGGTTGAAGAGCGTGGACATGAAGCGCCCTTTGCGCAGCATGGTCAGCAGGTAGTTGAATGGGATGCTGATGGATTGCGGATCTGCGCCGCCACCATAAACAATGCCAGGTACGTCGCCTTCACGGCGAGCTTGGCGGGCGGCCCCCTTGCCTGTCCCCGCGCGTACCTTGGCGTTCAGATCTGGGATCTTTCCAGCCATAGTATCTTTCCTTCGATGTAGGGGCCCGCCTCCAAGGGTGTCCGAGCCCGATGAAGGCTGCCGTATAGGGGGGATTCGGGCGTTTGAAAAGGGGTTTTGTCCACCGCGACTGGCGGTGTTGCGATGATCGATGATGACTTTGCTATTTCCCGGATGTTACGCGATTTTTCGGCTCTCTTGCATAAACAGGACGGATGCCGCCAGCAACATCAGAAGTGCGCCCCAGGAAAGCACCGCCCAACCGAACCCCGCGATAATTGCACCGGCGGCGAAGGCGCAGATCGTGGATACCAGGGCGATCACCGTGTCGTTGGCACCTTGCACCAGTGCCTTTTCATCCTCTGACACTGCATTTGCCAGCATCGTTGTTGCCGCGATAAAGCCGAAATTCCATCCGATCCCCAAAAGGACAAGCGATCCATAGAAGTGAACGGCAGTCAGACCGCTAAGCGCCCCAACGGCTGATGCCATCAGCAAGGCCAGTCCAAAAATCGCAATCGGCTGCACGCCAAATCGTTTGATCAGAAATCCTGTGAAGAAACTGGGGGCGAACATTGCCACAACATGCCAGCGAATGACGTCACCTGCCGTGGCTTCACTGAAGCCACAACCGATCATCGCAAGGGGTGTCGGAACCATGAGAAACACCATAATGCCCTGTGAGACCGCACCAAGGCCAACGGCAAGGCGGACAGGTTGACGTTTCAGAACCGACAAAGAGGCAAAACGCGCCTTAAGGCTTTGTGGTGCGCCGATTGCCGGGACAGGCAACGTTGTCAATGCCAGTGGGATCAGGCCAATC